>JBKOVK010000310.1:0-4033 GCA_046724475.1 Acidobacteriota bacterium | reverse complement strand
TTGCCGCCCTTCTGGAAGGTCATCGCACCGGCGGTCGCGGCCAGAGGCTTGCCCGTGATCGCGACCCAGTGCTTGCCGTGGAGGACCGGCTTGTTCGTGGATGCGAGCGCCAGGGCCGCTGCGGTGGCGCACACACAGACGACAAGGGTACGGAAGGCTCGTCGCATGGCTCGACCGCTACTTCAGCTGCGTCTCGAGGAACACTCCCGCGCGGCTGAAGAACGCGACCTGGTTCTCCTTCCGGGAGAGCGAGTGTCCTTCGTTTTCGGCCACCATGTACTCGACGGGGACCTTGTGCGTCCGAAGCGCCTGGACGATCTGGTCGGACTCCGGGCGCGGGACACGCGGGTCGTTGGCGCCAGCATAGACGAAGAGAGGTGCCTGGATCTTGTCGACCTCCTCGATCGGCGAGATCGTCTTCAGGAATGCGCCGTCCTTCTCGAGGTCGCCGAACTCGACCTTGAAAATCTCGCGGATGACGCCGGTAGTCGACTGGAGGAACGTCGTCATGTTCGCGACGCCGAAGAGATCCACTCCCGCCTTCCACACGCTCGGCCAGCGCTCGAGGGCGATGAGAACGGTATAGCCCCCGTAGCTGCCGCCGTACACGACCATCCGGTCCTTGTCCGCCCAGGGCTGCGAGGCCGCCCAGCGCGCCGTGGTCTCGATGTCCTTGAACGCGTCGAGACGTTTGGGGCCGTTGTCGGCCATCTCGAAGGCGCGGCCGAACCCGGAAGAGCCGCGGACGTTGGGTTCGACGAATGCGTAGCCAATGCTGGTCCAGTAGCGCACGGCCGGTGACCAGCGAATCTGGGAAGAACCGGCGGGTCCGCCGTGGTAGGAGACGATGACCGGCCGCTTCTGCCCGTTCCCGCCGGCCGGCAGGTACACGTTCGTCGGCAGTTTCAGTCCGTCGAAGGCCGGCACCTCCACGATCGAAGCTTCGACACGTGGAAGGCCTTCCAGAGTCGGACGCGGCTCCTTGCGCAACGGCAGCGCCTTCCCGGTCGCGGCGTCGATCGCATAGATCGATCCGGGCGAATCCGGCGTCGACCAGGTCGCCGTCACGAGCTTTCCGTCTTCCGAGAAGTAGCCCACGCTTCCGGTTCCCAGCGGAAGAGTCACCTCGACCGCCGGCTTCAGGGTCGCCGCGTCGAGGATCCGCACGTCGTTGCGGTTGCCGGCGCCGAGGCTCAAACCGACGCGGTCGCCCTTCTTCGAGACGACGAGGGACTCGACGTCGGCGCCCGGGAACCGCGTCTCCGCGTAGCGCGCAACTTCCTTGCCGCTGGTGTCGAGGGCCAGGACGAGACACTGCTCGCCGCCGGCGTCGGTCGCGACGAGGATCCGCTTGCCGTCGGCGGAGAAGGACGCGTTGCTGATCGCGGCCTTCGGCGCTCCCTCGGGCGGATAAATCGTGCGTCCGGTGCCTTTGGCGAGGTCGACCAGCACGAGGTGCATGTCGCTGGCGCTCGGGAACTGGAGCCAGATGGCCTGCTTGCCGTCGCGCCTGACGTCGGCAAGCCCTCCCGGCAGCTTGTCTTCGTAGATCTTCTGCTCCCGGGAGCCCGGCGTCAGCGATAGCGAATAGATGCTCGACGCGGGGCTCGACAGGGCGCGCGCGCTGTAGAAAGCCGTTTGCGGCGCGCCGTCCGGTACGAGCGGAACGTTGCGCTGCATTCGGGTTTCGGGAGTCCGTTCCGTCAGGCCGTTCCCGTCCAGACCGCACGTGAACACGGACCAGTTCTCGTCGGCGCCACGGTCCGACGTGAAGATGAGCGTCTTCCCGTCCGGAAGCGGCAATACGGCGTTGATCCGCTCCGTCGTCTTGACCACGCGCGTCGCCGGCGCTTCGGGCCGGTCGACGTCCGCGACGTAGATTTGCGGCAGGCCGTCCCGGTTGGAAAGGAAGACGACACGCTTGCCGTCCCGGGTAAAGACGGGTTCGTTGTCGGAGAAGGCGTCGACGATGGCGGATGCCCGCTTTGCCAGCTCCGCCTCGCGCGGAGATCCCTTCGGCGCATCCGGCGCGACTTTCGAGGGTTCCTGGGGGCTCGCGGCGGCGAGGCCGCACGACAGGATGGCGAGAGCGAACCATTTCCGCATGCTCATGCGCCGACGCTACACCCAATTCCCGGTTGCGGGCGGGCCTGGACTGCGATTAGCCTCTCGCCCAATGTTCGTCGGACACTACGGGGTGTCCTTCGCCGGCAAGAAGCCCGCGCCGCGCGTCTCGCTGGCCGTGTTGTTTCTGGCCGTTCAGCTCCTCGACATCCTGTTCGCCCTGTTCGTGCTCCTGGGCATCGAAAAGCTCCGGATCGTGCACGGGTACACCGCCTACAACCCCTATGACCTCTACTGGATGCCGTACACCCACAGTCTCCTGGGCGCGCTCTTGTGGTCGGCGGCGACGGCTCTCGTCACGCTGGTGGCCGCGCGACACCTGCGTTCGCGCGACCGGCGAATCGCGGCGGCCGTTCTGGGAGGAGCGGTCTTCTCCCATTTCCTCCTCGACGTGCCGATGCACACACGCGATCTGCCGCTCGGACTGGATCCGTCGTCGCCGAAAGTCGGGCTCGGGTTGTGGAACCATCCGGCTGCCGGCGTCGCCCTCGAGCTCGCCGTTCTCGTCGCGGGCGCCGCCGTTTACATGCGGGCGACACGGGCGAAGAGCGCTCGCTGGGCCGTGGCCTCGGCCGTTTTCGTCCTGCTGCTCGCAGCGATCACCGTCGCGACGCCCCTCATGCCGGATCCCGCGAGCGACCGCGCGTTCGGCGTCCAGGCCCTGGCGCTCTACGGCGTTTTGGCCCTCGCGGCGTGGGCCGTGGATCGGGGACGGGTACTCAGGACGTAACAAGTTCGGGATCCCTCGTCGCTGCGCTCCTCGGGATGACACCCGAACCCTGTCATCCCGAGCGCAGCGAGGGATCCCGTCCTTGATTAGACTGCGGCTTCCTTCAGCTCCCGGACCTCGGCCTCGACTTCCACACCCTCGTCCTTCTTGTGCGTCTTGGCCACGAGCACGTAGATCGACGGCACGACGAACAGCGTGAACGCGGTGCCGATGATCATGCCGGTGACGAGCATGAAGCCGATCGAGTTTCGCGCTCCGGCTCCCGGACCGCGGGCGAAGACCAGGGGCATGTGCCCCATGACCGTCGCGGCTGTCGTCATCAAGATCGGCCGGAGGCGCGTCTCGGCCGCCTCGACCACCGCCTTGAGCTTCGGCAGGCCGGTCTCCTGGAGCTTGTTGGCGAATTCGACGATCAGGATTCCGTTCTTGGCGATCAGCCCGACGAGCGTGATGAGACCGACCTGGCTGTAGATGTTGAGCGTCGTCACGCCGAGGAACGAGAACAAGAGAGCGCCGGACAGAGCCAGGGGCACGGACCCCGCGAGAACGATGAACGGATCGCGGAAGCTCTCGAACTGCGCCGCGAGCACGAGATAGATTAGGATGGCCGACAGCAGGAACGTGAAGAGGAACTTGCTCCCCTCAACGCGCAGCTGCCGCGACTCGCCCGCGTAGTCCACCGTGAATCCCTTCGGCAGGATCCGTGCCGATTCCGTCTCCAACACCTTCAATGCCGAGTCCAGGGGCACACCCGGCGGGATGACGCCCTGGATGCGCACGGCGTTCAGCTGCTGGAAACGCTTCAGGTCGCGCGGCTGCGTCGAGGTCTTCAGGGTCGCGAACGTCGAGAGCGGAACAAGCTTTCCGCCGGCGCCCGAAACGTAGATGTTGGAGAGCTGGTCGGGCGTCAGGCGCTCGGCGCGCTTGACCTGCGGAATCACCTTGTAGCTGCGGCCCTGGATCGAGAACCGGTTGACGTAGTTGCCGCCGAGCATTGTCGAGAGATCGCGGCCGACCTGGCCCAGATCCACGCCCTGGGCGCGCAGCTTGTCGCGGTCGAAGACCACCTCGGCCTGCGGCTGGTCGAACTTCAGGTCCGAGTCGGCGTACATGAAAAGGCCGCTCTGATAGGCCTTCATGACGAGCTGGTTGGCGAACTCGGTCAGCCGCTCGGGCTCC
>JBKOVK010000168.1:0-17668 GCA_046724475.1 Acidobacteriota bacterium | reverse complement strand
GCGCGGTGGTCGCGGTGCAGGAATGCGACCAGCAGATCCACGAAGAAGAGTCCTCCGGCGGTCATCCCGATCAGTCTCAGCAGGGCGCGGCCCACGCCGATCGACGGCCGCGCCGGGAGTGACCCCGATCGAGTGACGCGCAGGCCCAGCATCCGTTTGCCCGGCGTGATGCCCTCGACGCCCCAGAAGTAGACGAAGTAGCCGACGATCACCACGCCGGCAAGGATCAGGAGTCCCGCCGACTCCCATTCCCGGACGGAGCGGGGCAGGATCGCGAACACCAGGTGGGCTCCGAGGGCGGCGATGGTGGCGGTCGTTCCCACGATGACCATGTCGATCGCCGTGGCGGCCATGCGAATGCCCAGATCCGCGGAAGCCGGAGGCGCCGCGGCGGCGATTCCGGGTGAAAGCTCGAAGGTCCCTGACGCCATGGCTCCTCCTCCCTGGTGTTCCGGATCTCGAGCGGGTTGAGCGCCGGCTCCCACCCCCCTTGCGCCCTCCGCTTCCTGGTTGACACGCGCAGACGCGCCTGAATCGGGCTCACGAGTGGCTCCTGTGGTCTAATCCGGCGCATCCAGGGGGTAATCCACCCATGGACGAGGTTCCCGAGCGGGACGTCACCGGTCTCCTGAGGGAATGGAGCGGAGGTAACCGGGAGGCGCTCGAGCGGCTCATGCCGCTCGTGTACGGGGAGTTGCGCAAGCTCGCGGCGTCTTACCTCCGCGCAGAGCGCTCCGATCACACCCTCCAGCCCACCGCCCTGGTCCACGAGGCCTATCTGCGGCTGGTGGACCAGCGCAGCGTGAACTGGCAGAACCGGGCGCACTTCTTCGGGATCGCGGCGCAGATGATGCGGCGGATCCTCGTGGACCACGCCCGCCGCCGGCAGGCCGCCAAACGCGATGGCGCCGTCTATCGACTCCAGACTGGACCCGGCCTCGAGGACGTCGACCGGGACCCCGAGCTTCTGGCTCTCGACGAGGCGCTCACGGGCCTCGAGACTCTCGACGTGCGACAGGCCCGGATCGTCGAGCTGCGGTTCTTCGGCGGACTGACGGTCGAGGAGACCGCGGAGGTGACCGGCATCTCTCCCGCGACGGTCAAGCGTGAGTGGCAGACCGCGCGCGCCTGGCTCGCGAGAGAGATCCGGCCCGGAGGCTGAAACGCAAGGGCGGCCCCTTCTCCCTCTCCCCCCGGTGGGGGGAGAGGGTTAGGGTGAGGCGCCGTCTCACTATTGAAGGTTGAAGGTCTTCACTATGAACACCGCCATCTGTCCGCGCGTGTTCGAGCTGGCGGGGCAATAGTTGCCGCCGCCGCAGCCACCAGTGATCTGCTCCGCGCCGAGCTGCTCGATCCAGTTGGCGAACTGTCCCGGGCAGGGAACGTCGGCGTACACGCCCGTGCAGGCCGGCGGGACGTAGTCGGGACCGTACTTCGACTTCAGGAGAAACACCGCCATCTGGTCTCGCCGAACCGGAATGTCTGGGCAGTAGAGACCGCCGCCGCATCCTCCCGTGATCTGCTCGGCGGCCAGCGCTTCGATCCAGGGAGCGAACGACAGGGAAGGGCACGGGACGTCGGGGAAGACGCCGGTGCAAGGCGGCGGCACGTAGCAGAGACCGTGGCGTGCCTTCAGCAGGAAGACCGCCATCTGCTGACGCTTCGTCGGCTGATCCACCCCGTATAGACCCCCTCCGATGCCGACGGTGATGGCGTTGGACACCAGCGTGGTGACGTAGGAGTGGAACTGATGATTCTCGGGCACGTCGAGGAAGTCCGCTACCCATCCCTTCACCAGCGTTCCCGTGGTGGCGTCGGGAGTCGTGACGACGATGTCGTTGACCGTGCCCGGCGGAAGGTCCGGGGAGGTGGAATACAGCGTGTGATCGCTGACGAACGTGTAAGGCGTCGACACGCCGCCGATCGACATCGTGATTGGTTCGAAGAAGTCGGTGCCATTGACGGTGAGGGGCCGGCCGCCCGAAGCCGGTCCGGATGACGGATTCATCGAGAAGATGATCCTCTGCGAAAACTCGGAGGTATTGCCGAGCGGGTCCGTGGCGGTCACGGTGATGCGCGCGCCGTCCACGGTGGCGACGGGCAACGTGATATCGAATTCCTTGTGTCCGGCGGCATCCGTCGTGATCTGAGAGGAGCCGAGATAGGTTTCTCCTTCGTCGAAGTCCCTCGGAAAGCGCGTGCAGGACGGGTTGGCGTAGAAGTCGAGCTGATAGGTCGTCGAGGGCGCGCTGTGGTACTTGCCCACGATCTCGGTGCTCGAGGCTCCGTGGACGATGGACCGGACGATCGGGAAGTTGAGTTGATCGTTGCCGCCGACATCCGAGTCGTCGGGATCGTTCGGCGTTGGGCCGGCGCCGGTGAAAGCGATGCCGAGCTGCTCGTTGTCGTGGATTGAGTTGCCGCGGATCGTGATGTGGTGCGCACCGGTGTAAGTGAGGATGCCGACCGGCAGGCTGTAGGCCAGGTAGCCAGAATTGAACGCGATGACGTTGCCTTGCCCCGGCCCCGTGCCGCCGATGAGACCTGAATCGACGTTCGCGGCGGCGATTCCCGTAATGTTCCCGAGAGGAAGCGTTCCGGTGACGTCCGTGCCGATGAGATTCCCCTGGATCGTCGTGTCGGACGCGAAGTTGTAGAAGTAAATGCCGTAGCCGTGGTTGCCCGAGATGAGATTCCCTTCTCCGGGGCCGCTACCGCCGATCGTGATGTTCGTGCCTCCCGAGTCGTTGATTCCCATGCCGTTGCCGAGCGCCTTCGTGCCGGTGATGTCCGTGCCGATGAAATTTCCTTGAATCACGAATCCCGAACCGTAGGTGATCGCGAGGCCGGAGCCGACATTTCCGGAAATCACGTTGCCCGCCCCGGCCGCACTGCCGCCGATCGTGGCGTTGTCGCCGTCGACGCCGATGGCGGATCCGTTCGGCACAGCGACCGTGCCGGTGATGTCGGTGCCGATCCGATTGCCCTGGACGATCGTGCCATCCGCGGACTCCACGTTGAGGGCCACGGAACCGTTCCCCGAGAGCAGGTTTCCCGACCCGGGCGTCGTCCCGCCGATGGTGTTGTTGTCGGAGCTGATGATGCGAATCCCAAGTCCGCCCGCGGAGGCGCCAACAGTGCCCGTCGCGTCGGTGCCGATGTAGCAGCCCTGGATGAGGTTGCCGCCGCCGTTCTGCAGGAGGATCGAGGTCGCAAAGCCGTTCAAGACGAGACCGCGAACCGTGCTGCTGCCCGCCTGAATTTGGAGTCCGTAAGCCTGTACGCCGTGCAGCTCGATCAGCGGATTCCCCGCGAAGCCGGGCTGCGTCGTGCCGTCGATGACGACGGGCGACGTGATCGTCGGCAGCGCGGTCGGCACGTTGATGGTGTGCACGCCGCTCCCGGGAATGTTGAACGCGATGGTGTCGGTGCCGCCGTTGGCGTTGGCGTCCGTGATCGCCTGTCGCAGCGATCCCGCACCGCTGTCGGCGGTGTTGGTGACCGTGTACGTCGTCGCGGAGGCCGCAGCGGCACACAGCGACAACACCAGGGCAATCCGGGCAGACTTGGCACGTAGTGCGAGCGAGCTCATGATTCCCCCCGTTCCTTCGAGCGACCGGCCGGCGCCGGGCTCGAGTTCCATTGGCGGGTCCCTGCGTCCGCTGTTATTAACGCGAAGAGACCCCGATAAGTTTCAAAGGGCGTCCGGCTCCCGACGCAGAAATCCAGCCGTCCATGCACACGCGCAGCCGGTGGGCGGAAGGGATCAAGGGAAAGTCGGGTTTTTCGCCGTGTGTTCTAATTCCTCGTCCAAGAGACCTTTTGAACGGCCATGACGGGTCCGATCGAGCCTCCGGCCGAGCCATGACTCCGGAGGCTTGGGCGCGCGTCAAAACCATCCTCGGCGAGGCGATGGATCTCCCTCCCGAGGAGCGGGCGGAGTATCTCGACACCGCGTGCGCCGGGGACCGGACGCTTCAGACCGAGGTGGAGTCGCTGCTGGCGGCCGGCGGCGAGGACTGGGGCTTCTTCGACTCTCCTCCGGAAGTCCGGCTGCCCGAGCCGGAGCCTGCCGGACCTCCGTCCCGCGCGGGCGAGCGCGTCGGCGCTTACGGACTGCTCTCGGAGCTCGGGCAAGGCGGCATGGGGATGGTGTACCTCGCCCGTCGCGCCGACGACCAGTACCAGAAGAAAGTCGCGGTCAAGCTGATCCGGCCCGGCATGGCCAGCGACTTCGCCCTGGAGCGCTTCCGCAGCGAGCGGCAGATCTCCGCGTCCCTCGAGCACCCGAACATCGCCCGGCTGCTCGACGGCGGCACGACGTCGAACGGGGAACCCTACTTCGTCCTCGAATACGTCGAGGGCGAGCCGCTGATCGAGTACTGCGACCGGCGCCGCCTCCCGATCGACGCGCGGCTGCGGCTCTTCGGGGAGGTGTGCGCCGCGGTGCAGTACGCCCACCAGAACCTGGTCGTCCACCGGGACATCAAGCCCGGTAACGTCCTCGTGACGGCGGACGGCGTGCCGAAGCTGCTGGACTTCGGGATCGCGAAGCTGCTGAACCCGGACGGCGCTCCCGTCCTCGCGGCGGAGACGGGGACGCTGTTCCGAATGCTGACGCCGGACTACGCCAGTCCCGAGCAGATTCGGGGCGAGCGCGTCACGACCGCCAGCGACATCTACGCGCTCGGCGTCGTTCTCTACGAGCTGCTCGCCGGCCGCAAGCCCTATCACGTCACAGGAAACGAGCCGGGAGAGCTGGTGCGCGTCGTCTGCGACCGCGATCCCGAAAAGCCCAGCGTCGCCGCGAAGTCACGGGAGCTGCAGGGCGACCTCGACGCCATCGTGCTGAAGGCGATGCGCAAGGAGCCCGAGCGCCGGTACTCCTCGGTGGGTGAGCTGGCCGCCGACCTGAGGCGTTACCGGACGGGCGTGCCCGTCCTCGCGCGGCGGGGCACGTTCTCCTACCGTGCCGGAAAGTTCGCGCGGCGGCACCGGGTCATCCTGGCGGCGGCGGCTGTCGTCGCGATCGCCCTGGCGGGAGGGGTGGTCGCCACGCTGCGCGAAGCCCGCCGCGCCCGGGCCGCCGAGGCGCGAGCCCAGCGCCGGTTCGACGACGTGCGCCGGCTCGCGAGCTCGTTTCTCTTCGAGTTCCACGACGCGATCCAGGATCTTCCCGGTTCGACGCCGGCGCGCGCCCTCATCGTCAAGCGGGCGCTCGAGTACCTCGACGATCTCGCGCGGGAGTCGGCCGGCGACCGCGAGCTGCGGCGCGAGCTCGCCGAGGCCTACTTGAAGGTCGGCGACGTCCAGGGAAACGGGTACATGCCGAACCTCGGAGACGTTCCGGGAGCGCTGCAGAGCTACGGCAAGGCGATTGCTCTGCTCGCCCCGGTCGTGGAAGCGGGCAAGGCCGACGACGCGGAGCAGTCGACGCTTGCGAAGGCGTACCTGACGGGTGGAGGGATCCAACTCCTCGCGGGAGACGCCCATGCCGCGGTGGCGATGGGGGAGAAGGGACTGCCGTTGGTCCGCGCGCTCGCCGAGCGCCACCCCGGAGACGCGGAACGGCAGCGCGAGCTCGCCCAGGCATGGCAGTTCTATTCCTTCTACCAGACGGCGGCCGGACGCTACGGCGAGGCTTACGACGCGCTCCGGAATCAGGCGGCGATCCTCCGAACGCGGCTGGCCGCGGACCCGGGCGATCGCGCGGCGCGCCGCAGTCTCGGACAGAACCTCTACCTCGTGGGCGAGGCGCTGGATTCCCGAGGCGACGCGGAGGGCGCTTTGAAGTCCTACGACGAGGCGGTGGAGCTCGAAGAGGCCCTCCGCGTCAAGGAACCGGCGAGCACGCAGCTCCAGCGGGACCTCGGATATCTGCGCTGGGCCATCGGCGGATACTACGAGGGCCGGGGCGACCATCGCGCTGCGGTGGATCAGTACCAGCGAGCGCTCGTACTGTTCGAGTCCATGGCGGCCGCGGACGCGAAGAACGTGGACGGCCGCCTCGGAGTCGCGATGTCGCGCCACAACATCGGGCAGGCGCGAGCGGGGCTGGGAGACTCGGCCGGCGCGCTGGCCGAGTTTGAGCGTGCCCGCGTCCTTTACGAGCCCATCGTCGCGGGCGACCCGGGAAATGCCTGGGCGGCGGGAGCGCTGGCGGATCTGTATCTGGCAATCGGCAAGGTCAAGGAGAAGGCGGCGAATCTCGACGTGGCCTGCTCTCTGTATGCGAGGGCCGACGACATCTACGTTCGGTTGACCAAAGCGGGTCGGCTGTCATCGCTCCGGTCCTCCGGCTCCGCGGAGGCGGCCGCGGCGGTCGCACGATGCCGCGGGGGCGTGGCGGAAGCCGCGGCGGAAAAGCACTGACGCTCGTGTCTCGAGGAGGTCGAATGCGGCGAGGACTGTGTCTGGCGGTGTGGCTGTTCGCGGGCGTTCTCGGCGCGCAGTCGACCGACGGGATGTTTGCATCGGGGGCCGTCGCCGGCGTGCTCGACGCCTTTCATGCGGCGGCCGCGGCGGCGAACGAGGACAAGTACTTCTCTCTCCTCACCTCCGACGCGGTCTTCCTGGGAACCGACCCGACCGAGCGCTGGACGAGGGAGGAGTTTCGAAAGTGGGCGCATCCTCACTTCGCCAGTGGAAAAGGCTGGACCTACCGGGCGAAGGCGCGCTGGATCTCGTTTTCCCCGGATCGGCGCGTCTCCTGGTTCGACGAGACCCTCGCGAACGCGTCGCTCGGGACCTGCCGGGGCTCCGGCGTCCTGGTCCTGCAGCCGGACGGGTCCTGGAAGATTGCGCAATACAACCTCTCGATCCCGATTCCCAACGCGCTGACCGACGAGATCGTCGGGCGCATCGCCGCGGGCGCCCCGCCGAAGGAGAAGAAGTGAAGCGCGCGGCCTGGGCCGCGGCGGCAGCCGCGGGACTCGCCGCGGCGCTGGCGGGCTTCGCCCCGCCGCCGGTCATCGCGCCGGCGGAGATCATGCTGACGGGCGGTGCCGTCTACACCGTCGACGGCGCGAGGAGCTGGGCCGAGGCCGTGGGAATCGCCCACGGCCGCATCGTGCTCGTCGGCACGGACGCCGCGGCGAAGACCCGCGCCGGTCCGAGCACGCGCGTCGTCGATCTCGGCGGAAAGATGGTTCTCCCCGCGTTCCACGACTCCCACGTCCATCCGGTGTCGGGAGGCATCGAGGCGCTGGAGTGCGATCTTCACGGCCTCGAGTCGCGGGAGGCGGTGCTCGAAGCCATTCGCAAGTACGCCGCGGCGCATCCCGACGCGAAGTGGATTCGCGGCGGGGGATGGGACCTTCCGCTCTTCCCGAACGCGAACCCCACACGGGAGGCGCTGGATTCCGTCGTCCCGAACCGTCCGGCGCTGCTCTACGCGATGGACGGCCATTCGTCCTGGGCGAACTCGAAGGCGCTGGCGCTCGCCGGAATCACGAAGAACACGCCCGATCCGCCGCATGGTCGCATCGAGCGCGATCCGAAGACCGGCGAGCCGTCGGGGGCGCTGCGCGAAGAAGCGTCGGAGCTGGTCAGCCGACTGCTGCCAAAGCACACGCCGAAGGACTTCGAGGAGGGCCTGGCCCAGGCCTTGAAAATCGCCAACGGGTTCGGTCTCGTATCGTTGCAGGAAGCCAGCGCCTCGGAGGAAGAACTGGCGGCCTATGCTGCATTCGATGCGCGCGGGGCTTTGACGGCCCGGATACGCGCCTCGATCACCTGTGACACGGACAAGGCCGTGGCCGACATTCCCCGCATTCAAGGCCTGCGTGGCAAGTATCAGGGCAAGCGACTCACGACGCACGGAGTCAAGATATTCGCCGACGGCGTCCTCGAGACGAAGACCGCGGCGGTGCTCGAGCCGTACGTGGGCACGAACGGGAATCTTGGCAAGGCGAACCTGGAG
The DNA here is from genome assembly GCA_046724475.1 of Acidobacteriota bacterium. Lineage (GTDB taxonomy): Bacteria > Acidobacteriota > Thermoanaerobaculia > UBA5066 > Gp7-AA6 > DAHUXD01. The sequence continues at coordinate 9,747 of JBKOVK010000168.1, read as the reverse complement.
CCGGCGGTCTTTCGCGAGCTCGCCACGGCACTGGACAGGGACGGCTTCCAGATCCACGTGCACGCGATCGGAGACCGGGGCATCCGGATGACGCTGGACGCGCTGGAGGCCGCCCGAACGGCCAACGGCGCCCGGGACTCGCGCCACCACATCGCGCACCTCGAGCTGATCGATCCGGCCGACATCCCGCGGTTTCGGCGGCTGGGAGTCATCGCGAACTTCCAGCCCTTCTGGGCCAATGGCGACAAGTACATCACCGAGCTGACCGAGCCGGAGCTCGGCCCGGCCCGGTCGCGCTGGATCTATCCGATTGCGAGCGTGGCCGCGTCCGGCGGATTCATCGCGTTCGGGAGCGACTGGAGCGTGTCTTCGATGAATCCCCTCGACGGGATCGAGGTTGCGATCACGCACCGCGAGCCGTCGCGGGGCCCGGGAGCTCCGTGGCTGCCCGAGGAACGGATCGCGCTGCCCGAAGCCATTGCGGGCTACACGATCGGGGGGGCATATCTGGACTTTCAGGAGAAGGAGACGGGCTCACTCGAGGTGGGAAAATCGGCAGACCTGATCGTGCTCGACAAGAACCTGTTCGAGATCCCGCCCTCGCAGATCCACGACGCGAAGGTGCTTTGGACGTTACTGGAGGGCAAAGAGGTGTGGAGGGCGCCGGGGTTCTGAGGTCCGGCGCCCTCTTCGCACGTCATTTCGTCCGCGCGTACACGAAATCCGTCGTTTGCTCCTTGCCCGCGGTGTTCGAGGTCCAGGACTGCGTGAAGTGGGCCGGATCCTGGAACGTGACGACGAGGCGCTTCATGACCTCCGGCGAGGCGCCGGTGTTGGTCGCGTCGACGAACTGGAAGTCCAGCGACTTCACGTCTCCCGAGAGCGCCTTCGCGCGCATGCGCGGCTGATTGCCGGCGGCGCAGTAGTGCGTCGCGAGGATCGAGGCTCCGTCCGGCGCGTACATCGTGATCATGTTCGTGTCATGGTCGCCGGTCAGGCTCTCCATGAGGCTCGTGCCGTTGGAGACGAGCGTGTAGGTCACCGAAACGGGCCGGCCATCCGCGGTGCCTTGCCAGGTGCCGACGAGGGACTTCATCTTGTCCCAGGCGGGGTTGGCGGGGTCGGACGCGGAGGCGATGGCGGCCGCCAGGACGGTGAAAGCGGAAATGATCGCGATGCGGGTCTTCATCGAAACTCCTCCTCTCCTTCCGCCAGCTTCGACAGGCGGTCCAGGCATCCCATCCAACCCTTCGCGTGCTCCTCGCGGGCCTTCGCGCTCGCGAAGCGCTCGTGCGTCAGGACGACATCGGTTTCTTTGCCACGGTCGATGAAGTCGATCGTCACCAGCGTGTCGTCGCCGGTCGACTCGCCTTTCGCGGGATCGAGGCTCCACGTCCACGTGTAGACCAGCCTCTCGGGTGGCTTGACCTCGAGGTACTCGCCACGGACCGACCAGGGCCGGCCCTTCGAGGTGCCCTCGAACTCGTATCTCCCGCCTTCTCGCAGGTCGATGCGACAGACCCGCATCTCGTCATCTCCTTCGACGAACCACCGCATCATCAATTCCGGCTCGGTCCACGCGCGGAAGACCCTCTGCCGCGAGGCGCGGATCGTGCGCGAGACTTTGAGCTCTTCCTGGACCGCTTGGGGCGTTGCCATGAGACCTCCTCCTTTGAAGGCGTTTCCTCGAGATACCGTTTCAGAGCGTCGAGACGCTCCTCCCAGAATTGCTGATACCGCTCGATCCAGGCGCCGGCGGACTTCATCGGCGCGGCCACGAGGCGGCAGTGGTGGACGCGGCCTTCCTTGCGGCGCGCGAGAAGCCCGGCGTCTTCCAGGACGCGCAGGTGCTTGGAGATCGCCGGAAGGGACATCGCATACGGACGGGCCAGCTCCGTCACGGACGTCTCGGGCCGCTCGGCCAGGCTGGCCAGGATCGCGCGCCGCGTCGGATCGGCCAGGGCCGAGAACGTGGCGTCGAGGGCGGCCGCGGAATAGTTAACCACTAGGTTAACTATTATCGCGAGAGACGGACGGTGTCAAGAGCTCTGCGGGGGGCGCTATTGGAGCCCGAATGTCTTGCTTAGGAACACGGCCATCTGGCCGCGCGTCACTGGATGTTGCGGGCAGTAGAGCGGCGGCGCGACCTGACAGCCGACCGTGATCCCGCGTGCGAAAAGCTCTTCGATCCATGCTGCGAAAGGATCGGACGCCGGCACGTCGTCGAAGACGGTGCCGGTGGCGGGCGGCGGCTCGTAGCCCGAGCCCTCGTACGTCTTGAGGAGAAAGACCGCCATCTGCGCGCGCGTGACCGGGCTGCCGGGACAGTAGTTGCCTCCGCCGCAGCCGCCCGTGATGTCGAGGGAAGCGAGCTCCTCGATCCAGGGGGCGAACGGATCGCTCGCGGGCACGTCGTCGAACACCTTACCGGTCGCCGGCGGCGGGACGTGCGTCGACCCGAGCTTCGATCTCAGCAGAAAGACGGCCATCTCGGCGCGCGTGTTGGGACGGTCGGGACAGAAGGCGCCGCCGCCACAGCCGACGCTCACTCCGGCGCGCGCGATCGTGCTCACGAAATCGTGGAACGGATGCTCGGGAGGAACATCCAGGAAATCGACCTGGACGAGCGCCGTCGCAGGCAGGGATGCGCACGGCTCACCGGCGGACTCGGTAACCTGGAGCGTCATCGTGGTGCCCGGCGCTCCGGCGTCGAAGGTGATCTGCGCCGTGCCCTGTCCGGACGTGATCGTTCCGCCGGTCAGCGTCCACGTGTACGACGATCCCGGATGATCCGGGACCGACGCCGTCAGACCCGCGGCGCCGACCGGCGCTGAATTCGGGGCGGTCAGGACGGGCGCCGGGGGCGCCACGACGACCGTGGTCGAGACGTTTGCGGCATCATTGGCCGCAGCGGGATCCGTGGTCGTGCCCGAAACCACCGCGGCGTTCTGCGCCGCTCCCGCGGCCGGAAGGACGACGACCGTCAGCGGAGGCGCCTTTCCGATGTCGAGGACCGGCCGCGTGCAGGTGACGATGCCCTCGCCGCCGCACGTCCAGCCGTCGCCGCCCGCCGAGACGAGCGTGGCTCCTGCGGGAAGCGTGTCGGCGACCGAGACCGCCGACGCGCGCGACGGCCCCGCGTTGGCGACTTCGAGCGTGTACGTCAGCGGTACGCCCTGGCAGATCGAATCGGGCGCTCCCGTGATGGCGACCGACAGGTCCGCGTACGCCGCGAAGGTCGCGGTGTACGTCGCGGGAGCCGCCGGTGTCGTGATCGTGTGGCTCTGAGGTCCGCCGTCCGACCAGCTCACGAACTCCCAGGTCGTCGGATATGCGCCCTGCGTCGGAGCGACGATCGTGTCCTGCGCGTTGACGATGACCGTCTGGGTGAACGGCGCCGGCTGCGTGAGCGTACCCGAGGAGATCAGCAGTCCCGACGGTATCGACTGGAAGGTGAGCGCGACAGTCTGTGGGTTGAGGTTGACGCTCGCCGTGGACGTCAGCGAGCCCGAGTCCGTCGCCGTGAGCTGGATCTCGAGGTACGCGGGGTACTCGTGGTCCGGCGCATTGAAAGAGCCGCCGGCGACTCCCGCAAACGTCTGGTAGACGTGGGTGTGGCACGTCGACGGACAGTGATGGATGAGGACCGTCCAGGAGAGAGCGCTCGGCGGCAGCTCGCCATCCTGAGGATCGGTCGCCTGGCCCGAGAAGGAGATCGGGTCGCCGACCTTCCACGTCAACGACGCGGACGGAGTGAGGATCGTGGCCGTCGGCGCGTCGTTGCCGGCGTTGATCGTGACCGGCGCGCTGACGTCGAAGCCGCCGTGCGGATCGGTCACACGAAGGCGGGCGTTGTAGGTCCCGGCGCTCGTGTACACGAACGAGGGAGAGGGTTCGGTCGAGTCGTCGAACTGGCCGTCGCCGTCGAGGTCCCAGGCGTACGTGAGCGTGTCTCCGGGTGAACCGGGCGTTGTGCCGGTGCTGTCGAACTGAACCGACAGCGGCACCGGTCCGCTCGTGGGGTTCGCGCTCGCGACCGCGTGGAGCCCGTAGACGACGCGAAGGATCCGTCCGCCGTCGAAGTCCACGTAGTAGAGGAACCCGTCGGGACCGATCTGCAAGTCCACGGGCGACTGCGCGCCGGAGGCGAACGGCGCGGCGGCCGCGGGATTCGGATCGCCGTTGGGGAAAGGAAACATCACCCAGATGCACATCCGCGTGTAGTCCGAGAAGAACAGCGCGTTCTGAAACGTGGAGGGATAGTTGGCGCCGCCCTGGTAGAACGCGAGACCCGCGATCGCCGAGCCTCCGGCCGGGCAGCCGTCTCCGGCGACCGCGACCGACGCGTGGTTGTACTGGAAGATCGGGTTCACGTCGGTGTCCGGGCAGATGTTGAGCCCCGAATATTGCGTGCCGGGGCCTTCGAAGCAGGGCCAGCCGAAGTTGCGCGCGGATGTTAAGTCCGGGATCCGATCGATCTCCTCCCAGTCGTTCCATCCGACGTCGCCGATCCAGACGTCGTTGGTTCCGGGCTTGACGGTCATGCGGAAGGGATTGCGCAGCCCGAAGCCGATAATCCTCCGCTCGTCGGCGTCGCTGGATCCGGCGAAGGGATTGCCGGGGGCGCCTTCCCCCGTAGCGGGATCGACGCGGAGGATCGAACCGTTGAGGACGCGGGGCTCGCCGACGGCGCGCCGCGGACTCTGTGCGCGAAGAGCGCCTCCCTCGGCGGTGGGCTTGACCTGGTTGCCGCCGACGGGAACGGGCGGATCTCCGCACGGATTCTTGGGCGTCGTCGGCGGATGATCGGCCGTGCCGCCGAACTGTCCCCAGTCCTGGTTGTCGAAGCTCGCGCCGTCTCCCGCGCTGACGTACAGGTATCCGTCGGCGCCGAAGGAAAGAGATCCCATGGAGTGACTCGGGAACTGCTGGCACCAGTCTTCGATCAGGACCTGCTCGCTCGCCGTCCAGTCGGATCCGGAAGCGGTCAGACGCGAGAGCCGGCCGCTGACAACGCAGCCGTCCGTCGTCGGACCGGGCGGAGTGGGGCAGGGATCGGAGGTTCCGTCACCGGGTCCCCAACGCGGCGCCACACCTCCGATCGCCGCGTCGTGTGTGTACAGCGCGTAGACGTGGCCGTTGCCGGCGAAGTCGGGATCCACGGCAAGGCCGAGCAGTCCGCGGTCCCAGAAGTTGTGGACCTGTGTGCGCAGGTCCACGACCGTCGTGGGTGTGGGATCCAGAACGCTGTCGAACATCTTGATCACGCCGCTCTTCTCGGCGACGAGAACGCCGCCATCGGGCAGAAAGCGCAGGGTCGTGGGATGGTCGAGGCCCTCGAACACGACGGCCTCGGAGAAGCCGGGTTGCTTGAAGCTCGTGACGGCAACGGCGGGGGCGGCGGCGAGGATCGACACGGCGATCGCCAGGGCATCCGCGGCGCGACGCACGCCGCGGAGTATATGGGGTCAGGTTTTGTCAGGGGAGCGAGAAGGTCTTGGTCAGGAACACCGACATCTGTCCACGCGTGTTGGGGGCGGCCGGGCAGTAGCTCCCGTTGCCGCAGCCGCCGGTGATGTCCCGGCCGGCGAGGTCTTCGATCCAGTCGGCAGCGAATGAACCCGCAGGGACGTCTGCGAAAAGCGTCCCGGTCGCCGGCGGCGGCGTGTACGCCGTTCCCAGATCGGTCTTCAGGAGAAACACGGCCATCTGCGCGCGGGTGACCGGACTGCCCGGGCAGTAGTTGCCTCCGCCGCAGCCTCCGGTGACGCCGAGCGAGGCGAGCTCCTCGATCCAGGGCGCGAAGGGATCGCCGGCGGGAACGTCTGCGAAGACCGAGCCGGTCGCCGCGGGCGGAACGTGGTTGGGGCCGAGCTTCGATTTGAGGAGGAAAACCGCCATCTGTGCCCGCGTGACCGAGGAAGCGGGGCAGAAGGAATCGCCGCCGCAGCCCGCGGAGACGCCGTCGTCGGCGACCGTCATGACGAAGTCGTAGAACGGATGGGTCATCGGCACGTCGGCGAAGTCGAGCGCCGTCACGGCGAGCGTCGCGGATCGCGCCGGCAACGTGAGCGCGAGCGATCCAGCCGACGGCAGCACGGTTCCGGCCGGCCCCAGGGAGGCGGCGCCGTCGAAACGCCACAGCCGGGCGCGCCAGTGCAGGTCCTCTCCGAAGGAGATCGCGGCGTCGCGCGAGGCCGTTGCCTTGTTGAAGAGCAACACGAAAAGCCGCCGGCCGGCGCCCGCGACGGCGTAGGCGCCGAGGTTGTCCACGTTCGCGCTGTCGGCGCGCACGTTGTCGCCGGCGACGCGCGAACCATCGCCGTCGTAGTCGAGATAGAGCCGGAACGCGTCTTCAACGCGGGTGCCGGGCGCCGGCGCGACCCAGCGCGTCGCCATGTCCACCCCTTCACGGCCGAAGATGGCGAGGGCCTCGGCCTGCGCCAGGGCGGAGCTCGGCCCGTCGTCGTTTCCCCAGTTGTATTCGGTGATCGCGAGCTTCGTGCCGGGGTAGCGCGCGTCGATCCAGGTCCGCATTCTCGGGATCAGCTGGACGATTCCGCCGCAGCAGCTTCCGATCCACGACTCGTCGACGTACGTCGGGTCGTAGAGGCTCTTCAGCGTCCGCAGCCGCAGGGCCGCGGTTCCCGCGGATTCGTCGTCCGACAGCGCGACGCCTCCCGCCTGCGGGTAGTAGTGGATGTCGAGGTAGTCGAGCAAACGCACGCCGCCGGCGACCTCGTAGTCGTGGGCTTGCTGCAGGTACCACTCGAGGTAGTGCATTCCGCCGTGGCTTCCCATGTCGGGGCCGCCGTCGGAGCAGCCGTCGAGCGCCGACCAGAAGTACGCGCACCAGCCCCAGGGCACGGGGCCCGTGACGAGCGCTGCCGGGTCCTGCGCCTTGATCGCCGACGCATAGTCGACGGTGCGCTGCCAGATCTCGTCGTAGGAGAGGGGCGACGGGTGCACGTCGCGGTGCGTCGAGTTCCAGAGGTCCGGCTCGTTGTCGAGGGCGAACAGGCGCACGCCGCCGGCGCCGGCCGTTCCGACGCGGCCCGCGATGTGCTGCATCCAGCCGGTCACGAAGTCCGGCGCGATCTCGCGCGAAGTGTCGTGAGGGTCGTTGCCCGTGATCGGGGTTCCGTTGGTGTGGTTGCCGTTGCCGGCGTCCGGCTCGCACCAGGGAGGGAATCCCGTGTAGGTGCACTCGGTCTGCTGCTGCGCGCCGTACTTGGAGACCGAGAAGCCCCAGCGGCGCACGCGATCCACGGGCGTCCAGCCGATGAGCGGCACGGTCAGCAGGACCTCTCCGCCTCCGCCGCGCGTCGCGTCGATGAAGAGGTCCGCGGTCGAGTCGTCGGGCAGCGTGCCCGGATCCGGCTGCGATTCGATGTTGTAGAAAAACCAGTCGCTCGCGTGGTTCGCGATGTCGTCCTGCCAGGAGTAGCGGGTGGTGCCGTTGCCGCCCCAGCGATTCAGCGGCCAGCGCGGAGAGTTGGGAGCGCCGTAGTCGCCGAAGGAGACGCCGTAGATGAGAGGCGAAATCGCGTGGCGGTCGGCGGAAGGGTCGACGGTCACGGCGATCGGCTGTGCCCGGGCCGCGAGCGGAAGGATCGAGAGGAAAAGGGCGAGCCAGGCTCTGCGCATGACGGTGCCTATTGCAGGGAAAAAGTTTTCACGAGGAACACCGCCATCTGGCCGCGCGTGTTCGGGTTGTCAGGACAGTAATTGCCGTTTCCGCAGCCGCCGGTGATCCCGCGGCGGGCCAGGTCCTCGATCCAGTCGGCGGCGAAGTCGCCGATCGCGACGTCGCCGAACAGGGTTCCGGTGGCCGGCGGCGGAAGATACCCGGACCCGAACAGCGTCTTGAGGAGGAACACGGCCATCTGCGCCCGCGTGACCGGCGCACCCGGGCAGAAGTTTCCGCCTCCGCATCCTCCCGTTACGCCCAGCGAGGCCAGCTCCTCGATCCAGTCGGCCGCGAAGTCGCCGGCGTGGACGTCGGCAAAGACGATTCCCGTCGCCGGCGGCGGAACGTGGCCGGCTCCGTACTTCGCCTTGAGCAGGAACACCGCCATCTGGGCGCGGGAGACCGGCGCGTCGGGGCAGTAGTTTCCTCCGCCGCAGCCGGCCGTCACGCCGTTGCGCGCGACCGTGTTGACGTCGTCGTGGAAGATGTGCCCGGGCGGGACGTCGAGGAAGCTCGTCCACTCGTCGGCGCCGACGTCGCGCGCCGAGCCGTACGGGCGCGCGTCGCCGTCGAAGTCCTCGGAGCAATCGGTCATCGCCACGCCCTGGTCGAGCGCCGTGCCGACGGTCGGCAGGAGATGGAGGTCGCCCGAGGGCGCGTCGAGGAAGAGGTCCGGCGTTGCCGTCGTGACGTTGCCCGCGACGGTTCCGGTCGCGCCGTCGCGGGCCTGGATCGCGCCGTCGACGAGGTTGTTCTCGATCACGACGCCGGTGGTCGAGGGGAAGCGGTACTCGATGGCGTTGGGATACGTGCCGTTCTGGACGACCGTGTTGTGGAGAACCTTCGTTCCCGGCGAGTCCCAGACGTTGATGGAAGTGTCCACCTGCTGCGCGATCTGACGGTAGACGAAGTTGTTGCAGATCATGCCGCCCGAGTGGCTGTTCGGAAATCCGGCCTGGGGGCCGAGCCCGAACGCGATCGCCCGCTCGCAATCGATGAAGACGTTGCCGTCGCAGACCGTGTTCGTCGATCCGCTCCACATCAGGACGGCCGGCCCGAGCGTGGTCGCCGCCCCGAGCGGAACGCGGATGTTGCGGAAGAGGTTCTTGCGGATGATCCAGCCGTCGCCGTGGTGGATGTCCACGCCGTTGGTGTAACCGTCCGGCGGACCGATCGTCGTGTACTCAATCACGCAGTACTCGACGATGCCGTGGTCCACGCCGTCGGGGTTTGCGAAGTCGATCGTCCCCTTGACGAACTGCTGGCCTGCGTCGAAGAGTCGCAGGTTGTAGAGATGGACGGTTTCGCAGCCCTGCTCGCCCTGGAGCTGGATCGGATGCCAGTAGACCTGGCCGATCGAGAGATTCGCGACGAGCACGTTCTGGGCATCCCGGCACTGGACGGCGATGTTGACGCCGGGCGTGTTCATGCCGCTGCCGAGGAGCACGACGTCGTCCCGATCATCCGTCACACCGCGAAGCGCGACGTCCGTCACGCCGCCGCCGATCACGAGTGGCTGCGTCAGCGGGTAAGTGCCGGGAGCGATGCGGATCGTCGTGCCCGAGGTCAGGGCGGCGACGGCGTTCTGGAGCTCGGAGACCGTCGAGACGTCGATGATCGCTCCGGAAGGCGGAGGAAGCGGAGGCGGAAGAGGCGGGAACTCGAACGCGGCGGCACAGCCGAAGCCGCCGAAAACGAGAAGGATCGCGACTCGAATCGTCCGCACAGCCGTCTCCCGCGCCGAAGACGGCGAGAAAGATCGGGATTTCCGGAGCGCCCCTGCGGGCCCTCCGGGAAGACCGCCTGGCTTCGCGTTTCGGACGCGGTTCGAGTCTAGTTCGCCGCCGGCGCGGTCCCTGTGTGCCGGGTCACTGGAGTCCGGTAACTCGAATGGTCTCGACCGAGAGGCTACTGCAGGCCGAAGGTTTTGACCAAAAACACCGCCATCTGGCCGCGCGTGTTCGGGTTGTTCGGACAGTAATTGCCGCCGCCGCAACCTCCGGTGATGCCCTCGGCCGAAAGCTGCTCGATCCAGTCGGCGAACTGCGAAGGACACG
>JBKOVK010000362.1:0-13504 GCA_046724475.1 Acidobacteriota bacterium | reverse complement strand
CGCCAATTCCGCGTCGGTCCGCGATTGTAGAGATTGGGACGTTTTCGCCCCGCGATATCTGTGCGCAATCGGATGCCCGAAGTGAGGGACCATGGCTTCACTCTCGCCTAACGAGAAGGCGCTGATCCGCTCCCTCGTGGACGCTTTCCGCGCGCCGTCGCTGACGATTTCTTCGGACCGCATCGGAGAACGCGGGGTGAAGTTCATCGAAGACCTCGCGGCCTCCGGGTCGGATCGAGTGGATCAGCTGCGCCTCACGCTGGCGCTTCTGGACGCCAGCATGAACTTCCTGGATCGCAGCAACCGCGATGCGGTCCGGGGCCGCTTGACCGAGCTCGAGAACGGCAGCGGTGCCTTCGGGCTGCTCCCCGCGCAGGCCCGGGATCTCGCGCGCTTCGCCCAGAGGCTCGCGTTCATCCTGATCTATGGAACCCTCGACGATTCCAACCGATCCCCCGCATCCGAGGCTCTCGGTTACGAGGTGTTCCCGAACCGGCCCCGGGGAGCCTCACCGCCGCCGAAGACCGAGCCGCTCCTTCCCAGGGAGATCCTCGTTTCCTCGAACGAAGACATTCCGGATCACGTTTACGACGTCGCGGTCATCGGGTCCGGCTCGGGAGGCTCGGTCGTGACCCGGCGGCTGGTCGAAAAGTTCGGTCTCGATGTGGCGCTGATCGAAGCGGGGGAATACGTCCCGGAGGGCGAGAAATCCGTCGGACCTCGCGGCGAGCGGCGTCCCATCCTGTGGGACGAGATCGAGACGCTTCGCCGATATTACAAACACGCCGGCCTCCAGCTCACGCTGGGCCACCCCATGTTCGTCTTTCAGGGTCAGTGCCTCGGAGGAAGCAGCGTCGTCAACAACGCCGTCTGCTTCCGGATGCCGGACAAGATCCGACAGACGTGGAAGAACGACTTCCAGATTCCATGGGTCTTCGCCGAGCTCGACGCGGCGTACGACCGCATCGCGACCGAGGTCGGCATCATGGCCGACGTCGACGCCGTGGTCGACGGCTTCCTCAACCCCTCGGGCAAGTACCTCCGCAGTGGCGCCGTGAAACTCGGCGTCGAAACTTCCCTGCATCCCTGCGACGTCAACATTTCGCACGACCCCAAGTGCCTCGGATGCGGCTACTGCAACCTGGTCTGCGCCTACCTTCGAAAGAACTCCGTTCTCCAGACGATGCTGCCGGCGGCCGTCAAGAGCGCGCAGTCGGGGCGCGGCCGCCTCACGGTCTTCACGGACCGCCAAGCCGTGTGCGTATCCGGAGCCCTGCGCAACGGCGAGTTCGAGGCCAACGGCGTGACGGTCCGTCCGCGAACCCAGCTCTTCCCCCGATCCGTTCTCCGCGCCAAGAAAGTGGTCGTTTCCGCCGGTGCCATCGCGAGCAGCGCCATCCTGGAGAGGACGGCACCGCTCAACCTATCGGGTCTGCCACTGGGGAACCGGTTCGCCTTCAACTTCGGAAGCCCCGTCCACGCCGACTACGACGACGACGTGCGGGCCTTCGACGGGATCCAGATCGCGCACTATTTCCGGCCCGGGACCCACGACGGCTTCGTCATCGAGACCTGGTTCAATCCCCCGGCGACGCAGACGCTCGCGCTGCCGGGCTGGATGGACGACCTGCAGCGCAACGTCGACCGCTACCGGCACTACGCGTGCGCGGCTCCGTTGGTGGGGTCCTCCTCCATCTCGTCGATCGACGCTCACTGGCTGGGTGAGGGCGAGGACATTACCGTGGCCCTGAACGATACGGATCTGACCCGGATGAAGGCCGGCCTCCGCACGGTTTGCGACCTGTTCTTCAACTCGGATCCCGCTCCCCGCCGGGTCCTCATCGGCGCGCTGGACGACTGGGAGCTGAAGAAAGACACGTATCGAAACCGCATCGACCGGCTGACGAGCTTCGACCAGTTCCAGATCGGCACGGGACATCCTCAGGGAGGCAACTGCATCTCCGCCGTTTCGGGGCGCGCGGGAGGTCCCGGCGTCGTCACTCCCGGCTTCCAGGTTCACGGGACCCGAGGGCTCTTCGTGGCGGACGCGAGTGTTTTTCCGACGAGTCTCGGCGTGAATCCCCACTGGACGGTGATGGCGATCGCGGACCTCGCCGCGTCACAGATCGCCGGCGATTAGCGGGTTGCTGAAAAAGGGTGTGGGATGGCGTTACGAGCGCCGTGGGGTCAGATGCAAGGAAGCGCGACGACGGCGATGCGGGAGCATCGTCGAGGAGCGCTGACGCCGCAGATGGCCCCGCGCCGCCGTAACCCGGAGGGTGGCCGGCACTTTGCCGGCGCCCGCTGAAGAGCCATGGAGACTCGAGTTGCGACATCTTGGAACGGGCGCCGGATGCAAAGTGCCGGACACGACGCCCGCATCCATTTTTCAGCAGCCTGCTAGGAGACGAATGACGCGGGCGAGCCAGCCCGGACCGGATCGACGCGAGGCCCGCGGATGGACCGAGCGCGTCGTGCCCTTCGCCGCGGGCGACGGCTTTTCCTGCAATCTGATCCACGTCCGAGGGCGCGAGACGCCCCGAAAAGGTCCCGTTCTCCTGGTCCACGGCGCGGGTGTGCGGGCCAACATCTTCCGGCCGCCCGTCGAGACGACCTTCGTGGACTTTCTCGTCGAGCAGGGCTACGACGTCTGGCTCGAGAACTGGCGGGCCTCGATCGATCTCCCGACGAACCCGTGGACCCTGGATCAGGCCGCGCTCTACGACCATCCCGAAGCCGTGAAGACGGTCGTCCGGGAGACCGGCCAGAGCCGGATCCAGGCGGTAGTGCACTGCCAGGGATCGACGAGCTTCATGATGTCCGCGGTGGCCGGGCTCCTCCCGGAGGTCACCACGATCGTCAGCAACGCCGTGTCGCTGCATCCGGTAGTGCCCCCGTTCTCGAGGTTCAAGCTCCAGTTCGCTCTCCCCCTCCTCCGGCTCATGACTCCGGACTTGAATCCCCACTGGGGCGTCGACGCGCCGACGCTTCCGGCGAAGCTCGTCTCCTTGCTGGTGCGCCTCACGCACCACGAGTGCGACAACGCCGTTTGCAAGCAGGTCAGCTTCACGTACGGAAGCGGCTTCCCCGCCCTCTGGCGGCACGAGAACTTAAACGGCGAGACGCACGAGTGGCTCAAGCAGGAGTTCGCGAGCGTTCCGCTGACCTTCTTCGCGCAGATGGCGCGCTGCGTCGCCAATGGTTCGCTGGTATCGGTGGATACCTCCGGACGCCTGCCCGCGGACCTGGCCGCGGATCCCCCCCGCACGGATGCGCGCATCGCGCTCTTTGCGGGAGACCGCAACCTCTGCTTCCTGCCGGACAGCCAGAGGCACACGTTCCAGTACTTGCGGAAGACCCGCAAGGAGCCCTGCACGCTGACGATCCTGCCGTCCTACGGACATCTGGACGTGTTCCTGGGCCGGAACGCGGTGCGCGACACGTTCCCGCGGCTCCTGTCCGCGCTCGAGGCGTAGGCCCGAGGAGGAATCGATGCCCGTTTCCAGACGACTCCAGCAGCAAACGGGGCGATTCGCGCTCGTCGACGGCATTCCGTTCGCGCTTCCCGTCCGATGCCGGAACTCGCCGGCGTTGTTCGCCGTGTTTCCCGTCGACGCGGAGAAGGCCCGCCGGCTCCTTCCCGGCAACGAAGTCCATCCCCTCCGCCTCGGCAAGAAAGGGCTTCTCGTCATCAGCGTGATCGACTACCTCGACACGACGATCGGCAAGTACATCGAGTTCTCGATCGCCATCGCCTGTACGCACGGCCCCCGGCCCGCTCCCCCGCTTCTGCCCGCGCTTTTTCGGAGGTCGTACGGAACCGGACAATTCGTCGTCGACCTGCCCGTCAGCACGGAGATTTCGGTCAAGGGCGGCAAGGGAATCTGGGGGATGCCGAAGCACCAGGCGAACCTGAATTACGTCGTCGGGGACAAAGTCGTGAGCAGCCAGTACGACCAGGACGGCCAGCTCTGCGTCCGGATCGAGATCGACCGGCCTCGCGGGATGCCGTTCACGCTCGACACCGACGCCGCGAACTACTGCCAGTTCCGAGGAATGCTGATGAAATCCTCGATCCACTTTCGCGGGAAGGCGGGCTTTCAGTTCCGGCGCAAAGGCTCCGCGCGGCTGACGCTGGGCAACCATCCGCGGGTGCGGCCCTTGAAGGAGCTCGGGATCGAGCCCGATCCCCTGCTGACGGCGTTCATTCCCTCATCCGACGGCGTCCTCGACGACCACATCGACAGCTGGTTCCTGACCTATCCGCAGGCGCCGGCGGAGATTCCCGAGGGGCTCGAGTCGATCGTGAACCTCGGGCTGGGACGGGACTGGCTGCCGCCTCCGGGAGCCGGCGCCGCCCGGCCGCGAGAGCCGCGCGAAGTGGTCCACTGACGAAGCGCACACGAGGAGAGAACCCATGACGGACGGAGCAGTCGGAATCACGTTTCAGGAGCAGATGAAGGGAGGGTTCGCGCTGGGTGCTTCGGATCCCTCCGACGGACAGCGCAAGGGACGGGCCAGCGGCCAGGAGTTGACACTGCATGCCGAAGTCGCGATCGACGACGTGCGGCGCTTCCGCGACGATCCCCAGCACGCCGGAAGCCTCGCGGGAACCGTCGACTTCGCGCCTCTGGGAAGCGGGCTTGCCGGCAGGAACGGAGTCTTCAACCTCTTCTCGCCGACGGACCAGCCCGGTCTGAAACTGATGGTCTACGAGCTCGGCTTCCAATCCGGCGGCAAGGACTACTACCTGGCGGGCGCCAAGCAGGTGCACAAGGACACGGGCTTCGATCTCTGGTCCGACACGACTACTCTCTTCACCCGCCTTCATCAGGGAAAGGACAAGAGCGGGCCCGTCGTCGGCGCCGGAATCCTGACGCTCGGCGTGGGCGACTTGCTCAAGCTCACCTCCACGATCCGGACCACCAACGCGAAGGACCCGGGACAGAGCGTGCAGGCGATCGCCGAGTTCACCGAGTTCTTCCTCGGGGAGCTCGCGGATTCCTATTTGAAGCCTGTCCCCGCCGATTCGCGCAAGCCCGGAGTCTGAGACCGTGCCCTTCGACGCGATCGTGATCGGCAGCGGGTTCGGCGGAGCGATCACCGCGTGCCGGCTCGCCGAAGCCGGCTATCGCGTCCTCGTCCTCGAACGTGGCCGGCGCTGGGATCGCAAGACGTATCCGCGCAAGCCCGAAGACCCGTGGGTCTGGAACGCGGCGCACCCCGAGCGCGAGAACGGCTGGATCGATCTCCGATGTTTTCCCCACATGATGGTCGCCCAGGGGGCGGCGGTTGGCGGGGGCTCGCTGATCTACGCGAACATCTCGTGCGAGGCTCCGAGATCCGCCTTCGCCGGGTGGCCCGCCGAGATCACCTACGACGAGCTCAAGCCCTTCTACGACGCGGTGGCGTCTTTCATGAACGTGCAGAGGGTTCCCGAGAACCAGCCGACCGAGCGCATGAAGCTGATGAAGGATGCCGCCGACGCGATCGGACACGGCGCGCGTTTCAAGAGACTCGAGCTTGCCGTCTCCTTCGATCCCGCGTGGAGCTACGAACAGCCGGATCCGCACGCCCCCTCGAAGTCCCGGCGATTCGTCAACGCGCAGGGTATCGAGCAGGGAACGTGCGTGCACCTCGGGAACTGCGACATCGGCTGCGACGTGGACGCGAAGAACACACTCGACCGCAACTACGTTCCGTGGGCCGAGAAGCACGGCGCGGAGGTGCGTCCGCTCCACCTGGTCACCGACATCGTTCCGGCCGACGGCGGCTACGAGGTCCGCTTCGATCGGCTCGCCGGAGGTGTGCGCCTCGCGGGGCGGGAGCGGGCGCGCGTCGTGATCGTCGCGGCCGGCTCTCTGGGCTCGACGGAGATTCTCCTTCGCTGCCGGGACCTCACCCGAAGTCTTCCGCGGATCAGCGACCGGCTCGGCCGCGACTGGAGCAGCAACGGCGATTTCCTGACGCCGGCCTTCTATCTGGGGCGGGCCGTTTCGCCCACGCGCGGCCCGACGATCTCGAGCGCGATCGACTTTCTCGACGGCAGCCAGGACGGACAGTCCTTCTGGATCGAGGACGGGGGATTTCCCGACCTCGTCGTCGACCGCTGCCGCCATTGGGTCGAAGACCCGCCCGAGGGGCTGCGCGCGCGGATGCTGATCGACTCATTGAGAGACCTGGTCCGCACCTCCGAGTCCTTCAAGGGCGTCATGCCCTGGTTCGCCCAGGCCGTCGACGCGGCCAACGGGCAGCTGCGCTTGAGGCCCTCCAACGGCGGGCACGCCCTGGACCTGGATTGGGACGTGGCGAAATCGCAGCGCGCCGTGGATGCCGTCGTCAAGATGCACCTGCGCCTCGCCGCGGCGACCGGAGGAATTCCGATGGTGCCTCCGGCCTGGTTCTTCTCGCGCGACTTGATCACGCCGCATCCTCTCGGCGGGTGCAACATGGGCGACGGCCCTGAGGACGGCGTCGTCAACCACGCGGGGGAAGTGTTCGGCTACCGGAATCTCTACGTCTCGGACGGCGCGGTCATTCCGAGGGCTCTCGGCGTCAACCCGTCCCGCACGATCGGAGCTCTCGCCGAGCGCACGGCGAAGATCCTGGCGTCCGAGGCCCGCTGAGTCTCAGGTCTTGCCGGGCGGCGGCCCGAGGTCGGTGAGTGAACGCACGCCCGAGCTCCACCGCTCCAGCTTCAATTTCACCGACTGCGCGACCGTCGCCAGATTCTCCTTGCGGCGCTCGATCAGCATCGCCAGAACCGAGCTCAGGAACCCCAGGGCGAGGCCGGCGACGATGTCGGGAATCCAGTGAATCCCGAGGATGAACGTCGACAGGATGATCGTCAGTCCGAGGAACAGGACCACGGCGCGCAGGCGGAACCGGTATCGATAGCAGAACATGATGAGGATCACGGTCAGCGACACGTGAGAGCTCGGGAAGCAGTTGTCCAGTCCGCTGATGGGCCGGATGGCCTCGATCAACTTCGTGGTCCAGCGATCCGACAGGAGGATGGCTCCGGAGTCCGGGTAGGCCCACCGTTCCGGAACCGGAAAGAAGAGGAAGAACGGGAGGCTGATCGCGTAGTCGATCCCGACCGCGATCGCGAAGCACCGGTAGGGCCATGCTCGCTTGTACCGCGCGAGCCCGACCGCGACCGCGATGGCGAGTATCGGAAGGAGGAAGAAGTATGCGAGCGAGTAGCCGTAGATCGCGATCGCGTCGGCGAGGTCCTGGTGCTCGAAGCTCAGATTCCCCTCGAGCTCGTGGAAGGCGTAGCCGGCGATCCGGGACCTTTCGCTGCCCCAGGCATGCCAGCCCGGAATGAAGGTTTCCGCGAAGGTCTCCAGCCAGTTGACCACGAAAACGACCGCCAGCAGAACCGTCGGCCAGAAACGCGGAGAGGCCACCACGCGCGCAAGGAAGCCCTTGGGTTCGTCGGGCGTTGGCGTCGGGAGCGGCGCCGGTTTCGATGGTCGCGCCGGCGCGGGTGAAGGTTGCGGCGGGGTCACCGGAACGGTCTTCGAGCTTCGCGGCAGGGCGGCGGCCAGACGCATCTGCTCCTCGACGAAGGCGAGCTTGTCCCGCGCTCGTTTGTCCGAGGAGTTGATCGCGAGAACCTTGTTCAGCTTCTCGGTCGCGGATTTCCAGTCCTTTCTGGCGATCGCCTGGTCGGCATCGCTCAGGTTGAGCTCGACCGTTAGCCGCCCCGCTTCGAAAAGCTGGCCGTCCGGCGAGCGCATGTAGAGCACCGGCGCGCCCCACTCGGCGCTCAGAGCGCCGAAGAGGACCTTCCGCGCCGACGCCAGCGCGGCGTCCACCGGCGCGCCCGTGGCCAGGGCCTCGTAGAACGTTTCCGAGAAGACCTGGGCGCTGCCCTCGCTGATCTCCGACTGCATCGCGATGACCGCGGGGATTCCCTGCTGGATCAAGGTCTGGGCCGTTCCGCTGAGCATGTCGGTGCTGTCCGCGAGCGCGCCCTCGCAGGAATTCAGGACGGCCAGCCGGAGCGACGAAGCGTCGTGGACCAGCACGCCCAGCGCCTGGGCGGTGATGGGCTCGCTGTTGCCCTCCTGGTCCTCGAACATCAGCATGCCCTCTCTGTGGTCCTTGTCGAACTGTCCGTGGCCGACGAAGTGCAGGATGTGGTACTCGGTGCGATCGACCGCCTTCAGCAGGCTCGCGAAGGACGGCTTCTCCAGCCGGTTGAGGACGACCAGACCCGTCGCCGTCAGGCGCGCGAGCCCGTCCTGGAGCTTCTTCCACTCCCGGTCGACATCCAGTTTCGCCAGATCCTTCGGGCTCGAGATCACCACGAGCATCCGGACCGGGGGCTTGACGGCGAGGCTCCGCGCTTCGACCGGCAAATCGACGTAGCGCACCACGGGCGTGTCCTTGGAGAGCGCCAGAAACTGCCCGGTCGAGGACTCGTAGAGGTACTCCCACGGCAGGTTGACCAGCTCGGGGGCCTTCGACAGGCGCATGCGCACGCGCAACCCGACTCCGTCCTGCCGCGTCTTCTCCAGGCTGCGGATCAGGCAGTCCTGGACGTCCCCGACGAAGACCGAGTCGAAGAGCTTTTGGCCGAACTCCCGGGCTCCGCGCATCTCGTCCGGCTCCGCCCGCCGCAGATCCGGCCGAGCGCGGGTGGTTTCCAGGCGGAAAATCCTCAGCTCCTGATCGGTGATGGGGGACGCGAACTCGCAGTCCGCCTCGCCGCAGGGAGAGTTCACGCGCGCCCGATACTTCTCGCCCGAGCGCTCGATGTAGAGATCGAAGGGAACGTAGTTCATGGCGAGGGCTTGTCCGCGGCCGGCGTCAGAACCGCGGGCTTGCGCGGCCGGCGCGAGAGCTCCCAGACCGCCCAGGCCGCGGCCAGAAGGAGAAGGGTCACGAACGCATACGTGAACATCTTCAACCACCAGGTCGCGATCGCGGGCCGCACCAGAACCACGCGGTACGCGGCATTGCTCATGGGATCGAACTCGAACGCCGGATTCGGCCTCAGCTGGAACTTGTAGAAGTCGGAGTCCGCGACCTCGGTGTTGAAGTTCGCGCCCTCGTTGAACTCATTCTTGGCGGGATCGACCCAAGTGATCCTCGCGACCCTGAGCCCGCTGGCCCGCGGCAGCGCGAAATCGACGTCGCGGATGACCGTCGGCACCCGGTCCCGGTAGGGCCAGACGTAACGGATGCGGTTGAGGCGGTTGTGGATGAGGGCTCCGATGCGCACCGTCAGGTCTTCGGGTGATGTGAAGCTGATCGCAAACTCCTGCGGCGCGATGTCGGGCGGCAGGTCGATGCTGCTCTTCAGCAGGACGGCGCCGTCGTGAATCGGCGTCAGCTTCCAGACGATGTCGGCCGTCTTGTGAAAGTCCGGATCGAACAGCACGAACTCCGTCCCGGCGAGCCGGATCGCCTGCCGCGCAGCCTGGACCAGCTCCTCGAGCTTCGGATCGGTCGCCTCCTCTACGCGAATCGGCACGGGGGCCGGAGAAGCGGCCGCCTCGCGCCGCAGATCCGCGAGGGCCACGTTGGCCTCGTGGGCGTCGTTGATGTCCTCCCACCACGCGAAGTCGCCGACGTCGATGCGCTCGCCCTGAGGCGCGCTCGGCGACGGCTTGCGAGCGGACTGGAGCGCCGTGTGCAGCGCCTGGATCTTGGTCTTTCCGAGAGACGCCGAGGCGACCAGCAGGTCGTTGGGCAGCAGATTCGGGAGCTGGATGAAGTAGACGAGGTTTCCGAAGGCGGCTCGCAAGTCGGGCGTGTCCTCGTACTTCGATTTCGTGCCGTCCCAGACCGCCGAGAGGGCCGCGTTGTTCTTCGCGACTTCTTCGACCAGCACCGAGCTGCTCTTGACGTCGAGCTTCTTCGCATCGATCGCGATCAGACTCTCGACGGGCTGGTCCATCGCGAACACCCGGTGCAGCCGAAAATGAAGAGACGGGAGGAAATAGCTCGAGGTCGAGAACTTGTCGTGGTAGACGAACTTGGGCGGCGATGAGGACTGAAGGCGCCGCAGGTATTCGGGAATCTCCTCGAGCCTCGGCACGACGGCTTCCGTGCTGTTCGGGTGCATGGTCTTTCGGAACGTCTCCCGGTTGACGACGAAGTAGGAGTGGTAGGTCTTGGTGTTCGTCGCCTTGCTCTGATAGGTCCCCAGGACGTCGAAGTCCGCGCCCAGCATCTCCGCGGCCACACAGGCGTAGGGGGTCAGGCGCGCGAGATAGTCGACTTTCCTCTTGTTCAGGTCCAGCACCAGCGCGATCGCATCGCCGTAGCTGACCGGAAGACGGCGGTCGATCGAGTAGCCCGACGCCTTCTGCAGGAACGCGATGAGCCGGGCGTCGGCGTCCCGGTATTCCTGGTCCGGGGCGACACCCACGAAGGTGACGTGGTCGGCGGCCCGCGCCGGCGGGACGAAGGCGCTCGTGGCCGCTCCGCACACGACGAGCAGGGCAAGGAAACGGGCGACGGTTCGATTGCGGCGTGTGGGCTTCATGGGCGTTCGGCTCCTCTCCATGGCTTCGGCTGCTCGGGGCCGGCGGGGATCGCCATCGGGTTTCTCAGGCGGCGATCAACTGCGTGTCGCCGTCGCAGTAGAGGGCATAGAGCAGCCCGAGAAGGTTGTGATGCTCCTGGAAGAACGACTTCCGGAGATCGAGAAAGATCTCCCCGACGGGCTTTCCCTCCAGGAATCGGTCGAAGAACGCCTTTGCCCACTCCGCGGCGAACAGCGCCGGCGTCAGGCACTCGGTGCCGATCACTCCTCGCGCGCCCTTTCCCATGAAGTAGGGAACGAAGCCGTCGTAGAAGAGCGGTGACAGCTCGGCTGACTCGCACGCGTTGATGAAGACGAGCGGGGAGCCCTTAAGCACCGTGTCCATCGGAGCCGAGATGGCCAGATCGCCCAGAGTCAGTTTCCCGTCGCGGAAGACGAGAGCCGAGGCGTCCGGTCCGCCCTGTCCCAGGGACTGGGAGGACGCGTGGCAATAGAAGTAGAGCATCTGGTCCGGCAGCGACGGGTCCTTCAACGCCGTCATCACGTCCCGGTCCGAGTCCCGGATCGTCACCACGGTGTTGTGGCCGGCGCTCTTCCAGTAGTCGCGTTGCCGCGCGATCACGTCGATCCCCATCTTCGCGTCGATGTCGGAGTTCAGGTTCAGGCTGACGGTGAAGCGGCTCCGTCCATCGATCTCAGTCGTCGTGACGTGGAACGCCTGCTGCAGCGGAATGTGCTCAACGATGTGCTTGAACCCCAGGAAGAGATCCGGGTCGACGTGATCGGGGTCGAACGTGTCGGCCATGTAGAGGATGCCCCACGGCATCAGGAAGTCCTTCGAGTTGATCTGGATCTTCAGACGCTCCTTGCGGGCCATTTCCCGCAGCGCCTGCCCGATTCGTTTGGCCTGCGCGTCGGCGGCAGGGCCGAAGAACATCCTCTGGAAGAGGCGGAACCCGGCTTTCGCGACGATCTTCAGCGCATCCTGGTTGACCGCCTCGGGGATCGTGATGCCCTTCTGATACACGAGCTCGCCTCCGGGAGCCGCGGCCTTGACGATGCTCAGCAGGGAGTCGCGCGCCTGCGTGATCATCTGGTCGAGCTCGGCGCGCGTGATCGCGATCTTCGCGTACGCGGTCACCGGCCCCGTGAGCGTCGCTCGGAAGCCGTCTCCTTCCGGCTCCAGAAGAATGCTCAGGTCTCGAGGCCGCAGCTCGAATCCGGCGTCGAGCGGCCGCCCCAGAGACTCGGATGCCATCCTCGGCTCCGCGGCCCCCACGTCCAGGTGGATGTTGACGAGCTGAATGAAGTTGCCGTTCTTCAGAAACACCGCCTGCATCGTCCCCTTTCCGTCGTGTTTCGGAACGAATGCGAAGCGAGCCGCGTCGCGCGATTTTCCTCGTCGGGGAACGTGGAACTTCTGGGGCTCGGTCTTGATCTGGAAATCGTCGCTGGAGAGTTGAACGGTGACTTCGATCTCCTCTTCTCCCGGGGCGAACGTGCCCGCGAAGGGTTGTGCGGCAACCGCGTCGGCACGAGCTCCGACGTCGACGTTGAAGGCGATCGTGTACTCTGCTCCGGCCTTCAGCCCTCCCGCCGGCGCCTTCGGGTCGAGCCAGGCGTTGATGTAGCGCTTCTCCTCGGGAGGCGGAGCCGGCTCGGGCGGGGCCGACGCTCCTCCCCCTCCGCCGCCGCCCAGCGTCAGCGGCGAGCCGGCGCCGCCGGTGTCGTCGTCGCTGAGCGTGTAGGACTCCGGCTCCGTCGCGGGCGCGGGCGGAGGCGGCGCCGCCGGCGGAGGAGGTGCCGGCGGAGGCTTCGGCGGCGCCTGCGGTGGCGGCATCGCCCGCGACGCCGTGGGCTCCAGCCATTTCAGATCGAGTTTCGCCGCGCCGCGCTTTTCGTCCGCCAGGACTCCCGTGACCGTTCCCTGCTTCAGAAGAACCCAGCGGCCGTCGGGATCGCCGCGCAAGAGCGCGCGCACCTTCCCCGAAGACAATCCGCTCTCCTCCACCGATTCCACCGTGCACCGTGTGAGCAGGTCCGACATGCTCTCGACCGGCAGCGCCCGGACGCTGCGGTCGTACGACGGATGTGTCGCGCGGAGGGCATCGATGAGCTCATCGAGCCGAAATACGGAGTACCTTCCCAGGACGCGTACGACGACATAGACCCAGAGGTTCGGGAGAGACCGGATTCTGTCCCATGTCTGTCCGATGCTCGTGGAGGGGTCGACGAGAACGAAGTCTCGTTTGACTCGGTCGAGCTCACCGGTCACGGCGGCCTCTTCCATCCCACCCTCACACGGCCTCGTCGCGCCCTCGACGCGACGGCGGCACGACCACTTCGGTGGACACACTTCGCCTCTAAGCCAGCGCTCCACTGAGTACAATCCGCGTGAAGACGTTTTTGGGTTGAAGAAAGACCCCGGAGCTCAGATCAACGCGCCCGGCCGGCGAGCCTCCGCAGGCACTTCTTCTCGATCTCCCGGACGGTTCCCCGCGTCAGGTTCGTCGTCTGCATCAGCTCGCGCTGCGTGTAGCCCTCCTCGAAGCGCAACTCGCAAAACCGGCGGAGGCGCGGCGGGAGCGCGCGCACGTGCGCGTGAACGAGAAGGGCCGCTTCGCATCGCCCCGAGGAAGGAATGTTCTCGAGAGTCGTCCCGACGGCCGCCGACAACCGGTCGGAACGGCGCGCGCGCCGGGTGATCTCGATGGCAAGGTGATTCGCCGTGTGGAAGATCCAGGTGGCGTTGACGATTCGATCCGGCCCCGCCTTCCACAACGCGAGGCAGAGCTCCTGGTAGAGGTCCGGAACGTCCGCATCCGAAACGTGGTACGTGTAGGCGACCCGCCGCGCGACTTTTCTCAGGTAGGGCAGGAATCCCGGGCCCAGCCAGATACCGACCGGGCGACCCGTGGTGACACCCTCTCTCCGGGTGTCCAAACCGCCTTCCCGCAGACGAGGTTGCTGGAGCACTGCACGACTCCTAATTTGGAGCGC
>JBKOVK010000236.1:0-23744 GCA_046724475.1 Acidobacteriota bacterium | reverse complement strand
CTTCACGCCCGGCTTCTTGCCGTTGGCGGGGTTGGCGATGTCGGGAATGGCTTCGCCGGGTGGATAGGCGTGCAGGTGAACGTCGATGATGGGCTCGCGCATCTGCCCGAGAAGGGGAATGGCCAGCGGGAGCAGTCCCGCCGCGACGACGGCATCGAGAAGGCTTCTTCGTTTCATTGGCCGCGCATTCTGGGCCACGAACCCGCCCGCCCGCAATGACCACTTGGAGGAAGACGGTGGGGGCCAATTCGAGAAGGAGCGCCCCCTCACCCCCTGCCCTCTCCCCTCACGGGGGAGAGGATGTCTGTTGGGCAGAGCGTTCCAACTATTTCCCTCTCCCCCCATCGGGGGGAGAGGGCGAGGGAGAGGGGGAACGCTACGGGCTCGAGGCTCTCGTTGCTCCGAGCTCCTTCGTGTAGGCGATGAGCGCCGGATAGTCGGCCTCGGGGATGACGCCGTCCCAGGTCGGCATCTTCGTGCCCGGCTTGAACGACGAGGGGTTCTTGATCCACGCCACGAGCTGCGCGTCGGTCGGATAGTGCTCGACGGCCTTGCGAAGATCCCCGATGCCGACTCCGTTGTCTCCATGGCAGGCGGGACATCCATACCTGTAGTAGAGCTTCTTGCCTTCGCTCGCATCGGCGGCCACCGGCTGCCGCTGCGGCCGCGCAACGGCGTGAACCTGCTTGGGCACGGTCTTGAGATACGCGTAGAGCGCCGCCGTGTCTTCGCGGGTCAGCTCGGGCATCGGGACCATCGGGTAGTGGACGACGGTCCGGTCGGGACGAACGCCGTTCCGGAGCGCACGGTCGAAATCCTCTTCCGACCAGCGCCCGATCCCCGTTGCCTCGTCGAACGTCAGGTTCGCCGTCGGGACCGTCTCTCCACGCTGATCGAGCAGCGGATTGCCGCCGCCGAAGAAACCCTTCGTCTTCTCGGGCACGAGCTCGTCCATCGTCTTGAAGTCGGCGGAGTGGCAGCCGTAGCATCCGATGCTCGAGGAAAGGTAGCGGCCGTAGGCGACCTTGTCCGACGGAGACGGCATCCCGACACGGTCCCTGGGATCCGGCAGGGGCTTGAAGACCGTGTGCGAGAGAACCTTGGTCAGAAAGGAGGGCTGTGTGACGCCGGGCGGGTCCACGGTCGACGGCTCGACGAGCGGATCGTCCGAACGCAGGAACGCGACGACCGATTCGAGATCGTCGTCGGACATGAGCGGGAGCTTGGGCATGTAGGGCGGCAGGTACTGTCCGTGGCGGTCCACACCCGTGCGCAGCAGGTAGATCAGCTCGCCGTCGGTCCAGGTTCCGATTCCGTGCGTCGGGTCCTTCGTGATGTTCTTGGAGAAGATCGGGCCGAACTGTTTCGGCGCGTCCGCGATCTGCTTACCGGTGAGCTTTCCGGTCGTTGGGTTCTGGTGACAGTTGAAGCACGAGAGGCTCGCGATCTTTCGGCCGCGCGCGACTTTCTCGGGGGTGACTTCGACGCGGCGCTCGACCTTGCCCGGCGGGTATTTGGGGATTCCGGTGATCGCGACGTAGGCAAGGAACGCGCCCACGGCGACGACGATCAGCGCAAGGATGTACCCGACGATCCGAAGCAGTTTTCGCATGCGGGGATTCTAGTTGCGTTTACGCCGTCCTAAGCCGTCATCCCGAGGAGCGCAGCGACGAGGGATCCCGGACTCGTCAGCGATTGAATGCCGAGGCTCAGGGCCTGCCGAGGACGGGATCCCTCGCTATCGCTCGGGATGACGGCGCAAGGGTGGGCGTTGAGCCAAACGCCAGAACTGCGCCTCGTTCAAGAGCGTGATCCGGTGTCCCTTCTCCCGGAGCAGCTTGATCGCGATGAGCTTCCGGCCGGCGTCCTTGCCCGCGGCCTGAAGGGGATTTGGCCGCCCGCGGACGACGACGTTGGTCCTGGCGGACGGCGCGCCGTGGATCTTGGCCCCTGCGCGGCGGGCGGCTCGGATCGCCTCGCTGCGCCTCCTCGTCAGGATGCCGGTGAACGCGAGGTGCGCGCCCTTCAACGTCCGCAGCCTTCCGACCTTCAACTCCGCGGGCGGATGGGTCAGCGCCTCGATCAGCTCGTGGGCGCTCTCGTACCGGTTGCTCCTCGCGCCGATGCAGCGATAGATGATCTCTTTCAGGTGATCGGTGCAGCGGAGCCGGCGTACTTCGCCGGTCGAGATCCGTGCCTTCGCCGTTCCCTTGATGAGCATTCCGACGAGCTGCCCGACCTGATAGACGTCGTCGCGCGCCTGCCACTTCGGCGCCGCGCCGGCGCGGATCTCGCTCGGGGCGCCCCAGGGATTGAGAGTGCGCGCCCGAATGCCGCGCCGGTCGCTCGCGTGCCGCACGATGCCGAAGTCACCGAGCTTCAAGCTGCCGTCCTGACACACGAAGACGTTCATCGGCGTGAGGTCGCGGTGGAGCATCTGCCCGCGATGGAGTCGTCCGAGGACCTGGAGAATCCCCGCGATCTCGCGGCGCACCATCTTCTCCGCCCAGCCCTTTCCGGTGCGCTGGAGAAAGGTCCGCAGGTCGCCGAACTTCGCCCACTCCAGCGCCAGGCAGTAGAGAACGCTACCGTCCTCCCGCGTCATAGGAAACGCGTCGTAGACGCGGATCGCGCGGCCGTGCCCCTCGAGGATGTGGCCGAAGTACGCCTCGCGCAGCCAGCCGTCGATGTGCTCGCTCGCTTTCAGCGCGACCGTCATCGGCACGGCGCGTGAGCGCGTGATCCGTCGGGCGAGGTAGGCCTGGCCGAATCCGCCCTGGCCGAGAAGGCTCTCGATCCGATACTGCAGCTTCGTTTCCGGGCTCGTGATGACCTGCTGGGGGAGGAGCAGAGCCTTCCCGCGCGCCCGGCGCGTGGCCGCGGACATCGCGAGAGTCGTGGCCCTGGAGACGGCGGTCGTCGCCATAGCTTTGAACCGGCGTCGAGTCTACTGAGAACTCCCTCCGGGGGAGACGACTTGGCGGAGGCTACGGCGTCGCGGCCGCGGGAACGGCTGCGAGGACCGGCACGGGCGCCACGACGCCGGGACCCTTCAGGTTCAGCGCTTTCCGCAACGCCTCGACGTCCGCCTTCATGACGTAGTCGTCCAGGTTTCTCCACAGCGCGCTGTGGTGGTAGCCGCCCTGGTTCATCTCCAGGACGGCCTTTTCCTTGGTCCAGCCCTGGACGACGACGCGATAGAGGGCGACGAGCGCGCCCGTGCGATCTGCGCCGTGCTGGCAGTGGATCATGAGCGGGCGGTTGGCGGGATCGGCCATGATGCGCAGGGCCTCGAGGACGCGGTCGTCGCGAAGACCCCAGGCGTGCATGGGGACGTGGAAGAGCTTGACCGAATCCTTGGCGACGAGGGCGTCGTCGCCGGCGCCGCCCGCGACGTCGAGGATCGCCTTGACCCCCAGGCCGCACAGTTCCTTGAAGCCCGCGGCGCTGGGTTGCGCGCCGCGATAGAGGCCGTCCTCGATTCTGTACAGGTTCTTGACGCAGGTGCCGTCGACGGCGGTCGCCCACTCGGCCGGACGCTCCGCCGGCCCGGCCGCGCTCGCTGCGGCGGCGGACAGGAAGAGGACGAGGGTCGGGGCGACCAGGCGCTTCATTCCGATGCCGAAACGCGCGCCGGCCCTCGATTCTTCCGACCTTTTACCGGCTAGGCCACCGTTACCGGCTAGGCCACCGCGGTCATCTGTTTCAGCATCTGTTCGAGGGCGGCCTGATCCATCCCCACGAAGGGGCGGGCATCGGGCGCCGAGGCTAGCGATCCAAGCAGGCGGTCGATCATTCGGCCCGGCGCGGCCGGCAGGTGGCTGCTTAGAACCATCTTCGGCGCCATCTCGCGGATCGAGTCGAGCTCTCTGGCGAATGCGCCTCGGTCCACCTTGTGCAGCCACGGCGCGTCGACCGTTGCCCAGGCGATCTGCCCCTCACGCAGGTCCTTCTCGGAGAGCTCGGCGGCGCTTTGCGGAACGTCCGAGAGGAGCGCGCCGAAACAGTCGGAGCTGAAGAGCGTGCCCGACTTCTCATCGTAGAAGCCGGTCGTCGACGGGTTGTCGTACGCGGGCGGTTTGACGGCCGTGAGCGTGCGCCCGCCGAGCGTGACCTTCTCGCCGGGGTTGACGAAGTTGACCCGGTCCATCGGCAGCGGAGAAGAGGTCAGGCTCATGATCCCGACGCCGAGAAACGTCGTGACCACGCGAATCCGCGGGTTCTCGGCCAGAAGCTTCTGGAGGCTGCCGGTGTGGTCGAAGTCGGTGTGCGTGAGCCAGATCCACCGCAAATCCGCCGGATCAATGACCGACCGCAGTTCGCGCATGAAGTCCTGGCTCTCCACCATGGTTCCGGTGTCGACCAGGATCGGCTCGGAATCCTTGATGACGAACGCGTTGATCGGCACGAACCCGTGGCCCGGGATCGGGAAGTTCGACGTGAGGACTTCGATGTCCGAAGCGGCCCTGTACGACTTGACCATGCCATCTCCTCGGCGGATGCGGTCCGGCTGCGGGAGGCGGACCCGGTTTTTCGTCTCAGTTCACGGGGAGGATGTGTAACGAGCGGCCCGGCCGTTACACATAAGATTTGAATGGATGGACGTGGAGCTGAAGGACGCCGATCTGGTCCTGCGAATCGGCTCCGGAAGCGACTCCGAGGCCGAGACCAAGCTCTTCCACCGGATGGCGCCCCGCATCCGGCTCTACGGTCTACGCCACCTGAGGGACGCCCACGCCGCCGAGGACCTCGCACAGCAGGTCGTTCTCAGGACTCTCGAGGCCCTGCGGGCCGGCCGACTTCGCGAGCCGGAGAAGCTCGCCTCCTTCGTGTTGGGCATGTGCCGGATGACAGTGCTCGACCTGCGCCGGGGCGCCCGGAGGAGGCAGCAACTGATGGAACGGTTCGGCGGGGATCTACCGGCCGCCGCGCCCTCGTCCTCGCCGTCGGTCGACCATGAACGGCTTTCCGTTTGCGTTCAGGGGCTCAAGGAGCGGGAGCGAACGGTCGTGGTCATGACGTTCTACGACGAGCGGACGGGCTCAGACCTGGCCGGTTTCCTGGGAATCTCGGAGGCCAACGTCCGGGTGATCCGTCACCGGGCGATTCGCCAGCTCCGCGAGTGCATGGGGATTGCGGGATGAGCTGCGCCGACCCGATCGATGCCATAGTCTTGGCGGACTACTGGCTCGGCGCGCTGGAGGGCCGCGAGGAGGAAGCCGCCGAGGAGCATCTCTTCGGTTGCGACTTCTGCGGGGACCGTCTGCGCGAGGTGATCGCGCTGGCCGAAGGCGTTCGCCGGCTCGCGCGCGAGGGCTCTCTCCGGATGGTCGTCGGCGACGCCTTTCTCCGCCGCGCGGCGGAGGAGGGCCTGAAGATTCGCCAATACGCGCCCCCGCGGGGAGGCAGCGTGCAGTGTACGGTGCGTGCCGAAGACGATCTTCTGGTCGCCCGGCTGGCCGCGGATCTCAGAGACGCGTCGCGCGTGGATCTATCCCTGTGCGATGACCAAGGCATCGAGCAGCAGCGGTTGCAGGACATTCCCGTTGGCCCCGGGTCGGACGGCGTCACGCTCCAGGAGTCGATTACCTTCGCCAAGGCAGCGCCTTCGAGCACGAAGATCATGCGTCTGATCGCGCTCGATTCCGCCGGCCGCGAGCGGACGCTCGGCGAGTACACGTTCCACCACACCCGAACGCTGCCCTAGGACTCAGCCGGGCCTTCGGAACCCTTCCGCGTCCGGGATGCGTATCTCGCCTTGAAGGCCGATGACCGTCGGCCTGGTCCGTATCGGTGTTCCAGGAGGATCGATCATGGGCAAGCTGCAAGGCAAGGTGGCGTTGGTGACGGGGGCGGCGAAGGGAATCGGCGCGGAGATCGCAAGGGAGCTCGCGGCCGAGGGAGCGGCGGTCGTCGTGAACTACGCGACGAGTCAGGCGGACGCCGACCGCGTCGTCGGCGAGATCGCCGAGAAGGGCGGCAAGGCGGTCGCCGTTCAGGCGGACGTATCGAAGGCGGGCGACGTGGAACGCCTGTTCGCCGAAGTGAAGAAGTCGTACGGTTCGCTCGACGTTCTGGTCAACAACGCCGGCGTCTACGAGTTCGCCCCGTTGGCGGATGTAACGCAGGAACACTTTGAACGGCAATTCGGCATCAACGTTCTCGGATTGATCCTGGCCACGCGAGAGGCCGCGAAGCTCTTCGGCGACAACGGTGGCAGCGTGATCAACATCGGGTCCCTCGCGAGCCGGCTGACGCCGCCGGAGAGCGTGGTCTACTCGGCGACGAAGTCAGCCGTGGACGCGGTGACACACGTGCTGTCGAAGGAACTCGGGCCGAAAAAGATCCGGGTGAACTCGATCAATCCAGGCCTGGTCGAAACCGAAGGGTTTCACACCGGCGGGTTCTACGGAAGCGACTTCGAGAAGAACGGCGTCGCGCGGACGCCACTCGGTCGCCTGGGTCAGCCGCGGGACATCGCGCCGCTTGCGGTTTTTCTCGCGTCTCCCGAATCGCAGTGGCTCACCGGGCAGATCCTGCTGGCCACCGGCGGCCTGCAATGAAGCCAGACGTCGCCGAGCCCGCCTAAGACGCTCGTACGCTCTCCTTCTGCGGCCTCGCGCCCCAGATCAAGAGCCACAGGATGATCGTCAGCTCGAGGGGGGTCATGAATCTCGTGACGCCTCCGATGGCCTCGGCGTACTGCGGCAAAGCCAACCGGCTCAGGGAATCCGCGACGTTGCCGACACCCGCGATAATCAGGAGGATGCCGAGAATGCGCGGGATGAAGCGGGACCGGATCACGCAGACGCCGAACGGAAAGAGCCAGAGGCCCCAGAAGATCATCGCGACGAAGATCGTCTGGACGTGCAGCTCGAGCGCGAAATAGGCGAGCGCATCGCGCTGCGGCCGGCTGAAGGCCGACAGGAATCCGCCCCGGCCTCCGGCGCCCGCGAAGAAGAGCGCGGCGACCTCGTGGACGACGCCGACGAGCGTGATCGGGATCGAGAGCAGGATCAGCACCAGCATCGCGACGGCGTGCCCCTCGGAGACCGGCCGGAACAGCCGGAAGAGGACCAGCGCCACGAACACGAAAAGGGTCATGCCGACCATCTCGGCTGCGATGCCGGCGCGGAGGAGGCCGTCGGCGGTCCGGATCCGCTCGGCCGTCGCCGCAGGGTCGCCTTCTACGACCAGCTTTCCGGGGACGTAGATAAACGCGAACGCGCCCGGGATGCTGCTCAACAGGTAGAGAGTGCCTGCGAGCCGGGCGTTCCTGCGGTTCGAGTCCATTCCTGACTCTTGATACGGAGCGGCCGGGCTCGTGTTCCGGGAGGCTCGCCGATCAGGATGGACCCAGAAACCGCTTCGCGGCCCGGACCGTGAGCCATCCCAAGATTAGCAGCACGACGAGCTGCGTGATCGCGAAGGGGGGTTCCTTGCCGTTCGGGGCCAGGGCATGGAGGGCCGGAATCTTCAGGAAAGCCTGGACGATCAGGACGAAGATGTTCAGCCATTCCGCGGCCATCGCGGTGTAGACGTACACGCGGCGCCAGCCGCCCGCCATGTGCTTGCCGTAGAGCGCGACGAGCGCGATCGCGAGGAGGAGCAGCGACAGGAATCCGACCTTGTGCGACGGAAGCAGGTGATCGAAGGAAAAGGGGAAGCCGAAGCCGGTCACGCTGGTCAGGATCGTCGTCCACAGGAAGATCGCGTTCCACCGGGGGAGCCAGCGGTTGCCCAGCATTCCGAAGAGAACGACCAGTCCCGTGGCGATGCCGATCAGGCTGATGACGACGTGAACCGCGGTGTAGGTCGCGACGGACATGCCCAGGATCATCGGTGTGCCTCCTCTTAGTTGGGCCGATCCTATGTCCAATTCCCTTTCCCCCTTGAGGGACAGGGTCAAGGTGAGGGGGACCCCCAACAATCTCGCGATGCTCTATAGCCGCCGACGGCTCTTGCAGATGGGAGGAACTGCGGCGGCTTCTTCATCGAGCCGCCGACCTACCTGCGCGCCCTCGATCCACGGCGGTCGGTGACGCCTAGTCCGTGAACATACCGGGCCGGAGCGCGTAGGAACAAAGGACGGGAGCCTTCCATCGCGAGGAGGACCACCCATGACACTCCGGACCAACTCCAGACTCGCCGGGATCGCGTTCCTCCTCTACATCGTCGCCGCCATGAGCGGTTTCGTAATTTCCGGTCGCGCCTCCGCCGGCGATACCCCGGCGGCGAAGCTCGCAAGCGTCGCGGCGCACGCCGGTCCGATGCGCCTCTCGTTCATCCTCACATTGATCGGCTGCTTCTGCGCTCTCGTCCTGGCTGTGACCCTCTGGGCCATCACGCGCGACGTGGACCCGGACCTCGCTCTGTTCGCGGCGGTCTGCCGCGTCACCGAGGGCGTGACCGGCGCAGTCACCCTGGACGCCGCTGCCGAACGCATCTGGCTCGCGACCCACTCCGGGACGCTGGACGCCGCGACGAGGGAGACGCTCACCGCAACGCGCTTCGGCATCCCCGACATCATGGGTGTCGGCGCGACGTTCTTCGCGGTCGGGAGCACGATCTTCGCGTGGCTCCTCCTGCGAGGGCGCATCGTCCCGGTTTCGCTCGCCTGGGTCGGCATCGTCGCCTCGCTCGCGGCGGTCGTGGTCCTTCCGCTGCGTCAGACCGGCGCGATCAGCGGTCCGCTCACGGAGCTCATATGGCCCCCGCTGCTCGTGTTCGAGGTCTGGCTGGGGATCTGGCTCATCGTCAAGGGAGCGGCGGTGCCGGTGAAGAGGAGTCCTTAGGCCCGTCATCCCGAGGCGCGTAGCGCCGAGGGATCCCGAACTCGATCGCCCAGCGGTGGCTCAGGGCCTGCCGAGTACGGGATCCCTCGGGATGACACTAAGTCTTCTTCTTCAGCTGCGCGAGCTTTCCCTCCGCGCTCTCGCGGATCTCGGCGCGCCGGGGCTCGGAATCCGTGGTGTCGGACTTCAGCAACTCCAGAGCCTTCTCGGCGTTCTGGCGCGCCAGGTCCTTCTGGCCGTTCGCGAGGTACGTGTCGGACAGGCTGTCGTGCGCGTCCGCGGTGGCCCAGCGCAAAGGAATCCCTCAGAAACTTCAGAATGCCCTTCGTCTTCCACGCATCCGGACCGTTCCCGCCCTTGTAATCGTCCGGGACGGACTCGCCGGTGATCCTCCACCAGATGGCGTAGTTCGACGCGGCAATGTGGCTGACCTGCTGGCCGAACGTCCGGACGCCTTTGTAGTCGCTGTCCGGGATCTTCAGGCTCTCGGGAGTGAAGCCGTATTTTTCTTCGGGCATGGCCTCCGCGGCTGCGATGACTTGCTTCTCGACGCCCTGGATCTCGAGGTCGATCACCGATGCGATGGTCGGCGGCGGCTCCTGTCCATAGGCGGCAGCGCCGAGCATCAGGATAATCATCCACAGGGCATGTCGAACACTCACTGGATTCTCGCGACCCGCCCCTGGGTCGGGAATTTCTCGAACTGTTTCGCGTCGTGGCCCGGCACGACGCGATCCGCGGAGCCCGCGAGCTCGACCATCCGTGCCTGGTTGCGGATGTTGGCGGGCCGGTCCGCCTCGCTGAACGTCGCGCTCGCCTTGTGCTCGGCGAGGTTGCGGTAGAGGTAACAGTTGTCCGAGGCCAGCACGAAGGGCGTCTTGCCGTCGACGCGGATGTACTGGGACGCGTAGGTGTGGCGCGCTCCCGTGTAGGCGCGTATGCCGGCAATGATCTCCACGTCGTCGCCCTCGACGAGACGGAGGCGTCCGTCCTTTCGGATCTTCTCGAGGGCCTTCACGTCCTCGGGATCGATGCCGCCATGTTTGCCTCCGGGCTTCCAGGCATCCCCCGTGTAGTACGAAAACTCCTCCTCCTGGATCCAGACGGCCGCCTTCGGGAAGAGATCGATGCCGCCCATGTGGTCCCAGTGCGCGTGGCTGATCACGACGTCGGTGACCTCTGCGGGCGACACGCCGGCGAGCTTCACGGCCTCGTCGGGGCGGAGGTAGTCGGTGAACGACGGGAACTCTTTCAGCCACTTCTCCCGATGAAAGCCGCTGTCGAAGAGAACGTTGCGGCCTCCGCCTCGGATGAGCCAGACGACCATGGCGATGTCGACTTTCTCGCCCTCGGGCGCGCCCATCACGAGGTCCGAGACCGGGAAGTCCTTGATGGTTCCGTAGCGGATCGCCTGGATCGTGTAATCGGGTCGGGACGGAACCGCGGCCATCCACAGGGCAGAGAGCAGCCAGACGCCCGACCGCCGCATGGAACGAGAGCCTAGCTCATTCCTCCCTCAACGCCGTGACCGGATCGAGTCTCGCGGCCCGCTGCGCGGGGAAGGCGCTGGCGGCGGCGGCGACGGCCGCGAGACCCAGGGCGGCCGCGCCGATGGTCGCCGGGTCGCTCGGCTGCAAGCCGAACAGGAGAGACCGGCCGAGCTGGGCCGCGACGATGGCGAGGACGACGCCGATCGCGAGGCCGACGGCCACGAGCGTCCCGGCCTCGCGCAGCACGAGGACGAGGATGTCCCGGCGGCTGGCGCCCAGGGCAATCCGCACGCCGATCTCGTTGCGGCGGCGGACGACCATGAAGGAGACGACGCCGTAGAGCCCGACCATCGCGAGAATCGCGGCGAGGAGCCCGAAGAACGTCGAGAGGCTCGCCATGAGGCGCTCGCGGAGGAGACCGTCGCGCACGATGTTGCGAAACGGCCGGAAGGTGACGCTGATGTCCGGGCTCACGCCCGTGATGGCCGCCGTCAGCGAGGCCCGCAGCGTCGCGAGCGGCAAGTCCGAACGGACGACGATGGCGATTCCGTGGCGAGACTGCTCGTCCTGCGCCATAGGGAGGAAGACGATCGGCGCGAAGTCTTCGCGGAGTTCTCCGTACTTGGTGTTCCGGACGAGGCCGACGATCCGGTAGCGCCCCACGCGACCCGAGCCGGCCTCCTCGTCGACCTGGACGACGCGGCCGACCGGATTCTGTCCGGGAAGAAGAGTGCGGGCGAACGTCTCCGTGACAATCGCGACGAGCTCGGAGCCCTGGGCGTCGCGATCGTCGAAGTCCCGGCCGGCGATGAAGGCGGTTTCCATGGTCCCGAAGTAGCCCGGGCTGACCCGGTTGAAATTGGCTTCCTTGCGCTGGACCTCGGTGCCCTCAATGCGGACGAAATCGTTCCAGAAATCCCCGCCCAGAGGAACGATGACCGCGCTCGCGGCCGCGGTGACGCCGGGCACGGCCCGGACGCGCTCGAGAAGCTTGCGGAGGAACGCGGTGCGTTGCTCGGGCGGCACGCGGGCGCGCGTGTAATCCGCCCGGATCGACAGGATCCGGTCGTGCCGGAAGCCGGCGTCGAGCGTGAGGAGATTCCGTAGGCTTCGGACGAAGAGCAGCGATCCGACCAGAAGCACGAGCGAAAATGCGACTTGGCAGACAACGAGCGCTCGGCGGACCGAGAGCTTCGCGCCGGCGCCCGCGACGCCGCGGCCTCCCGTCTTGATCGCTTCGATGGGCTCCGTCCGCGAGGCCTGAACGGCGGGAAGGAGCCCGAAGAGAACGCAGGTCAACGCCGCGACCGCGGCCGTGAAGCCGAGCAGCCTGAGGTCCAGCGGCATCTCGACGAACCATGGCGAGTCCTGCGTGCTCAGGAACGTAACGAGAAGCCGGCTCAGAGTCCGTGCGAGCAAGGCTCCGCACGCCGCTCCCGCCGCGGCGAGGACGAGACTCTCGGCGAGAAGCTGGCGAATCAGCCGACGGCGCGAAGCACCGAGCGCGAGGCGTACGGCGATCTCGCGTTGCCGCGCGCTCGCCCGCGCGATCATCAGGTTGGCGATGTTCGCGCAGGCGATCAGAAGGACGAGCGCGGAGATGCCGAGCAGAAGCCAGAGAGGCGAGGCGTACTGCTCGCGCAGATCCGAGAAGCCGCTCGCGAGGGGCCGCGCCTGCAGCCGGAGGGAGAGGTAATCCTTCGCGCGGGTCGCGTCGTAGGTCTCGGGCAGCGTCGATTCGAAGATTCCCCCGGAGATCGCGGCGAGATGGGCGTTGGCCTTCTCGAGCGTCCATCCGGGCGCGAGCCGGCCGACCGCGGCCAGCCACCAGTTCCGGCGTTTCTGCGTGCGCGGCGAGTCGGCGATAAGGTCTTCGGCGCAGAGGGGAATCGCGACGTCGAAGGCGCGGCCGACGTCCACGCCGAAGAAACGAGCCGGCGTAACTCCGGCGATCTCGAATCGCTTGCCTTCGACCGTGATGGTCTCGCCGGTGGCGATCTCCCGCCCGCCGAGCTCCCGTTCCCAGAAACGTTCGCTCAGGACGGCGGCGGGCGACGGGCAGCCGGGCGCGTCGTCACCCGGACCCAGGACTCGTCCCCGGAGCGGCGCGACGCCGACGGTGTCGAAAAACGTCCCGCTGACGTAGAGGCCTTCGGCGAAGTGCGCCTCGCCGCCGGCGGCGAGGTTGATCCGATCGGAGCTCCAGGCCGCGAGCTTCGAGAATGCCTTTTGCTCGCTGCGGATGCGGTCCCACTGCGCCGAGGTCAGCTGAGGCCAGCGGCCCGAGAAGTTGCCGCTTCGGCTGCTCCCCGGCGGGATGCGGACGTTGTAGAGCTGGTTCGGATGCGCGACCGGCAGGCTTCGCAGACGCACCGCGTCGAGGAGTTGAAAGATCGCGGTGTTGGCGCCGATTCCCAGCGCGAGCGACAGAACCACGACGAGAGAGAAGAGAGGATCCAGCCGCAGGCGCCGCGCGCCGTAGCGAAAATCCTTGCCGATGCCCGAGAGCCAGCCCGTTCCGTCCTCCGAAGGCGGAAGCCGTGTAGGCTCGCGCCGCGGCAGGGAGCCGGCGAGGACGGCGGCGAGCGCCGGTCGGTCGAGCTCGTCGAGCGCGCTGCGCCGGGCTTCCTCGGGCGAGACGCCGCGCGCGGTCAGCTCCTCGTACCGGTCGTCGAGGTGCTGCGCGATCTCCTCGACGACGGAAGCCTCGCGGCCCGGATCGAGCTTCAGAGCCGCCAGCCGGTCGCGGATCTCCCGCGACCAGTCAGGCATGTTCGGCCTCGGTGATGCGGCGCATCGCGTCGACGAAAGCGGCCCAGGTGCTCTGCTGCAGGCGCAGCATCTTCCTTCCCTCGACCGTCAGGCGGTAGTAGCGGCGTCGCCGCTGCGAGGGCTTCTCGACCCAGCGGCCCTCGATCAAACCGCGGGCCTCGAGCCGATACAGAAGGGGATAGAGAGACGCCACGTTGAAGCGCAGCGCCCCGCCCGACCGCGTCTCGATAAGCTTCCCGATCTCGTAGCCGTGGCGGGCCCGCCGCTCTACCAAGGACAAGACGAGGAGCTCGGTCGATCCCTTCTTGAGCTGGCGGTCCATCCGTATATGTTGCATTGCGACATATAGGTATCACACTTATATACGCAGGGAAAGGTTCCGGGTGACTTCGAGACCTCCGGGTCCCCTCCCCGCCGCCGGGGAGGGGACGATGCTCGTCTCGCGAAGCCTAGTGAGAGGCTTCGGGTCGTGTCGGGCGGAGGCTCGGCGCGGTCCGGGCTCTCGGAGCCGGTCGATACGTGCCCGCGGGCGCCCGAAACGCGATGTTGAAACGATTCCAGCCGTTGATGGCTACGATGCAGAGCGTCAGATCCGCCAGCTCCTTTTCGGAGAAGAAGCGGCGCGCCTCCTGGAAAACGGGGTCGGAAACGTGGCCGCCGTCCAGCCGCGTCACCGCCTCCGTCCACGCCAGCGCCGCGCGCTCGCGCTCGGTGTAGTACGGAGACTCGGCCCACGCGTCGAGGCCGTAGAGTCTCTGCTCGGTCTCTCCCTGCGCACGGAGATCCTTCCAGTGCATGTCGATGCAGTAGGCACAGCCGTTGATCTGGGATGCTCTCAGCTTGACCAGATCCTGCAGGACGGGCTCGAGGGCGCTATGGTCCAGGTACTTCCCGAGGCCCAGCATCGCCTGAAACGCTCCGGGCGCCGCTTTCGTGTAATCGACTCTGTGTTCCATTGATCCTCCTCTGGTCAGAAAACCCACGTTCGTGCGGATCGACCCGAGGGAGGCACCTGATCGGCGGCGCTCGAACGAACCGGCCGCACTCTTGTGACATCTCCGTCCGCCGCCGCGAAATTCCCGGAATTCCCGGCGATCTCATTTGGACCGGTCCACTCGATGAAGTCTTCGTTAAGTACGCATCGGGTGGATCGGTGCACGCCGTACCGTCACACGACTCGCTTTCGAAGGAGGAACGGTGACGGTCCAGAGATCCCGATTCCTGAGCATCGCCGCGCTTCTGGCGCTCGCAACCATGTCGAAACCGGCGTCGGCGCAAGTCGCGGACCAGTGCCTCTACAACGACGCGCATTTCCACGTCCAGGATTTCCGCGCGCAGGGGGTGCCGATCCCCGACGTCGTGAAGATGATGGATGGCAACGTCTGCCGGGCCGTCATGATGGGCCTCGCGGTCACGATCGCGCACGATCCGGTCATCGACGGGAAGTTCGCGCCGGTCTACTACACGCAGACCGACGGCCAGGTGCTCTACTACAACGCGATCCAGGACGTGCTCGTGGCGCACAAGTACCTCGCGCTGCCGGAGAAGGACCGGGCGCGCCTGGATCCGCTGATGAGCGCGTTCAACCTCAAGGACAGCCGCGCGGGCGAGTACATCAAGCTGATGGTCCGGTTGTATCCCGGAGTCTGGAGCGGGTTCGGCGAGATTCATTTCAAGAAGCAGGAATTCTCGGAAAAAGTCAGCGGCGGGCCGCCGAGCCTGTACAGCGCATCCCTCGATGACGTGTTCGACGCGATCGGGGAGATGGGCGCTGTCGCGGTCGTGCACTGCGATCACGACACGCCGGGCAACCTCGACCTCTTCAAGGATCCGTTCGCACGCGCCCAGTATTTCGGCGGCGGGACGCCGAAGCCGCAGTACCTCGAGGCGTTCCAGGCGTTCTTGAACCGTCACCCGAACGTGACCATGATCTGGGCGCACTTCATGGGCAATGGGCGCGGCGTGCGGCCGTACCCGGAGCACTGGCAATACATGGACGCGATGCTCGGCGATCCGGCGTTCCGGCACGTCTCGATCGACTTGTCCTGGGGATCCGTCATCGCCGCCGGCGTTCTCGACACGCCCGAGCACGTGAAGATGACGGCGGACCTGATTCGAAAGTACCCCGACCGGTTCCTCTTCGGCTCCGACCAGGCCGCGACGCAGGACTGGGTGCTGTTGAAGAAGAGCTACGACGTCTGGGACCCGCTCTGGCGGCAGCTCGGTCCCGAGCTGACGCGGAAGATCTGCAAGGAAAACTACGCGCGCGTCTTCGACCAGTCGAAGAAGAACATCCGGGCGTGGGAAGCGAAAAACGGAGCGCCGGTCCGGTAGAGCTCAGGACGGCGGGGGAGGCAGGTGCCTCAGCTTCTCGGGATTGGTCACGATGTAGATCGCCTGGATCCGTCCGTCCGCGACCTCGAAGGTGAACACGGACTGCGGCCGTCCGTCCTGGTAGCTGACGACACCCGGCTGTCCGTTGATCTCAACGAATCGCTGCCGAACGCCGAGCGCGAGCAGCCTTCCGAAGCCATGCACGCTGACGCGGGCGACGTTCTCCGGTCCGTCGATCGGAAGCATGAGGGCGGACGCCTTGCCGCCGCCGTCGGTGTGCAGGACGACGTCCCCGGAGAGCATCGAGATCAAATAGTCCATGTCGCCGGAGCCGGCCGCTTCGCGAAAGCGCTCGAGCAGCTCCCGGTGTTCCCGGGCGGGCGGTCGAAAGCGGGGACGGGCCAGATGGACGTGCTGCTGCGCCCTCCGCAGGAGCTGACGACAGTTCTCCTCGGTCAAGTCCAGGGCTGCTGCGATCTCGGCGTGCTTGTAGTCGAAGACCTCGTGCAGCAGAAAGACGGCCCGCTCCGCCGGCGTGAGCCGCTCGAGCATCAGGAGCAACGCCATCGAGACCGACTCGTCGACCTGAGCGATCCGGGCGGCGTTGCTTCCCGGGTCGGTCACGAGCGGCTCGGGCAGCCACTCGCCGACGTACGTCTCGCGCTGCACGCGCGCCGACTGGAGATGGTTGATGCAGAGTCGGCTGATGACCGTGACCAGGAACGCCCGGGGCGATCGTATCTCGTTCTCGGAGGCTTTCTCCCAGCGCAGATATGCCTCCTGAAGGACATCTTCCGCGTCCGTGACGCTTCCGAGCATGCGGTACGCGATCGAGAACAGAACCTCCCGATGCTCTTCGAAGGCGGTCAGCGCGGTCGGGTTCGTCGCGTCGCGGCTCATGGCCTCGTTCACGCCGGCGTTCGCATCGCCGTTGCGGCGAGCGGCCGGCCCGGACGCCGTCCCAGCGAGCGCTCGTCCGGCTGGAGTTTCTGAGAGTACACGTAGGACATCACCAAGGCGCCCAGGAAGATCAGCGGATCGATGACGAAGAAGAAGGGGTCGCCGACCGAAAAATGGGCGATGGCGGCCGAGACCAGCGTGATGGCAAAACCCGTGTACGCAAACTCCCGGACCTTCGACGGGACGCCCGGCAGCAGCAGGGCCAGGACGCCCAGCGCCTAGGCGATGGTCAGCTCGATCCGGAAATAGTCGGGCAGGAGCAAGTGGCGAAAGGCGCCTTTCATCGGGCCCAGCGGATTGGCGAGATTGAAGTTGATGGCGCTGTACACCATCACGGCACATACGAGTCCTGTCGCAATCCAGTAGATGGCTTTGTTTCTGGTCATTGGTGACCCTCCCGTCGGGGCTCATCGGATCGTCCCCGAAGGTAGAGACCGGACAGCTCCCGGAAACGTGACAGGACGGCCCTGCCAGGGCTAGCGGCGCCCACCACCGGCGTCCAGGGCACGCTCCTGATAGAGCCCAATGAGGTTCCCTGCCGGATCGCGAAACCGCGCCACGATCTCGGGAGCGGCGAGGTCGGCCGCCTGGACGATGACGCCTCCGTTCTCCGCGATGACCCGCATGGTGGCCTCGACGTCGGCCACCATGAC
The DNA here is from genome assembly GCA_046724475.1 of Acidobacteriota bacterium. Classification (GTDB taxonomy): domain Bacteria; phylum Acidobacteriota; class Thermoanaerobaculia; order UBA5066; family Gp7-AA6; genus DAHUXD01. The sequence goes on along the minus strand of JBKOVK010000236.1, from coordinate 6,740 downwards.
GTAGAAGAGGAGGCCGGCGTCGCGGGAGGGCGGCCGTCCCGTGACGAACGCGCCGCTGACTTCCACTCCGTCGTCGAATGCCGTCGCGCCATCGCCGCGCTGCCGGATTTCCCATCCGAAGGCGGTCCGGTAAAAGTCGGCTGACCGGCGGATGTCGGCCGCCGGAATCTCGACGTAGCAGATTTTTCCGTTGGCGTACCTGGGGGACATGGCGACCTCCGTGCGGGCTCTCGAAGGATGTAGTGTAAGTACGGAGGGTGACCGTGAGGAGGAAGAAAGCGCGCTCGACGAAGAGAGCCAGGCGAACCGGTGGAAAGTCGAAGGCCCCGGCGAGAAAGGCACGCACGCGCCAGGCCGCGCGTTTACGCGCGAAGAAGGCCGCGCTCCGGAAAGTCGTCCGAAGTTCGAAGAAGAAGAGGGCGGCCTCCGCATCTTCGCGATCCTCGCAGCGCCCTCGGGCTCGTCTCGGCGAAAGCTGGGGGCGAGGTCTGGGACCCGAGGCCGGTGGACAGTCCGGCGACACCGAGCAGATTTCCCGCGGGGAAATCGCCGACTCGGAAAGCGTCGAGGAGCTCCTCGAAGAAGGTCAGGCCTTCGAGGCAGGTATCGTCAACGGAGTCGAGAACGCGCCCGACGCCGACGAGGGCGAGGTGCGGACGCGCGAGGTTCCGGAGGACGACGTTCCCCAGGAATATCTGGACGAGGACTAGCCTCGGAATTCCTCGACCAGCACCATGCTCGTGTTCCTCGTGGAGGCCTGGCGAATGCGCTTCGCGTCCTGGTACGCGGGGTCGTTGTAGAGGCCGAGCGCGGCCTCCTTCGATGGAAAGCGGATGATCGCGTTCATCGTGCGCGCCGTGCCTTCCACGAGGAAGGGCGCCGTGTCGGATGCGAGGACCTCGCCGCCGTACTTGGGAAGCAGCGACAGAACGACAGGAGGGTAGCTTTGAAACGCGCTCGGGTCGATGATGTCGTAAGTGCCGATGTAGTAAATCGCCATGAATCCTCCGATCGCCGCCCGAGCGTGCAAGTGATCTGCCAGGCGGGACTTTCCTTCATGCTCACCGCGGCCGTCTTTCTGTTCGTCCCCGCGGCGTCCTTCGCGCGGCCTCCCGAGCCTGCGCGCTGCGCCGCTCCGGAGTATCGGCAGTTCGACTTCTGGCTGGGGGACTGGGACGTCTTCGACGCCGGCGACGCGAAGCCGTCCATGCGCATCAAAGTCGAGAAGATCCTGGACGGCTGCGCGCTGAGGGAGTCCTACAGGGACGTCAACGGGATGGTCGGAGAGAGCTTCAACATCTACGACGCTTCGCGAAAAGTCTGGCACCAGACCTGGGTCACGAACCGGGGAGCGCTCCTGGTTCTGGAGGGCGGCATGGAGAACGGCCGCATGGTCCTGCGCGCGACCGAAACGGCGAAGGACGGTCCGGTCCTGTGGAGAGCCTTCTGGATTCCGCAGGGCGCGGAGGTGCGCGAGACGGCCGAGACGTCGTCGGACGACGGCAAGACCTGGAAGCCGAAGTTCGACATCATCTTCCGCAAGCGCGCGTGAAGAACGCCGCGAAGGGCTCGGCCCGTTCCGAAAGACAGCTTTCCAACTTCATCGCGAAGTTCGAGCCGAAGCATCGCGCGCTGATCGGGTCGGTGCGGAGGGCCCTGCGGAAGCGCCTGCCCACGGCCAACGAGCTCGTCTGGGACAACTACAACTTCTTCGTCATCGCCTACAGCGCCACGGAACGGCCCTCCGACTCGATCGTCACGCTCGCGGCCGCGTCGAACGGCGTGGGGCTGTCCTTCTACCGCGGATCCACATTGCCCGATCCGCACGGAATCCTGCAGGGTTCGGGAAAGCAGAACCGCTTCATCCGTCTCGAATCGGCGAAGACGCTCGTCCGGCCCGAGGTCGAGGCCCTGATCGCGGCCGCCGTCGCCCAGGGGAAGACGCCGCTGCCTTCCAGAGGCCGCGGGAAGCTCGTCATCCGCTCCGTCTCGGCCAAACAGAGGCCCAGGCGCAAGCCCTCGCCGCGGTGACGAAATCTGGCGCGGAACTTGCGGCGAAGAACGCCGGAGGGCCGCATGGAAGCGAGGGCGAAGAAGAAAACGGAATCAGAGCGCAGGGCAAAGGGAACCCTCGAAGAGCTCTGGGAGCTCGTCGAGGGAATCGAAGTGGCGATGCTGACGACGCGGCGCGCGGACGGCCACATGGTCTCGCGGCCGATGGCGACTCAGAGGCGGTCCGCAGGCGCGGATTTCTGGTTCGTGACGATGGAGGGACTTCCGAAGGTCCGCGAGATCTCCGAGGAGCCCAAGGTCAATCTGTCCTACTACCGCGACCGCACCAAGGAGTGGGTCTCGGTCTCGGGCGTCGCGAAGATCTCGCGCGACCGGGACAAGATCCGGCGGCTCTGGTCGCCGGACTGGAAGCTCTGGTTCCCGGACGAAGGAGGCGCGAAGGACGGCGGACCGGAGGACCCCAGGATCCTCCTGATCGGCGTCGACGCCCGCTCCGCGCAGTACATGACGCTGGAGAAACCGCAGCCTCTCGTTCTCTTCGAGCTCGTGAAGAGCAAGCTAATGGGCAAGACCCCGGAAATGGGGACGGTCAAGCGGATCCGCCGGGGCAGTAAGTCAGCACGACGAGCCCGTTCTTGAACGACTTGGACTCGCCAAGCAGCAGGTTCTCCTTGCGGACGTCCTTGAAGAGGGGCTTGCCCGACCCCAGCACGACCGGGACGACCACGAGCGTGCACTGGTCGAGAAGGTCCTCGTTCAGAAACTGCTGAACGATTGTTCCACTTCCCAGGATCGTGAAGTCCGTCTTCGACTCCTTCTTTCGCTTGCGAAGTGCCGAAGGGTTGATCTCGTGGAGAAGCTCGATGTTCTTCCAGTTGGGACCTTCATCGACACTCTTGAGCTTGTGCGAGAAGACGAGCTTGGGACTCTGGTTGACGACCTTCGCCATGTGCGGGTCGGCCTGGATCGCCTGCGGGGTCGGCCACCAACTCTTCATCATGTCGTAGGTGGTCCGGCCGAAGATGAGGGTGCTGTCGCCAGACGACTGCTGATGCGTGAACGTCTCGTACTCCGGGTCCGGCCGGATCGCCTTGAACCACTCGATCTCGCCGTGCGGTCCGGCGAAGTAGCCGTCGACGGAGACGTGGACGAACGCCCCGACCCTGCCCATCACTACTTCCCCTTCGCCGCCTGCTTCAGCGGCTCGATGTCGAGCTTGACCATCTGCATCATCTGCTTCATCACGCGCTCCCGCACGGCCGGATCCTTGTCCTGCATCAGCTCGGCGAGGATCGTCGGCGTGACCTGCCACGACAGGCCGAACTTGTCCTTCAGCCAGCCGCACTGCACCGGCTGTCCGCCCTCCGTCAGGCGGCCCCAGTAGTGATCGAGCTCCTCCTGATTCTTGCAGTTGACGACGAACGAGATGGCCTCGGTGAACTGGAACTGCGGGCCTCCGTTCAGCGCGATGAACTCCTCTCCATCGAGCTCGAAGTTCACGACCATCACCGAGCCCTTGGGCCCGGGGCCGGCCTCGCCGTAGCGGCTGACGCCCTTGATCTTGGAGTTCTTGAAGATGGAGGTGTAGAAATTTGCCGCTTCCTCGGCGTCGTCGTCGAACCACAGAAACGGGGTGATTCTCTGCATGTCGTCGCTCTCCCTTTCTCGTCTACTTCCGCGGCTTCGGTTGCCAGAGCCCGATGATCGCGCCGGTCGGATCCTTGAAGATGCTCAGCCAGCCCATGTCCATGACCTCGGTGACGTCCTTGAGAATGTTCGCGCCGAGTGACTTCGCCTTCTTCGTGGCCGCCCGGATGTCGTCGACCCCGACGTACGGCATCCAGTCCGACGAGGCGCCGGGGATCATCTGCTTCATGATTCCGCCGCCCGTTCCCTCGCCGACGCCGATCATGGTGTACGTCTCTCCTTCGCCCATCGGAATGTCCTCGAGCTTCCAGTCGAAGAGTTTTCCGTAGAAGGTCTTGGCCTTCTGGACGTCGGTCGTGTTGAGCTCCGCGTGCACGAATGCGTTTGCCATGTTCTCCTCCAGTCGTTTATCCGTCGGCGCCCCGCCAAAGTTCTCATCCATATCGTTGGACCGGCGGGGGCCCTCGGAACAGAACATCGCCTGCACAGATCGAGCCAGCCGGACGTGCTCACATTAGAGTGAAGGGATGAAGAAGGTCCGTCCGTCCCTCCGCGTCCTGCCGTGCGCCTGCGCGAACCTGCGCCGCGCGGCGAGGGCGGTGAGCCAGGTCTACGACGATGAGCTCCGCGGAACGGGCCTGACCATCGCGCAGTTCACGCTGCTCCAGGCGCTCACGCTGGCCGGGGAAATTACGCAGGGAGGCCTCGGGCGGCTGCTCGTCGTCGACAGCACGACGCTGACCCGCACGCTCAAGCCGCTGGAGCGAAACGGCTGGATCCGCCGCCGGACCGGCAACGACCGGCGGCAGAGGCAGATCCTTCTGACGAGTGCAGGCAGGGCCCGATTCGAACGCGCCGTTCCCGCGTGGCACCGGGCCCAGGAGCGCGTCCGGCGGAAGGTCGGCCGGAGGCGGTGGACCAATCTCATGAAAGAGCTCTCTCAGGTCGCCGAGGTGTCCCCCCGGCCCTAAGAGTCTTCGCGGAGAGAGGGGGCATGCAACCGTCGTGCCGGAAACCTTTCGATAAAGATGTATGTACATCTAATTGGAGGAGGAAGCCATGCTGTTTCTGGTTGAGCTCGACCACGTCCGGACCGGCCCGCCGCCCACGCCGGAGACGGGGCGCGCATTCATCGAGCAGGTCATCTTTCCGACGCTCGCCCGCGCGGATCAGCTCTTCGCCGAGAAGAAGATCGTGGCCGGAGGACCTGTGGCCGGGAGGATCGCGCTTCGGTTCATGATCGAGGCGGACTCGGCCGAGCACGTCGACCGCATCGTCACGAGCTTTCCGATCTGGACGCAGGCGGAGACGAGGATCACGCCGTTGATCTCGGTCGGCGAGCGGCGCCGCCACGTCGAGGCGCTCCTTTCGACCCTGGCGGCCCGGTCATGACGATTCCGAAAAAGTGGTGGATTCTGTTTCTCGCGGCGGCATTGACCGCGTCGGCATCCGCCTGCCGCGGCCGCGCGCACACGGTCACGCCGGCGAATCCCGAGCTCGACTACCTCAAGGCGGTGAACTTGCAGCCGCCCCGGGACCCTCAGCTGCTGTTTCTGCTGATGGCCCAGTACGCCAACGCGAACCGGAATCGGGAGGGCGCGGAATTCCTTCAGGCCCGCCTGGACCAATTCGGGCCGCGCCTGACCGATGTCCAGAAATCTCTCTACTTATCCGCGATCGCCGCCCTGCGGGCAGGCGCCGCCAGTGACATTCCTTTCCTCAAGCGGATCGGATGGGTCAACGACACGGTCGGGATGCTGCAGCAAGCCAAGAAGCTCTCGGGCGGAAACCTGTTCATCGTGCGGTGGGTATCCGGAGTGGTATCCGCCCAGCTGCCGGGGATCTTTCGCCAGAAGGCGACCGCGTTCGAGGATCTCAACTGGTGCGTCGCCCACGCGAGCCAGGCGCCCGCTCCGGAATTCATGAATGAGGTCTATCTGCGGCTCGCGAACCTCTCCCGCAAAGACGGGCAGACAGCGAAAGCCGACGAGTATCTGAAGCTTTCCGGCGCTCCCCGCTTCGACACTCCGACGACGCAGCTGTCACCCTTCCGGGAGGATCCCGCCAGCGGCCACACTTTTTCCGCCAGGCGCATCGCCGAGGTCGTCCCGGGAAAGGTCTACGTCCTGTCGGGCTTCGAGTTCACGGAGTTCTACTTCGTCGTCTCGGACGACGGACGCGAGTTGATCGCCGTCGACGCGGGCACGCGTCCGGATTCGGCGCAGGCCGCCTACGAGGCTCTCCGGGCCGGCGCTCCGAACCTCCCGCAGCTGACCACCGTGCTCGTGACCCATTCGCACTGGGATCACGTCGGAGGGCATCGCTATTTTCGGAGCCTCAATCCCAACATCAAGTTCTACGCGCGCGACAACTACGCCCGAGAAATGGCCCGGATTTCGTCCGCTCCCCAGAACTTCGGTCAGCCCTTCTTTGGCAGCCGCTATCGCATGGAGGAAGTGATGGATTTCCGCCCCGACGTGACGATCGCCGATCGCACGCAGATCCGGGTCGGCGGAACACGAATCGAGGCCATTCCGGCCCAGGGCGGGGAAACCCAGGACGCCCTCATGTTCTTTCTTCCGGACCAGGGAGTGATGTTCGTTGGGGACATCATCATGCCCTACCTGGGCGCTCCGTTCGTCGAGGAAGGGAACCTGCAAGGGCTGCTGGACGCGCTCGACGTCGTCGTCCAGATCAATCCGAGACTTCTGCTGCACGGCCACGAGCCGCTCACGCGGGTCTTCGCCTCTCCGGAGATGTTGGGCCACCTGAAGACACATCTCGCGTGGCTCCAGGACCAGGTCCTCGCAGCGATTCGGCGGGGGGAAGAGCGAGCGGCCATCCAGCAGGCGAACCTGATCCCGCCGGGCCTTCCCGCCGACGATGTCCGCACGCATCAGCCGTACCTCCTGCTGCGTGAAAACGTGATCAACCGCCTGTATGACCAGAACGTCGGCTACTGGCAGCCCGACCTGCAGGGCGTCGACTATGTGAGCCGGGCGGATCGCGGAGTGCTTCTGGTCGATTATCTCGGCGTTTCCGAGGACCAGATGGTCGGCGCGGCGAAGCGGATGATCGCG
>JBKOVK010000186.1:0-4263 GCA_046724475.1 Acidobacteriota bacterium | reverse complement strand
GAGCGTCTGGGTCAGGGCGTTCTCCTTCTCCGCCGCGTCGGCCACTCCGCGCGCGGCCACGGCCGAGTTGCGCGCCTGGATGACCTTCTCGAGCGTGTCCTGCTCGAACTGCATCTCGCCCTTGACCGCCGACACGAGGTTCGGGATGAGATCGTGCCGGCGCTTCAGCTGCACGTCGATCTGCTTCCACGCGTTGGCGACCTGGTTGCGGAGGCCGATCAGGCCGTTGTAGCGCCAGATGGCCCAGATCGCGCAAAAGATCGCGCCGATCACGAGGATCAGCAGACAGCCGCCGATAGCTCCCATCTTCTCCGGAATCCTCCGTTGGAGTTTACGAAACTCTCGCGGCCGAGTTTAACGCGATGCTCAGGCGTTGAGGCCCTGGCGCAGCTCCCGCGCCAGGATCTCGACGGCGGAGCGGGTTCCACCCGTGAGCTTTTCCTTCCAGACCGTCTCGGTCTCGAAACGGCGGTCGCCGATCGCCTCGGCCCAGGGCCGGAGCGCGGCGTCGAGCTCTCCCGCCGACCAGACGTCGCCGCCGCGCTTGCGGACCATCGCGATGACGTACGGCACGATGCGGATGAACGCCCGCAGCGAGGTCGAGCTCTTGATCGAGTACTTGCGTCCGGCGAATGCCGTCGGGAAGGCCCGCGCGGCCGCCTTGAAGTAGTTGAGGAAGAAGCGGCGCGCGTTCTCGCGGAATTCCTTGGCGACACGGCCGCCCGCCGTGTCGATCGCCGCGAAGACGTCGCGCAGCTCGTCGGCGAGCGACGCCTGCGTGACCGAGCCCTTTCCGATGCCGAGCACCTTGATCGAGCCCTTCAGAGGAGAGCTCTCGTCTTCGTTGAGCGTCCGGATGACGTCGTGGGCCGCGGCGAGGTTGTCGTCGCGATAGAGGCGGCGGCCCGCCAGCGAGATCAGGTGCGAGGGGTTCAACTTGGTGTGCTTGCTGTTGATCGTGACGAAGAGCTCGACGACCTGGTCCGGCGTCAGGTTGTCGAAGACCACGGCCGGGACCTGGAAGTCGCGCAGGTTGTGCTTCTCGGCGATCTGATGGAGCGCCAGGAGGCGGTGCTGCCCGTCCAGGGCGCGGAGGATGCCGGACTCCTCGGGGAGCTTCAACGAGCCCGCGTCGGCCCGCCCGCCCGAGGGGGCGTACTCCAGCCGCTTTTCCGAGACCAGGAGCACGCTGCCGGGGATCGCGGGCAGCGAGCCGGCGTCGGCCTGCTGGAGGTAGTAGGCCACCAGCTCGTCGATCTTCTTCTTGATGATCGGCCGCTGAAAGGCGTGCTCGGAGGCGGCGATCTTCTTCTCCAGGAGGTCCCAGTTCACCCGGCCCGCCGGCTTGTGCTTGCCGCGGGTGGTCTCGCTGCCGGGGCCGAAGGAAAGGACCTCGAAACCCACCAGGGACTCGAGGTCGGCGCCCGACAGCAGGGCTTCGTAAAAGCGGACCCCGAACTGGTTCAGGCGAAGCGAGGGAACCGAGATCATGGCCACCTCCTAGCCCGTGGTCGCCCTCCGGCAGCCGGTCGCCGGTAGGGCGGCGCAAAGCGTATACCGCCCGAACCGGGTTTTGAGCCTAGAGAAATGAAGGGTTCGGAGGTCCCGTCAGGGAGGGGAGACGGTCTTCCAGTCCTGTCCGGCAAGCATCTGGTCGTAGATCTGGCTCGCGCCCGTCAGGATTCCGGAGAGCTCGGCGGTCAGGATTGCGGCGAGCTCGGTGAGGGCGTCCGGGCGCGCGACCGGCACGGAGCACTCCACCGTGGACTGGCCGAGCGAGGCGAAGAACGGAGAGGGGCGGCGCGTCCAGTCGGAGTCGCTGCGGCGGTGCTTGGTCATCAGGAACGCGGCGAGACGCCGCTCGTCCCAGGGCTCGGACATGGCCCAGCTGAAATTGGCGCGCAGGCCCTTCTGCTCGACGGAGGGCGCGTCGCTGGCCAGCGAGATCGACATGGAACCTCCGGAAACGATAGCATTCCGGCGTTCGTCCGACACTGTGAAAAGAGTCCTGTTTTCGGGCCTTCTGCTGCTCGGCTCCGGCTCCGTGCCGGCCCGGGCGCAGGACCGCGTCTACGCGTCCCACCTGATGGTCGACCAGGACGTCGCGATCGCGTCTCGGATCTCGGGAGTCATCGCGTTGATCGCCGTGGACCGCGGCGCCGTCGTCACCCAGGGGCAGGAGCTCGCGGCGCTGGATCCTCGCGAGGCCGACGCCGACGTCCGAGAGGCGAAGGAGGACATGGAGCTGAAGAAGGCCGAGTACGCCCGGGCGGAGTCGCTGGCCGCCTCGAAGGTCATGAGCGCCTCGGACCTGGATCAGAAAAAGGCGGAGTACGCGGTGGCCACCGCCCGCTGGGAGAGGGCTCGGACGCTCCGGGACTACACGGTGATCCGCGCCCCCTTCGCCGGGATCGTCACGGAGAAGTACGCGCGCATCGGCCAGAAGGTGACTGAGGACAAGCCCGAGCCGTTGTTCAAGATCACGGCCGTCGAGCCACTGCTGGCGCGGATCTACCTGCCCGAGGAAGAGCTGCTTCGCGTCAAAGTCGGCGACCGCGTAGAGGTCGTCGCCGAGCGTTTCCCCGACGTGAAAACCACCGGAGACGTCCAGTTCATCAGCCCGACGGTAGACGCGGCGAGCGGAACGTTCCAGGTCGTCGTCCGGGTCAAGCGGGAGCCCGCACGCACGGTGCTGCGGCCCGGCATCGCCGTCCAGGTGCGGTTCCCCAAAGCCCCTTCGAAGTAGAGAGAATCCCGGGAGGTCATGCCGCCGACCCCTCCCCGCAGCTCCGCGCGTCTTCGCTCGGCCCGCGACCGCGTGCTCGTGCACGACATCAAGAACATGTCGTTCCGACTCCGGTTGCTGCTGTCCAACCTCGACGAGCACTGGGAGGACGCCGACTTTCGGAGGACCGTCCGGGACCTTCTGGCCTCCTGTGTCGAGCGTCTCGAAGGAATCGCCGGACGCTTCGTCGAACGCGAGGACGCGGTTCTGATCAAGGTGGCCCTCGACGTCAACGACCTGCTCCGGGAGGTTGCCGAGAGGCCGAGCCGCCGGTCGGGGAAAAGGAGCGTCGACGCCAGTCCGAGCGTTTCGCTCGCGCTGGGGGATGCACCCCGAATCTGGGCGGATCCGTACTACCTCGCCGACGCCGTCGCGAGCCTGGTCGACAACGCGTGCGAGGCGGCCGCGCCGGAAGGCCGCGTGCTCGTGCGGAGCTTCTCGGCGGGCAGTCCCCGGAGGCCCCGCGCCGTCGTCGAAATCATCGACAATGGGGCCGGGATGACGCCCGAGTTCCTCCGCGACCGGCTCTTCCAGCCCTTCGAGACGACCAAACCCCAGGGCGTGGGACTGGGCCTCGCGACGGCAAACCAGATTGCCCGCCTTCACCGCGGGACGATCCGGATCCTGAGCCAGCCCGGCGGCGGAACGCTGGTGCGGTTGTCGTTCCCGGGAATCCCCGCCGAGCCGGGCGGAGCCTGAGGCGTGGACGGGCAGGCCGCGGGCAGTCTCGGCCGCATCGTCATCGTCGAGGACGACGCCGTTCTTCTTGAGCAGCTGACATGGGCCCTGAAGGGCAAGTTCTCGGTGTCTTCGGCGCGCGACGCCACGCACGGGAAGGCGCTCTGCGACTCGGAGCCGGATCTCTTTCTCTTCGACATGCGTCTGCCGCCGTCGGGCCAGGTCCAGGAGGGGCTCGACCTGCTCCGTCATGCGCGCCGGCGAGACCCCGAGGCGACGGTCGTGATGATGTCGGGCGAAGGGGAGAGATCGGACGCGCTGAAGGCGATCGCTCTGGGCGCTTTCGATTTCTTTCAGAAGCCGATCGACACGGTGGAGCTGCTCGTGATCTTGAACCGCGCGCTCGAGCGGCGGCGGCTCGTGGCGGAAAACCGAGAGCTACGCCGGGCGGTCTCCGAGCCGCCGGCCTCCGAGCGTCTGATCGGCGAGAGCCCTGTCTTTCGGCGGCTCATCTCGGAGATCGACCGAGTCGCCGCGAGCGACGCGACCGTGCTGCTCCAGGGGGAGAGCGGCACGGGAAAGGACCTCGTGGCCCGGACCATCCACGAGAGAAGCCCGCGGCGCGAGCGGCCCTTCGTCGCGGTCAACGTCGCCGCGATGCCGGAGACCCTGGTCGAAGCGGAGCTCTTCGGGCACGAGAAAGGCGCCTTCACGGGAGCCATCGCGTCCCGGCCGGGGCGCTTCGAGCTGGCGCACGCAGGGACGCTGTTTCTCGACGAGATCGGAACGCTTTCGGCGGC
>JBKOVK010000299.1:0-5831 GCA_046724475.1 Acidobacteriota bacterium | reverse complement strand
GATGACGTCGATCTTTTGGCCGGTCTCCTTGCCGTCGTCGACGACGTGGACCGCGTTGTAGATCGCGGGAAGCTTGCCCTGCGGAAACTCGATGTCGAGCACCGGCCCGATGATCGCGACGACTTTTCCGACGTTCTGTTCGGCCATGGTTTTCTCCCTGCCCGGTTATTCCAGCGCCGCGGCGCCCGAGACGATCTCGATCAGTTCCTTCGTGATGCGCGCCTGGCGGGCGCGGTTGTACGTTAGCGTGAGCTTGTCGATGATTTCGCCGGCGTTCTTCGAAGCCGAGTCCATCGCGGTCATGCGGGCGCCCATCTCGGCCGCCGCCGACTCGGCGAGCGCCTTAAACACCGTGAACTCCAGGAAGCGCGGCAGGAGCCACGCCAGGATCGTCGCGGCGTCGGGCTCGTAGATGTAGTCGACCGTCGGGGCCTCGGCGCTCTTCGTCTCGGCATCCGTGGACAGAGGAAGGAGACGGTTGACCGTCACGACCTGCGACAGGATCGAGCGGAACTCGTTGACGACGATGTAGGCCGCGTCGATCTTCTCGGCGCCGAACTCTTCCGCGAGGAATCCCGCGATCTCGCGCGCGTGCGCGTACTTCAGCTCCCCGAGGATCCCCGGATACGTCTTCTCGGTGAAGGGGTACTTGCGCCGCCGCCAGTATTCGACGGCCTTGCGTCCGACCGGGAGGAGACGGACCTCGGTCCACTCCGGGTGCTGGGACAGAAGGTGGGCGGTCGCGCGATGGACGTTGGTGTTGAAGGCTCCGCAGAGCCCGCGATCGCCGGCAACCACGACGACGATCACGCGCTTCTCGGGCCGGACCGCGAGGAGGGGGTGCTCGGCGGCGCCGACCTTCGCCGTGACCGAAGCGAGCACGTGCTTGAGCAGGCTCGCGTAGGGACGGGCGCCCACGACGCGGTCCTGCGCGCGACGCAGCTTCGCCGCCGCGACCATTTTCATGGCCTTGGTGATCTGCTGCGTGCTCTTGACCGAGCGCAGCCGGCGGCGGATGTCGATGAGGCTGGCCATCGTCTCCTAGGCCTTGGTCCCCGCCGCGACGGGCTCGCGCGGCGCTTGCTTCGGCGTCTCCTTGACAACCACCGGCGCCGGCTTCTTCTCGGTCTCCCGGACGAAGCGCTCCTTGTACTCCTTGATCGCCGCCGCGAGCGCCTCCTCGGTCGCCTTCTCGAGCTTTCCGGTCGAGACGATGGCCGAGAGGATTTCCTTCTTCGAAGACTTCAGGAACTCGTGGAGTCCCTTCTCGAAATCGCGGACGGCGTCGACCGGGAGCGAGTCCATGTATCCCTTCGTGCCGGCGTAGATCGAGGCGACCTGCAGGTCGACGTCCATCGGAGCGAACTGCGGCTGTTTCAGCAGTTCCACCATGCGTTGTCCGCGGGCCAGCTGCGCCTGCGAGGCCTTGTCGAGGTCCGAGCCGAACTGCGCGAAGGCCGCGAGATTGCGGTACTGCGCCAGATCCAGGCGCAGTGTTCCGGCGACCTGCTTCATGGCCTTGATCTGGGCGTTGCCGCCCACGCGCGAGACCGAGATGCCGACGTTGACCGCCGGCCGCACGCCCGAATAGAACAGGTCGCTCTCCAGGTAGATCTGTCCGTCGGTGATCGAGATGACGTTGGTCGGAATGTAGGCCGAGACGTCTCCGGCCTGCGTCTCGATGATCGGAAGCGACGTCAGCGAGCCGCCTCCGTTCTTGTCCGAGAGCTTAGCCGCGCGCTCGAGCAGGCGCGAGTGGAGATAGAAGACGTCGCCGGGGTATGCCTCGCGGCCCGGCGGCCGGCGCAGCAGGAGCGAGATCTCGCGGTACGCCGCGGCGTGCTTGGAGAGGTCGTCGTAGATCGTCAGCGCGTGTTTCTTGTTGTAGAGGAACCACTCGCCCATTGCGCAGCCGGCATAGGGAGCGAGGTAGAGCATCGGCGCGGGGTCGGAGGCCGTGGCCGCGACGATGATGGTGTGCTCCATCGCGCCGTTTTCCTCGAGGGTCTGGGCGACCTGCGCGACGGTCGACTTCTTCTGGCCGATGACGACGTAGATGCAGACGAGGCCCTTGCCCTTCTGGTTGATGATCGTGTCGAGGGCGATGGCGGTCTTTCCGGTCTGCCGGTCGCCGATGATCAGCTCACGCTGGCCGCGGCCGATCGGGATCATCGCGTCGATGGCCTTGATGCCGGTCTGCACCGGCTCCTTGACGCTCTGCCGGTCGATGACGCCCGGAGCGATGCGTTCGGTCGGATAGAACTCGGTCGTCTTGATCGGGCCCTTGTCGTCGATCGGGCGGCCCAGGGCGTCCACGACGCGGCCCACGAGGGCGGGCCCCACGGGCACCTGGATGATGCGCCGCGTGCGGCGGACTTCCTGGCCCTCCTTGACCTGGGACGACTCGCCCAGCAGCACGACGCCGACCTGGTCCTGCTCGAGGTTCAGGGCGAGGCCGAACACGTCGTGGCCGAAGTCCACGAGCTCTCCCGCCATGACCTTGTCCAGCCCGTAGATGCGCGCGATGCCGTCGCCGACCGACAGGACCGTGCCGACCTCGGCCACATCGATCGTCGTCTCGTAGTCGGCGAGCTGCTGCTTGAGGATCGCCGTGATCTCGTCCGCTTTGATCTCCATCTCACGCTCCCAATGTCTGGCTGACCTGATCCTGGAACCGCCGGATCGCGGCGGCCACCGAACCGTCGAAAACGCGCGACTCCGCGCGGGCCACGAAACCGCCGATGACCTTCGGGTCCACGGCGATCTGCATCTTCACCTTCTTGCCGGTGCGCGCCGACAGCGCACTCCGGATCGCCTCCGTCTCGGTCTCGTTCAAAGGCCCGGCCACGGTCACGTCGACGCGGAGGATGCCCTGGATCTCGTCGTACAGATCGCGCAGCGCGCGAAAGACCGCTCCGGCCTCGAGCAGCCGGTGATTGCGCAGCAGGACCTGGAGGAAGCGTGTTCCGTAGGCGTCCATGCCGACTTTCGCGGCGAGCTGGTCGATCGTCTTGCGCTTGGCCTCGCGCGGGACGTTGGGCGCGAGCAGGAACCCGCGCAGCTTCGGGTTGTCCTCGAAGGAGCGCGCCATCGCCTCGCCGGCCTCCAGAAAGGCGACGAAGTCGTAGCCCTTCGGCGCCGCCTCAACGAACGCGCGCGCGTAGGGACGCGTGAAGGAGCTCATCGGGTTCCCTGCTTGAGACGATCGACGCCGTCATCGATCAGGCGGCGGCGGTCCTCGTCGGTGATTTCGCGCGACAGGATTTCTTTGGCGCGCTCGGCCGTGAGGCCGGCCGCGGCGCGGCGGAGCTCCGTCTTGGCTTCTTCGAGGCGCCGGCCGATCTCCTCCTGTGCTTCCTCGATCGCGCGGGCGGCCTCCTCTTCGGCGCGCTTGGCCAGCTGCGCACGGGCGCTTTCGCCTTCGACGACGCCCTGCTTGCGGATCTCCTCGATGTCGCGCTCGATCTTCGCGGTGCGTTCCCGGATCTCGGCGGTCAGCTTCTGGGCGTCGGCGCGCTGCTTCTCGGCCTGCCGGCGGCGCTCCTCGATCTCGTCCTGACGCTTGCGGAAAGCCGTGGACAGCGGGCGCGCCACGAAGTAGACGAGAACGACGATGAAGAGGACGAGATTGATGAGCTGCCAGATCGGCATCGGGATTCCGAGGAACTTCTCGGCCGCGTGCTCGCCCTCCTCCGAGGACAGCAGGAGCACGGCCGGCAGCAGGCCTGGAAGAAGCGCCGGCCCGCTCACGCCGCGAGCTTTCGACCGAGGATCTTTTCGGCGAGCTCGCGGGCGAGACCCACCGCGCGCTCGGGAAGCTGACGCGCGAGCTCTGAGGCCTTCTCGGCGATCTCGCCGGCGCCGCGGTCGATTCGGTGCGACGCCTCCTCCCGCGCCTTCGCGAGCTTCTCCTCAAGCAGCGCCGTGCCCTCGGCGCGCAGGCTCTCGCGAACCTTCAGCGCCTCGCGGCGGGCGTCGGAAAGCTTCTGCTCGCCGGCGGCGACGGCCTGCTCGAGCGCGCGGAGGCTCTCGGCGTAGGCCTTCTGGGCCTCGCGCTCCTCGCTCTCGCGCGCGTCGAGAATCGCCCCGAGCGGCAGAAAGAGGTACTTCTTCAGGATCAGGTAGGAGATCCCGAAGGCGAGCGCGGCGTAGAGAGCCGTGACGTTGGGTAGATCGATCATGGAGATTTCGCGAGACGAAACCGCGGATGAATAACACAGCCCGGGACCATAGTCGAGCGCAATAAGCGCCCCGAAGACAGCTATTTGCGGGGCATTTCGACCAGCTTGCGGGCCGGCTCGGGCGCCATGTCGCACGAGCCCTGAAAGAAGGCCCCCTCTTCGATGCGGAGCACCGGGGCATGCAGGTTGGCGGTCACGCGCGCTCTCGGGTGAATCTCGATGCGCTCGGTCGCGTGCACGACGCCCTTGAGCGTTCCGTTGATCGAGACGCGCTCGACGTGGATCTCGGCATCCACCTCGGCCGAGTCTCCGATGATCAGCTCGCTCCCGGTCGGGATCTTGCCCTCGAACTTCCCGTCGATGCGGAAGGTCTCCTCGAACGTCAGCTCTCCCTTCAGATGGCTTCCCTTGTCGAGGAACCCGTTGAGTGTGGCGCCCTCTCCTCGTGGCTTCATGGTCGGCTCCTTTGGATCACTGCCATTGATTGTCCATCATGCGCTCGAAGAGTCCGATCAGCTCTTCCTCCGAGCCGAAGGCGAGTTCGATACGTCCCCCCCGGCGCTTGCGGATGATGCGGACGCGCGTCTGGAGGCGACGCGAGAGCTTCTCCTCGGCGTCTCGGGTGAACGGGTCCCGGCGCTTTTCGCGCTGGACGCGATCGCCCGCGGCCATGCGCGCAGCCCGCTTCTCTGCCTGTCGGACCGAGAGCGCTCGGCGCACGATTTCCTCCGCCAGCAACTCCTGGTCGTCGGTCGAGGAGAGTGAGAGCAGGGCTTTGGCGTGGCCGGCGGAAAGCTCGCCGCTCCGGATCCTGTCTCGCACTGTAGACGATAACTTCAATAGTCTCAATGAGTTAGCTATGGTCGTACGATCCTTGCCGACGCGGTCGGCGATCATTTCCTGCGTCAGCTCGAATTCCGCTTTCAATCGCGCATACGCCTCGGCCGCCTCGAGCGGGTTGAGATCCTCTCGCTGGACGTTCTCGACGAGCGCGGCTTCGAGGAGGTCGCGATCCGAGCTCTTGTCCCGCACTGTCACCGGGACCTTGGTCAGGCCGGCCAGACGCGCGGCCCGCCACCGGCGCTCCCCCGCGACGATCTCGAACTTCTCGCCCCGCGAAACGACGACGATCGGCTGGACGATCCCCTGCTCGCGGATCGAGTCGGCGAGCTCGTTCAAGGCCGCCTCGGAGAACTCTCTTCGGGGCTGGAATCGGGAAGGAATGAGGCGATCGATCTCGACCTCGCCGGGGTACGTTCCACGTGGAACGTCTTCCTTCCCCGGCAGCAGAGCGGACAGTCCACGCCCGAGCACGGGCCTTCGCGTCGTCGTCATGTGGCCTTCCGTTTCTTAAGGAACTCCCGAGCCAGAGCGATGTACGCCTCGGCGCCCTTGGACTTGATGTCGTAGGAGAGGACTGGCTTGCCGAAGGACGGAGCCTCCCCCAACCGGATGTTTCGAGGAACCACCGTGCGAAAGACTTTATCTCCGAAGTGCTCCCGGATGTCATCGACGACCTGCCGGGAGAGGTTGGTGCGCTCGTCGTACATCGTCAGCAGGATCCCTTCGACCTCCAGCAGAGGGTTGAAGGAGTCGCGGACCCGACCGATCGTCTCCAGGAGCTCCGTCAGCCCCTCGAGGGCGAAATAC
>JBKOVK010000086.1:0-27437 GCA_046724475.1 Acidobacteriota bacterium | reverse complement strand
TCCCAGGCCCAGCTTCTTCAGGAGGGCCGCAAAGCGCGGTTCCGAACGGAGGGGATCGAAGGCCTTGTCGAGGCCGAGCCAGCCCAGCCACTGCGAACTCGTGGCGTACGCCTTTTCCAGAAGGTCCAACGCCCGTGCGCGGTCCCCGAGGCCCAGGTACACGAGAGCGAGGTTGAACGCCGTCGGAGTCCCGCGCAGGGACCTCTTCTTCAGGTCCTCGAGCTCCGCCAAGGCGGCTGCCCGATCCCCGGAAGCCCCGTACGCGTACGCGAGCCACGCCGACACGAACGCCGGAGCCTCCATCGACTTGGCCTTCTGGAGCTTCGGGATGGCGTCCCGAGGCCGCCCCGCCTGGATCTCGAGCCACCCCTCTTCGTATGGTGCGAAGAAGAGCGTCGGGTCGAGGTCGGCAGCTCTTCGGGCCAGCTGTCTGCCGCCTTTGTGGTCGCCCTTGAATCCGAAGGCCATGGCCGCGTCGAGGGGGATTTGCGGAGAGAGTGGATCCAGCGCGGCCGCGCGTTGGCCCTCGGCGATCGCATCGTCGAATCTTCCCTGGAACGAGAGGCCGATCCCGAACTGGTCGTGAGCGAACGCGTAGTTCGGGTTGAGCGCGAAGGCCCGGCGGAATTCGGCCTCCGCGCCGGCCCAGTCATATTCGTACCAGAGCTTGAAATTGGCCAGCGAGGCGTGCGCTTCGGCGGAGTTGTCGTCTAGCGCGATGGCTTTCTCGGCGGCGGCTTTCGCTTTGGGCCTCGCCTCCGTGCCGCTGAGCACGCCCTCGTTGTAACCGGCCCAGAGCAGCGCGTCGGACAGTCCGGAGTACGCCGGCGCGTAGCTCGGATCCAGCCGGGTCGCCTCCTCGAACAGTGCGATCGCTTTGCTGAGATTCTCGTCGCTCGGTCGATTGAACCAGTAGCGGCCCTTCAGGTACGCGTCGTACGCCTCGGGATTCACGTTCGGCGCCTTTGCCAGTCGCGACTCCTCCTCCGGGGTCAGCGTCACGTGGATCTCTCGGGCGATCGCCGAGGCCAGCTCGTCCTGCAGGGCCAGCACGTCCTTCGAGCTGCGCTCGAAGCTCCGCGCCCACAGGTGCCGGTCTTCTCGCGCGTCGATGAGCTGAGCCGTGATTCGGACTTTGTCGCCGGATCGGATCACCGAGCCCTCCACGACCGCGTCGACGTTGAGCTTCGTCGCGATCTCCGGAGTCGGCGGCCGGCTCTTGCCCTTGAACTGTATGGCCGAGCCGCGCGAGATCACGCGGAGCTGGCTGATGTTCGCCAGCTGCGACGTCAGCTCGTCGGTCATCCCTTCGGCGAAGTAATCCTGGCTCGGATCGCCCGAGTAGTTGTCGAGGGGGAGCACCGCAAGCGAGCGGATGGCGCGAGGCGCGGCGCCGGCCGTCGGCGCGCGAACGGCTCCGGTCCGCGAGCGCGCAATCCAGAGCCCGGCAGCCAGGAGGACCGCGGCCGCGGCCGCGACGATCCCCCATCTCCGTTTCGGTCCGGGCGCCGCCGGGGAGACTCGGGGCGCCGGCGCCGCTGCGCCCGCTTCGACCGGGGCTTCCAGCCCGGCCTTGCGTAGCCCGTCCATCAGGTGCTCGACGAAGTCGGCGTTCCACCACTTCGAGAGCTCCTCTCGCGCGTGCGACGCGAACTCCGGCTTGGCCGCGAGAAGCTCGCGGAGAGCTCCCGCCGCTGCGTCGCGCTCGCCGAGCTGGCCGTGGGCCGCCGCGAGGGCGAGATTCAGGCGCCAGAATCCAGGCATCTGGATCTTCCGGGCGATGTCCAGCGCCGCGCGGTAGTCGCCCCGGCGGTAGGCGTCGAAGCAATCGGAGAACCAGTACCAGCTGGGATGGCGCGGATTCAGGTCCCGCGCCTGCTTCGCCATCGCACAGCCTCGCTCCCAGTCGCCGGAGTAGGCGACCAGGGAGGCCAGGTACGCCATCGTGAACCCGTCCATGGGATTCAAGGCGATGGCCCGGTCCGCCGCGCTGCGAAAGGCCGGAAACTCACGGCGAAGAAAGAGGGCCGTGGCCAGGGCGTGGTGGGCGAGGTGGTTGGAGGGGGCGATCTCCACGGCACGCCTCGCCGCGTCGAGCGCGCGTCCGAGCGGATCCGGACCGGGGTTGTACCCGTGCGCGTACTCCTCGCGGTACATGTTCGAGAGGAGTGCCCACGCGTCGGCGTAGCCCGGCGCCTCCTGCACAGCGCGTTCCAGCCCGGCCCGGGCCGAGGCATGCCCTTCGGCGCTGACGCTGATCACCTGCGCCAGGCCTCGGAGGACCGCCTCGTAGGGAGTCAGCTCCTCGGGACGCTTGCCGCGGAGCGCCTCGCTCATGTTGTGCGGAAGAATGCCGTGGGTGTCCGCGACTGTGGAGACGATCCGGCGCACCACGTCGTCCTGCAGCTCGAAGCTCGTCTCCGGCCGGAACGTGCGGTCATACGTCTCCGCCCAGAGATGGGCGCCAGAGACCGCGTCGACGAGCTGGACCGAGACGCGGAGTGTTTCCCCCGACCGACGCAGGCTTCCTTCCATCACGTACCGCGCACCGAGCTCCCGGCCGACCGCCCGGACATCGACGCTGTCGCCCGAGATCGGCGCTGTCGAGCCGCGGGAGATGACTTTCAGATAGGAAAACCGGGAGAGACCCGTGACGATCTCCTCGGTCAGGCTCTCGGCCAGGGCCTGGACCTCCGCGTCGGCTCCGCGAGCTTTGAAGGGGAGGACCGCGACCCAGAAGCCTTCGTCGGCCCGGGCGGCGCTGGAAATCGGGGGGGCGGAAGGAGTGCGCATGGCCGCGGGCGCCGCGGGTTCCCCTTCGGAGGGAATCTCCAGACCCGCCTTGCGGAGGCCGTCGAGAAAGTGCTCGACGAGCTCCGGGTCGTACCACTTGCCGAGCTCCGCGCGCGCCGCCGAGCCGAACTCGGGTCGCATGGCGAGCAACTCCTCGAGAGCCTTAAGGGCTGGCTCGCGCTCGCCGAGCTGACCGTATGCCGCCGCGCAATAGACCGGTGTCCAGAAGTAGCCGGGCATCTGGATCCGGAGGGCGGCGTCGAGCGCGGTGCGGTAGTCGCGCGTCCGGTAAGCGTTCGTGATCCCCGCCAGGCGGTACCACCCGGGGAAGTGGGGGTTGAGCCGCATGGCTCCCTCCGCCACGGCGCAGCCGTGCTCCCAGTCGCCCGCGTACGCCAACAGGATCCCCATGAGCGCCACCGTGGCGCCGTCCATCGGGTTGAGCGCGACAGCCCGCGCCGCGGCGTTGCGAAAAGCCTGGAACTCCTTCTGGAGAAAGAGCACCTGCGCGAGGCTCGAATGCGCCAGATGATTGGTAGGCCCAACCTCGACAGCGCGGCGAGCCGCGAGCGCCCCTTCGGCCAGAGAATCGGCCACGAACTTGTATCCCTGCCCGTACTCCTGCGCGCAGAGCAGCGCCAACATGGCCCAGGCATCCGCGTACTCCGGCGCCTTGCGCACCGCCAGCTGCAGGGCCGATCGCGCGGTGCCAGACTCTTCGGCGTTGACCCGTTCGAAGTAGCTGAAGCTGCGCAGCACCGCCTCGTAGGGGCTCAGCTGATCCAGCGGGCGGCTGCGCACGGCTTCGCTCATGCTCCGGGGCAGGACTCCGTGAATGTCGGCCACCGTCGAGACGATCCGTGGAACGAGCTCGTCCTGCAGCTCGAACAGCGCCTCGGGAGTGAAGGCGCGCTCGTACGTCTCCGCCCACAGGTGGGCGCCGCTCGCCGTGTCGACGAGTTGAACCGCCACGCGGAGCCGGTCTCCGACCAGACGGAGACTGCCGCTCATGACGTAGCGAGCCTGGTCGACGTGCCGTTGCGTCGAGCTGCCGGTGATCACATGGAGGTAGGAGAACCGCGACAGACCGGTCACGATCTCCTCCGAGATGCCCTCGGCCAGCGCCGCGAGGTCGGCGTCCCCGCCGCCGTGCTTGAACGGCATCACCGCGACCCAGAAACCTTCATCCGCGCGGGCGGCGCCGGAGATCGGCGGCGAGGAACGCGGACGCTCGCTGGCGGCGGTCACCGGTTCGCCTTCGGCGGGAATCTCCAGGCCGGCCTTCTGAAGTCCTTCCAGGAACTTCTCCTCAAGCCCGCTCGCATAGAGCCAGGCCTCCGCGAACCCGCGCGCACGCCGTTCGATGTCCGGATCGACTCGCCGCAATTCCTCGGCGGCCGCGGCGGCTTCCGCGTGGCGGCCCGCGAGCCCTGCGCAAGACGCCAACCAGAGCTCTTTCCAGAAGAAGCCGGGCATGTTCACGCGCGCGATCTGGTCGAGAGCCCCCGCGTAGTCGGCCTTCTGGAAATGCTCGACCACCAGGGCGAAGCGGAACCAATCGGGGAAATGGGGATTGAGCTCCATTGCCCGGCGCACGAGATTCGGACCCCGCTCGAAGTCTCCGGAGTCCGTGAGCATGTTGCCCATGACGCCGAGCGTGTCGGTGTCGCGGGGATTGAGGGCGATGGCCTGCTCCGCCGCGGCACGGAAGGCGGGTACCTCGCGCCGGAAGAAGTGGACCTGCGCGATGCCGGCGCGCGCGTGCTGACACGTGGGATCGAGATCCACGGCGCGTTGCGCCGCACGGAGCGCCCGGCCGAGCGGATCCGGCCGCCGGTTGAACCCCAGGGCGAACTCGTGGACGTACAGGCGGGCGAGGCAGGCCCAGACGTCCGCGTGCCCCGGCTCGCGCTCGACAAACCTCTCGAGGCCGTCCCGGACCCTCGCGTGCTCGGCCGGCGTGCCGCGGTGTTGGTATCGCCAGTGTCGGAGCACGACGTCCGATGCGGTCAGCTCGGAGTCCGGCTTTTCCTCCACGCTGGCCGCCATGGATCGAACGAGCGCGCCGGAGGTGTCGGCGACGGTCGCCACGACGCGGTCGGTGATGTCGTCCTGCACGGCGAGGACGTCTGAGCCCTGGAGATCGCGGTTGTAGGTCTCGGCCCAGAGGTGTGCGCCGGTCTCGGCGTCGACGAGCTGCACGTTGATACGAAGGGCAGACGCTCCCTTTCGGATGCCGCCCTCGAGTAAGTAGCGCGCGCCCAGCTGCTCGCCCACGCTGCGCACGTCGGAGGTCTGTGCTTTGAAACGAAGCGTGGAGCTCCGGGAGATGACGGAGAGGTGGGGGAACTTCGCAAGGCCGGCGTTGATGTCTTCGGCCAGACCTTCGGCGAAGGATTCGAGCTCGGAATCGCCACCGGAGTGCGTGAATTGGAGCACGGCGACCCAAAAGCCGTCGTCCGCGCGAGCCGCGCCGGAGATCGGAGGGGAGGAGGGAGCGCGCGCAGCCGGCATTTGGTCGTTCGCGCCGACGTCGAGACCGGCCTTGCGCAGGCCGTCGAGAATCGGCTCCATGAGGCCGCTTGCGAAGTGCCAGGTGGCGACGTTCGCGCGCGCGTGCGCGGCGAACTCGGGATCGAGCGCCAGGAGGTCCCGCACGGCGGCCTTGGCCTCCGCGGTCCGGCCGAGGTGGCCGCAGGCCGACGCGACCACGAGGAAGGGCCAGAAGTGGCCGGGGACGTCCACGCGGTTTGCGCGCTCGAGGGCCTTCTCGTATTCCCCTTTGTGAAAGTGCTCCCAGAGGGGGGCGAAATGCATCCAACCCGCGTGATTGGGATTGAGCTCCATGGCGCGGCGCACGATCGCCGCGCCCCGCTCGAACTGCCCGGTGTGCACGATCTGCAGCCCCAGGATCCCGACCGCGTCGGTGTTGAGCGGGTTGAGGGCCATTGCCCGCTCCGCCGCCGGGCCGAACGCCGCGAGATCCTGCCGGAAAAAGTGCGTCTGCGCGAGCGCAACGAGCGCGAACTGGTTCGCCCGATCGAGCTCGACCGCGCGGCGGGCCGCGGCCAGGGCTCGATCGAGAGAAGTCGCGTTGCTCTCGAAACCGAACGAGTATTCGTCGACGAGGACCTGCGCGACGCAGGCCCAGAGGTCCGACTGCTGATCGTCCCGCTCCACGGCCCGCGCCAGCCGATTCCTGAGCGCCGCGTGGGACGCGGGCGAAATCTGCTCCCGATAGGCAAAAAACTGGAACTGCCACTCCAGCGGCGTGAGAT
Source organism: Acidobacteriota bacterium (assembly GCA_046724475.1). GTDB lineage: Bacteria > Acidobacteriota > Thermoanaerobaculia > UBA5066 > Gp7-AA6 > DAHUXD01. The sequence continues at coordinate 21,366 of JBKOVK010000086.1, read as the reverse complement.
GGAGGTCGTCCTTCTGCCGGATCGCGTTCCGAATCGAATGGACGAGCACGCCATAGCTGTCGGCCACGGTCGCTACGATGCGGCCCGCGACGTCGTCCTGCACGGCGAACACACTCGAGGTCGCGAGGTCGCGGCGGTAGGTCTCGGACCAGAGCTGCACGCCGGTCTTCGTATCGATGAGCTGAGCGCTCACGCGAAGATCGGTCCCTCCCTTACGGATACTCCCTCCGAGCACGTAGCGCGCGCCGAGCTCGGCAGCCAGGGCTCGCTCGTCTCCGGACTCTCCCTTCCCGCGGGCGGCCGGGTCGCTCGCGACGACCGAGAGATACTGGAACCTCGAGAGACCCGTCACGACCTCTTCGGACAGCCCGTCGGCCAGAGCCTGGAGCTCGGCGTCGGCGCCGCCGGACTTGAACGGGAGCACCGCCACCGAGAAGCGTTCGTCGGCTCGGACGCGACTCGGCTCGGCCGGCTCCGGAGTCGCCTTCGCGCCCGGGTGTGCCAGCGAAGGCGAGGAAGTCTCCTTATGGAGATCCCGGAGCTCGTTGTAGACGTCGCGCGAGGTCTGGTAGCGGTCGCGCGGGTCCTTTTCCAGGCAACGGCGAACGATCCGGGCCAGATGCGGAGGAAGGTCCACCCGCAGCTCGCTCACTGACGGAGGCCGGTCACGCAGGATCGAAGAGATGAGGTCCACCGCGCTTGCGCCCTGGAACGGACGCTCGCCGGTCAGCATCTGGTAGAGCACGATGCCCAGCGAGAAGACGTCCGACCGCGCATCGACCTTCGAACCACGCGTCTGCTCCGGCGACATGTACGCGACCGTGCCGAAGACCTGGCCCTGGCTGGTCAAATCCGCGCGGCTCTGCGTCGGCGTGCTCGTGAGGTTCGGGTTGGACTCCGCGGCCTCGACCTTGGCAAGGCCGAAGTCCAGAACCTTGACGCGCCCCTCGGGCGTCACCATGACGTTGCCGGGTTTGAGATCTCGGTGCACGATGCCGCGCTCGTGCGCGGCCGACAGGGCCTCCGCGAACGGGACCGCGATCTCGAAGAAGCGGGCGAGCGGAAGGCCGCCCGTCGCGATCAGCGTGTCGAGGCTCTCGCCCTCAACGAGCTCCATGGCGAGAAAGCGAGTCCCGGCGTGCTCCTCGACCGCGAAGATCGTGACGATGCCGGGATGATTCAGGGCAGCGAGCGCGCGGGCTTCCCGCTCGAATCGGGCGAGGCGCTCGGCATCCCGCGCGACGGCTTCGGGAAGGACTTTGATGGCGACGTCGCGTCCGAGCCGGGAATCTCTCGCCCGGTACACCTCGCCCATCCCGCCCGCGCCGAGAGGCGAGAGGATTTCGTAACCGCCGAGACGGCTGCCGACGGAAAGTGTCATCGGGACGTCGAGAGCAACTCTACACGGGATCAGCGCGCGCTCGAGTCTGCCGAGACGCCGATGACGTATGCTGCCGCGCCGAGGAGGGCTTCCTTGGAAACAGACACGAAGACGGCCCAGGCCGTCCCGCCGCACATGCAGCTCATCCAGATGTCGATGGGTTACTGGGTTTCGCGCATTCTCTTCGCTGCCGCGAAGCTGGAGCTCGCAGATCGGCTCGCGGCCCGTCCCCGCAGCGCCGCGGAGCTCGCGCCCGAGACCGGCACGAACGCCCGAGCGCTCCATCGCCTGATGCGCACGCTCGCGAGCATCGGGGTCCTCACCGAGCGCGACGGCGGGAAGTTCGCGCTGACGCCGATGGGCGAGGCCCTGCGCAAGGGCGCGCCGGGCTCGGCGCACGCGACCGTGATGACGATCGGCGGCAACCTTTTCTGGCGCGCCTGGGAAGAGATCCTCTACTCGGTCGAAACCGGCAAGACCGCCTTCGAGAAGGTCTACGGCATGCCGGCCTTCGACTACCTCGCGCAGCATCCCGACGAGGCGTCGCTCTTCAGCGAGACGATGGTGGGTCTGCATGGACCCGAGCCCCCCGCCGTCGCCGCCGCGTACGACTTCTCGGCTTTCAAGACCATCGTGGACGTGGGCGGCGCGACCGGCAACATGCTGGCCGCCGTCCTGAGCCGCCACACGGGCCCGCGCGGCGTGCTCTTCGATCTGCCGCATGTCGTGCGTGACGCTCCGGCTTTGCTGAAAAAGCACGGAGTCGCGGACCGGGTGGAGATCGAATCGGGCAGCTTCTTCGAGACCGTTCCCTCAGGCGGCGACACCTACATCCTGTCGCACGTCATCCACGATTGGTCGGAAAGCCAGTGCCTCACGATTCTCGGGAACTGTCGCCGCGCGATGGGCGCCGGCGGTCGACTCCTGATCGTCGAGATGGTGCTTCCCCCCGGCGACACTCCGCATCCGGGCAAGCTCCTCGACATCACGATGCTGACGATGCCCGGAGGAGAGGAGCGGACCGCGGACGAATACGGGACGCTCCTCGCCAAGGCCGGATTCCGCCTTCAGCGCGTCGTGCCGACCCAGTCGGCCGTGAGCGTGGTCGAGGCGGTCCCGGTCTAAGCGACTGTCTTGGGTTCCCTCTCCCCCCTCGGGGGGAGAGGGTCAGGGTGAGGGGGTCTACGGCTCGAGCCACTTCGCGGGCGCCTCGTCGAACATCGCCTTGTGGCCGTCGGAGCAGAAATAGTACGCCTGGCCTTTGAAGACGGACTTCGGCGAGCTCTTCGGGTCCACTTCCATCTCGCAGACGGGGCAGAGCGGATGGGCCGCGGTCGAGACCGCCTTCTTCGCATAGACCGCGTTGGACGCCGGGTTGAGCCAGCCCTGGCCCTGGTACTCGAGCTGGTAGGCCGTGCTGGTCACGACGTCTTTCCCGAAGTAGCGCTCGACGACGTGCATGGCGAGATCGATTCCCGAAGTCAGGCCTCCGGCGCTCGCCAGGTTTCCTTCGTCGACGAAGCGCACACCGCGCTGAACGCGCACGTCCGGGTACTTCATTGCGAGTGTGCGGTACGAGGAATGGTGCGTGGTCGCGGATTTTCCCGACAGCAACCCGGTCGCGGCGAGAAGGAAGGCGCCGGTACAGACCGACATCGTGACGTCGGCCGTCTTCGAGGCCGTCCGGACCCACTCCACGGCCTTTGGGCCGCCCTTCTGCGCCGGGATCACGATGACCTTCGGGGCCGGCGCGTTTGCGAAGGTGTAGTCCGGCACGATCTGCAGACCTCCGGAGATTCGGATCGGATTCGTCGATTCGGCGACCGTGTAGAGCCGGAACGGCATCTGATCGTCCATCGATGCCCCGCGAGCGGGGACGTAGACGTCCTGGAAGACCTCCCACGGACCGGCGAAGTCGATCAGCACGGCTCCCTCCGAGAGGACGAAGGCGACCGGGATCTGGCCGGTCGTCGGGGCCTCCAACGGCTGTACCGGGCGAGTGGTCGCCGGCATGCCCCGGAACGCGGACGGGAACGCGGACGCGATCCCGGCAGCAGCCGATGCCTTGAGGAACTCTCTGCGTTTCATGGGGACCTCCTTTTCGCGACGGGGCGCCGTCCTGTAGACATCCTACAAGGGATACGTCCGGTTTCGGAAAAGGTTCGGAATACGACAGCGCGACGGCGCGGCGGTGATAAGCTGATGACCTCCGATCTCCTCCGACGGATCGCGTCCGTGCATCTATGGCGCCCGTCGCCGGCTTTTCGGCGAGAAAGCGAGTTGCCATGGAGCCCGTCCTTCGAAAATGGAATTGCAGTCACTGTGGACGTTTGAACCGATTCGTCCTGGCGAGCGAGGACGCCGGCACGTGCTCCTACTGTGACCGAGTCACCGTCGTTCGAGCCGCTTCGGTCAAGGAGGGTAGACCGCCGGCCGGATGGGCCGAGGCCTTCTCGACTCAGGAGCCGGCCTTGAAGCCATGAAGACGCAGCAGGTCTTCGCCATCGAGTTCCGGCGTCTCCCGAGAGTGGACGAATCGCCGGGGCTCGTTGTGCTGGCGATCGACGCCTCGAACGGGGCCGGGCCGGCCCGCAAGATCGGAGCGCTGACCGACGTCGCGCTGAGAAGCCGGCTCGCGCACTTCGACGTGCATTCGGCCAACGAGGTTGCCGCGATTCGCAAGGCCCTCCATCCGGACAACGGCCAAGTCACCATTCACGAGGGATGGTCGGGACTCGGCAGCTGCCTCCAGTTCTGGCACGATTTCGTGGGCTCCCGGATCCGTCCGATCGAGTGGACCTGCGAACGATGCGCGACTTCCAATCATGAGAACGTTGGAGCCAGCGTCGGCGAGACGTACTCCCGGGCCTGCAAGTGCGGAAAGGTCAAGCGGATCACATCCGCTCCGTACCTGCCGCGCCTGGCGTAGTTCGTCCATCACATAACCGGCCCGTGGCGGGCCATTTCCTCAGAAAGCGTGGCTTCATGGTCACCGGAGATCGTCTCTGGCTCTGTAAAACCTGTGGCAGGCAGACCGAGATCGGCATGGCTCCAGACGCCGAAGGGAACTGCGATCGCTGCGCGGAGGCGTCGATCGTCCGGCGTCCTGCGGCGAACGAGTCATCGATCCCTCTCCTGGAGGATCCCATCGAAGAGTCCCGCAGGCGCGGGATCGTCGCTCGTCTCCGAGAGCGGTACTCGGAGGCGCGAGAGATCGTCTCCGCGCAAGAGCTGTATTCGGATCATCACGGGAACCTCGAGTGGATTCTCGGCGTCCGCCGGAATCGCGATCAGGACGACGCGGCATGGGGCTCCGGAATCGCCGAGCTCGTCGTGCTCTGGTTGGAGGATTTCGTCCTGGAGATCGACGGCCCGGCGCTGGCTCCCGACCATTCGGGTCTAGCCGTTACCCTGACCTCGGCCGAAGAGGCGCGGCGGCGTGCCGCAAAGGCTCTCCGAGGGGCGGCCCGCGACTTTGCCGAAGCGTTTCTCGTTCCCCGCGGGGTGCCGGCTTGCGGCCCATGAAGTCCCGATAGAACTACGCGCTTCCGGAGGAAGTCGCCGGCGGCGTAACTTCAAGCCGCCATCGACGTTTCTTGATATGAAGAACGTCCGAGCTCTTTTTTCGACTCGGAAAGGAGACCTGCATGGCTGGAAACGTGAAACCCATCCCCGACAACTACCATCGCGTGACGCCGTACCTCGTCGTCGACGGCGCGGCGAAGGCGATCGACTTCTACAAGAAGGTCTTCGGCGCGACGGAGCTGATGCGCATGCCGGCGCCCGGAGACAAGATCGGCCACGCCGAGATCAAGATCGGGGACTCGATCGTGATGCTCGCCGACGCGGTCGCCGAGATGGGACACAAGAGCCCCAAGACCCTGGGCGGCTCGCCGATCTCGCTGTTGATCTACGTCGAGAACGCGGACTCCACGGTCTCGGGAGCGGTCGCGGCCGGCGCCAAGCTCAACAGGCCCGTCGAGAACCAGTTCTACGGCGACCGGATGGGCGGAATCACGGATCCGTTCGGCCACCAGTGGTACGTCGCCACACACGTCGAGGACGTCTCTCCCGACGAGATGAAGCGGCGGATGGAGGCCATGGCGACCGCCGAAGCGAAGTAGGAGAAACGAGGCGGTTCCGTCGGGCGGGGCTGGTCCAGGCGCCTCGCCCGACGGAAGTCTGTCAGCGCATCCGGCGTGCGATCGACGCCTGGCGTGATCCATGCGTCGGAAAGGGTCGGGGCTTCGGGAAAAACGAATTGCCGAAGTGAAAAAGCGGCCGGTGGTGGAAGACGTGCTTGCCGAACCCCCCGCGGATGTGGCCGCCGCCGAAGTAACCTCCGCCGCCTCCGTAGCCGCCGCCGTAGCCTCCGTAGAAGGGATAGCCCATTCCGACGAGGTCCGGGTAGGCGCCGGTCGGCGGTTCGGGCGAGGATTGCGGCCCCTGCACGGGCCCTCCTTCTCCGGTCTCGCCGATGTCGACAGCCGAAAGCAGAGCGAGAGCCGAGATGACGGATTCTCCGGCGCCCGCGCGTCGGAAGTCACGCACGACGTCGGCGTCGACGACGTCCGGAAGAGCGGCCTGGTTCTGATAGAGGAATGCGATGACCGCCGCGTCGTCGTCGCCGCCGGTCTTCAGGCGGAGCGCCTCGGCCAGGGGATCTGAGGCGGTGGAGGGTTCGGCCACAGAAGGGGCCTTCGGCGACGTCCTGTAGACGATCGTGACGTCTTTGCCGGTTCCGCGAATCACCGCTCGCGTGTTGGACTCGGGGGTGTCCGCGAGAGCGACGAACGGAGAAGCGAAGGCGACGGCGGCGATCACGATGCGACGGAGGCCGAAACCATTCCACATGGCGTCCCCCTAACCGATATCCAGTATTGCACCTTTCCCGAACGGGAACGCGTCTTAGGACTGCTCTAACCCGCGACGTCTCCGGTCGCCGCGCGCTTTCTCCAGAAGAGGACAATCCGGGCGAGCAGGAACGTGGCCAGGATCGCGATGTAGACGACCGGCTCACTCACGTCCTTTTTCACGCGCAGGAGGAAGTGAAAAACGGCGAGAGCTCCCGCGAGGTACACGAGGCGGTGCAGACGCTTCCAGCGGGGAAACCCGAGGCGGCGGACGGACGCGGCGGTGGAGGTCGCGGCCAGAGGAATGAGGAGCAAGAACGCGGCGAAGCCCGCGAAGATGAATGGCCGCTTCGTCACGTCGGCGAAGATCGCGGACAGCCGGCCTCCCTGATCCAGGAATGCGTAGGTCGTCGCGTGCAGTGCGGCATAGAAGAAGGCGAAGAGTCCGAGCATCCGTCGCAGGCCCACCGCCCACGGCCAGTTGAAGATCTCCCGCAGGGGAGTGCAAGCGAGGGAGGCGAGGAGGAGCACGAGCGCGGTCAATCCGAGCTCGTTCAACGCTTCCGCAATCGGATTGGCTCCGAGGTTGCCGTGGGCGGCGTTCCACAGGATGGCCGCCAGCGGCGCGAGCGCGCCGGCGAAGACCGCCGGTTTGAGCCACCGACGCCGTCTCGGCGGCACTAGAAGAACTTTCTCAGGTCCATCCCCGCGTAGAGCGAGGCGACCTGCTCGGCGTAGCCATTGAAGGGAAGGGTGGGTCGCCGGCCGAGCTCGCCGATGCGCCGCTCGGTCGCCTGGCTCCAGCGCGGGTGGTCCACGGCCGGGTTGACGTTGGCGTAGAAGCCGTACTCATCCGGCGCCGCTTCGCTCCAGGTCGTGCGGGGCTGCTCGCGGGTGAGCTCGATCTTCACGATCGACTTGACTCCCTTGAACCCGTACTTCCACGGCACGACGAGGCGAACCGGAGCGCCGTTCTGGTTCGGGAGCTCGCGGCCGTAGAGCCCGACGGCCAAGAGCGTCAAGGGATGCATGGCCTCGTCGAGGCGCAGACCCTCGACGTAGGGCCAGTCGAGAACGCGCGACCTCTGCCCCGGCATCTGCTCGGGATCCAGCAGGGTCGTGAACGTCACGAATCGGGCGTGCGACGTGGGCTCGACGTCGCGCAGCAAAGACGCGAGCGGAAACCCGATCCAGGGAATCACCATGGACCAGGCCTCCACACAGCGCATCCGGTAGACGCGCTCTTCGACCGTATAGAGCCGCTTGAGGTCGCCCGCGTCGAGCTCTCGCGGACGCTGGACCTCGCCGGAGATCGAGACGGTCCAGGGCCGTGTCCGGAGCCTCGCCGCTTCGCGCGACGGCGCATCCTTGGTCGCGCCGAACTCGTAGAAGTTGTTGTACGTCGTGACGTCTTCGAACGGCGTCCGCGCCTCGGTCGTCCGGAAGGGCCCGGCGGCAGGGGAGGAAGCGTCGAGCGCCTCGCCGGAAACGGCGCGGCCGCGGGAGCGCCAGGTATGCGTGGCCCACAGAAGACCTCCGCCGACGCCGGCCGCCGTCGCGGCGAACATGGCTGCGTCCTTCAGAAACCGGCGCCGGTCCGAATACACGGACTCGGGTGTGATTTCGGAAGTCGGCGGCGTCTTCACCAGGTTCGCCATGGTTGGATGAAACAGTCGGCGTCGAGGTTTCACTCCCCTACGGTGCGATATGGTTTTCTCATGAAACCCCTCGCCGGGCTGCTCCTTCTCGTCGCCAGTGCGTCGCTCGCGCAATCTCCGACGCCGGCCCTTGCGGCTCCCGCATCGGCCGCCGCCGAACGTCTCAAGGCCGACACGCCGAAGACGACGGTCACTGGCAACACGTTCATCGCTCCCGCGGAGTGGTCGATCTCCGTGCGCGGGCCGGCGACGATTCTCGAGGCTCCGGAGGGTGGCTCGTACATCGCCCTCGTGGACGTGACAGCCAAGGACGCCGATGCGGCCGTGGCCGCGGCCTGGGCGGCGTACAAGCCGGACGCGAAGTGGCCGCTCAAGGTCGTCAACGACCGGCCCGACAAGAACGGCTGGTCGAAGCAGCGCACGTACGAGTATCAGACCTCGCCCAACGAGAAGCGCGGCGTCCTGGCTCTGACGTCGTTCGCCGGCGGCGGCTGGACCGTGGCGATCTACGACGTGGCGGACGCGGTCGGCGGGAAGCGGGGGTCTCAGGTCGCCTTGATCTTCGACCGCCTGCTGCCCAAGGGTTACGTCCGCGAGACGTTCGCCGGCAAGAAGGCCAACAAGCTGGACCAGGCGAGGATCGCCGAGCTGGGGAAGTTCATCCAGACGGGCCAGAAGGAGCTCGGCGTTCCGGGCGTCGGGCTGGGGATCGTCCAGGACGGCAAGGTCGTCTTCTCCGGCGGATTCGGAGTGCGCGAGCTCGGCAAGACTGAGACGGTCGACGGCGACACGGTCTTCATGATCGCGTCCAACACCAAGGCTCTGACGACGCTTCTCCTCGCCAGGCTGGTGGCCGAAGGGAAGATGACGTGGGACACGCCCGTCACGACGCTCCTGCCGTCCTTCAAGCTCGGTGACGCCGAGACGACCCGGCAGGTCAAGGTCCGGCAGCTCATCTGCGCGTGCACCGGCATGCCGCGGCAGGATCTGGAGTGGCTCTTCGAGTACAGGGACGTCACGCCGGAGAAGGCCCTCGTCACGCTGGGCACCATGCAGCCGACGAGTAAGTTCGGCGAGCTTTTCCAATACTCCAATCCGATGGCCGCCGCCGCCGGGTTCACGGCCGGGCACGTCATGTACCCGCAGATGGAGCTGGGCGCGGCCTACGACAAGGCGATGCAGACGCAAGTGTTCGACCCGCTGGGCATGAAATCGACGACGTTCGACTACGCGCGCGCGCTCGCCGGCAACCACGCGTATCCCCATTCTCCCGACATCGACGGAAAGCCCGCGCTCGCGGTGATGGAGCTGAACTACTCGATCATTCCGCAGCGTCCCGCGGGGGCCGCGTGGAGCAACGTCAACGACATGCTCAAGTACGTTTCGATGGAGCTCGCGAACGGGGCGCTGCCGGACGGAAAGACCTACATTCCGAAAGAGCCGCTCCTCGAGCGTCGTGTCGCCCAGGTGCCGATCGGCAAAGACGAGACCTACGGAATGGGACTCATGGTGGATACCGAGTACGAGGTCCCGGTGGTCCACCATGGCGGGGACATGGTCGGGTTTCACAGCGACATGATCTGGCTGCCGGGCCAGAACGTGGGCGCGGTCGTCCTGACCAACGCGGATCCCGGCTGGATCCTGCGCTCGCAGTTTCGGCGCAAGCTCCTCGAGGTGCTCTACGACGGGCATCCCGAGGCGGACGCGCAGGTCGCCTCCCAGGGCAAGGCGTTCTACGAGCAGCTCGCCGCCGAGCGCAAGCTGATGACGGTTCCGGCGGACGCCGCGGAAAGCGCGAAGCTCGCTCCGCACTACTCCAATCCAGCGCTGGGCGAGATCACCGTCACCCACCCGGGGACCGCAACCGTCTTCGATTTCGGCGAGTGGAAGAGCGAGATGGCCTCGCGCAAGAACCCCGACGGTACGATCTCGTTCCTGACCACGGCGCCGGGAATCGAGGGCTTCGAGTTCGTGGTGGGCTCGGGCGAGAAGAAGACGCTCGTCATCCGCGACGCCCAGCACGAGTACGTTTTCGACGCGACGTGAGGCCGTGATCTACGTTCTGGCCTTCCTGATCGGCGTCGTGTCGGGACTGCGCACCTTTTCTGCGCCGGCGGTGGTCAGCTGGGCGGCTCGCGTCGGCTGGCTGAAGCTCGCGGGCACGCCTCTCGCGTTCCTGGGCGCGGCGGTGACGCCGTGGATCTTCACGGTCGCGGCCATCGGAGAATTGATCGCCGACAAGCTTCCGAAGACCGGGAGCCGCAAGGCGCCCGGCCCCTTCATCGCGAGGATCATCATGGGTGGGCTATCCGGAGCCGCCATCGGCGTGTCGGGAGGGGGAGGCCTCGCGGGAGGGCTCGTCGCCGGCGCGCTCGGCGCGGTTGCGGGGACGATGGGAGGTTACGAGTTCCGGGCGCGTCTTGCCCGGGCGGCCGGGAAGGATCTGCCGATCGCACTGCTCGAGGACGCGATCGGGATCGCCCTCGCGTTCTTCGTCGTTACGCGGTTCCGCTGACGGAAACCGCCTCCGGCGGAGCGAGCTCGCTGAAAAGGGTCGGCAGGAGCTCCGAGACCGTCGGATGGATATGCATCGCGCGCTGGATGAGCGTGTAGGGAGCGTGCGCGTACATCACGTCCAGGATCGAGTGGATGACCTCGTCGCCGGTGACGCCGAGGATCGCCGCCCCGAGGATCTCCTTCGAGTCGGCGTCCACCACCACCTTCATGAAGCCGAGCGTCTCGCCCTTCTCGACCGCCCGCTTGACCTTCGTCATGGGACGCTTGCCCACGAGGATTCGCCGTCCCGACGCGCGGGCCTTCTCCTCGGTCATCCCGGCCCGGCCGAGGGGCGGATCGATGAACAGGGCGTACGTCTCGATGCGGTCGGTGACGCGGCGGCGCTCGCCGTCGAGCACGTTCGCTGCCACGATCTCGAAGTCGTTGTAGGCCGTGTGCGTGAAGGCGCCGCGGCCGTTGCAGTCGCCGAGCGCCCAGATGCCGGGGACGCCAGTCTTCAGCTCGTCGTCGACGGGGATGAAGCCCCTCTTGTCCACGGCGACGCCGGCCTTCTCGAGTCCGAGATCCTCGGTGTTCGGCACCCGTCCCACGGCGACGAGAAGATGCGTGCCGTCCACGACCGGGGACCCTTCCTCGCAGTCCACGCGAATCCGGACGCCCGCAGGGCCCTTCTCGGCCGCGATGCACTTGGCGCCGGCCCGCACGGCGATTCCCTCGCGTTCGACGATGTCCCGGACGGCGTCGGAGACGTCGGGATCCTCCTTCGCGATGAGCCTCGGCGACATCTCGACGATGGTGACCTCGCTGCCGAAGCGGCGGTACATCTGGCCGAACTCCAGGCCGACGTAGCTGCCCCCGACGACCACGAGGTGGGGAGGCACGAAGTCCACGCCCATCATCGACGAGTTGGTCCAGTAGGGGACGTCGGAAAGGCCCGTGATCTGGGTGCTGGCTCGGCCCCCGACGTTGACGAAAATACGATCGGCCGAGAGCAGCGCGTCGCCCACGCGCACCTCCCGCGGCGACTCGAACCGGGCGTGTCCGGAAACCAGTGTCACGCCGGTCGTTCCGCGGAGCAGGGATTCGGCGCCCTCGCGGACTTCGGCGACGATCGCGTCCTTCCGCGCCTTGACCTTCTTCATGTCCACGCGTTGGGTCCCGGGCAACAGGACGCCGTACTCGCCGGCCCGCGACGCCGTCCACGCGACGGCCGCGCTCGCGACCAGAGTCTTGGTGGGGATACAGCCGGTGTTCACGCACGTGCCACCGATCTTTCCGCGCTCGGCGATCGCGACCCGCATCCCGGCCTTTGCGAGCCGGACAGCGAGGAAAGGCCCCGCCTGTCCGGTCCCGATGACGATGGCGTCGTAGCGGTTAGTCATCGTGGACGCAACGTATACGAAACCTCGTCCGTTCTCCAACGTACCTATTGCGTTCCCATAGGAATCCCGCGATGATTCCTATGGGGGAGCCATAGGAATGACCGAGAAGGCCGACAAGACCGACGTCTGGCAGGGGACCCTGGCCCTGATGGTGTTGAAGACCCTGGAGGCGATGGGTCCGCTCCACGGGTACGGCATCGCGCGGCGCATCGAGCAGACCAGCGGCGGCCGGCTGTCGCTGAACTACGGGACGCTCTACCCGGCGCTCCTGAAGCTCGAGCAGGAGGGCTTCGTCGCGGCGTCGTGGGGCGTCTCGGAGAACAACCGCCGCGCCCGTTTCTACCGCCTGACGCGCGCCGGCTCAAAGCAGCTGAAGAAAGAGACCGGCGAGTGGGAGAAGACCACGGCGATCCTGGCGCGCTTCCTCAATCCGCAGGAGGGAAGGTGATCCGGAGCCTGCGCGCGTTCCTGGTCCGTCTCGCCGGGTCTTTCGGCGGTGGGAAGAAGGACCGCGAGCTCGGCGAGGAGCTCGAGAGCCACATCCAGATGCACGTGGAGGAGAAAGTGCGCTCGGGAATGGACGAAGGCGACGCGCGCCGCGAGGCGGTCCGGAAGCTCGGCGGCCTCGACGTCACGAAGGAAAGCTGGCGGGACCGCCGGGGACTCCCGGTCCTCCGGGAGCTCAAACAGGATCTCCGCTATGCGGCGCGCATGCTCCGGAAGAGCCCGGGCTTCACCGCCGTGACGGTCGTGACGCTGGCCCTGGGGATCGGAGGAGCCACGGCGATCTTCACCATCGTGCACGGCGTCCTGATCGCCCGGCTGCCGTTCCGGGACTCCGACCGCCTCGTCGCGATCTGGGAAGAGAACGCGGACCGGCCCGGCCGGCGTAACGTCGTGGGCCCCGCAAACTTCATTCGATGGTCCGAGCGCGCGACGGCCTTCTCGGGCATGACGGCGCTCTACGACTGGCGGATGAGCCTGACCGGCCGGGCACGCCCCGAGGAGCTCATCGCGCAGACCGTCACGTCGAACTTCTTCACGACGCTCGGCGTCGAGCCCGTCCTGGGGCGGGCCTTCGCGACCGACGAAGGACCGGAGGGACGCGATGCGGTCACGGTCCTGTCCTGGGGCACCTGGCAGAGACTCTTCGGCGGCGATCCGTCGATCGTCGGACGGACGATCCAGTTGAACGGGCAGCCGGTCACGGTGATCGGGATCGCCCCGCGCGCCTTCGGGTTCTTCCTCAAGGCCGGCTCGCTGACGGGCAAGCCGCCGGACCTCTGGCTGCCGTTCGCGTTCGACGCGAAGTCCCGCGAGCCCCACGGCCGCTACATGTCCGCCTTCGCGCGGCTCAAGGACGGCGTGTCGCTCGCCGAGGCGCGCGCCCAGATGAAGGCCATCGCATCGAGCCTCACGGCCGAGCTGCCCCGCTGGGACACGGGCTGGACCGTTCGGCTCTTCCCGATCCGCGACGACGTGTCCGGAGACATGAGGCCCGCCCTCGCGGTTCTCTCGGGAGCGGTCGGGTTCGTCCTGCTGATCGTGTGCGTGAACGTGGCGAACCTGCTGCTCGCGCGCGGAATGGCTCGCCGGCAGGAGATGGCCATCCGAACCGCTCTCGGAGCGGCGCGATCGCGTGTCGTCCGGCAGCTGCTGACGGAGAGCCTGCTCCTGTCTATTCTGGGAGGACTCGCGGGTTGGTGGATCGCGAGGGCCGGTGTTGCGCTGCTGACGGCCTGGAGTCCGGTGGATCCGACGGTCCTGGCGCGGATCCGCCTGTCGGTTCCCGTGCTGGCGTTCGCCGTGCTGGTGTCGGTCGTCACCGCGGTCGTCAGCGGCCTCGCGCCGGCGTTCGAAAGCTCGCGCGAAGGACTGGCCGACGCGCTCAAGGAAGGCGCCCGCACCGGCGGAGGAAGCCGGCGGGCGCGCCGGCTGCGACAGGCGCTGGTCGTTGCGGAAGTGGCCCTGGCCGCCGTGCTGCTGGTGGGCGCGGGGTTGCTGCTGCGAAGCTTCGCGCGCGTCGCTCGAATCGATCCGGGGTTCGACGCGAAGGGAATCCTCACGGGACGCGTCACACTCCACGGAAAGATCTACGAGGAAGACGAGCGCGTGATGGCGTTCTTCCGCGGCGTGGTGGAGCGCGCGCGAGCGCTTCCTGGAGTGAAGACGGCCGGGATGGTGAGCTTCCTGCCTCTGGCGGGCCTGGGCGCGGCGACGGACTTCACGATCGTGGGCCGTCCCGCTCCGGGGCCCGGCGAGGAACCGACGACCGACGTCCGTGTGTGCGACAACGCCTATTTCGCGGCGATGAAGATCCCTCTGCTGAAGGGCCGGCTCTTCGAGGAGCGGGAGCTCCGGGTCAAGTCGAACGTCATCGTCGTCAGCGAATCCTTCGCCCGCCAGTACTTCCCGGACGGGAACGCCATCGGCCAGAGAGTCGTGATCAACATGTCCGACAACCCGGACCCGACCGAGATCGTCGGTATCGTCGGAAACGTCCGGTTCGAGAACCTGACGGCGGAGTCGCGGCCGTCGACCTACTGGCCCCATCCCCAGCTCGTCTACGGCGCGATGTCGTTCGTGATTCGCACGGACGGAGATCCGAAGACGCTCGCCGCGCCTCTCGAGGCCGCGATCCACGACGTCGACAAAGACGTGCCACTCGCCGAAGTCAAGACGATGGAGCAGTGGGTGGGCTCGGCGCTCTCCCGCGCGCGTTTCAACGCGATGCTCCTGTCGATCTTCGCGGGTGTGGCGCTCCTGCTCGCCGCGGTCGGGATCTACGGCGTGATGTCGTACGTGGTCGGACAGCGGCGTCCCGAGATTGGAATCCGGCTCGCGCTGGGCGCGACGGAACAGGAGATCCTGCGCATGGTGGTCATCGGGGGAGCGCGGCTCGTCCTGCTCGGCCTCGTCATCGGCGTCCCCGTGGCGCTGGTGCTGTCACGCTTCCTGTCGTCGCTTCTCTACGAGACGTCGCGGTCGGATCCCGGAACGCTCACGGCCGTGGTGGGCGCGCTCGGAGCCGCGGCCGTGGCGGCGAGCTTCGTTCCGGCGTGGCGGGCCTCGCGCGTCGAGCCGGTGGAGGCGCTCCGGAGCTAACGCGCCGCGAGCGCGGGCAACCGCACGCCGAATCGCGCTGAGAGCTCGCGCATGCCCGCCGGGTGAACGCTCAAGGCGCGACTGTCCAGATCCCGGCCGACCCATCGGCGCCGGAGTGCGGCGTCCAGGAGCGCCGCTCCCAGAGCGCCACCGATGTGAGGACGGCGCTCGCTCCAATCGACACAGGGGAAGGCGAAACGCCGACGGCGGCATCGCGCAAGTTCGACGTCGATCCCGACAGCGTCGAGCGCCTTGGCTCCCTTCTCGCTGAGGTCGTAGCCGCCGTCCTCCGATACCGCGGAGAGCCAGGCCAGATCCAGGAACCGATCGTGGACGGCGACCGCGAGGGATCCGGCCATGTGGTCGTAGCAGGTGCGGGCGACTCTCAGGCGGTGGGGCGTGCTCGGCACGAATCCCGGCCGTGGCGCGCCCGCGACGACCATCAGCGCTTCCAGGGCGGACGCGACGCGCGGGCTCTCGAGGCTGTAGTAGCGATGCTTCCCCTGGGCCGACATCCGGACGAGCCGGTGCTCTTTCAGGCGTGACAGATGGATGCTCGCCGTGGACGGCGTCACGTCGGCCACCACCGCGAGCTCGGTGGCGGTGCGCGCGTGGCCGTCCAGCAGGCAGCAGAGCATCTTCGATCGGGCGGGCTCGGCGATCGCGGCCGCCACTCCGGACAGGCAGGCGTCGGCGGGCTCTGCATTCATACTTTGATCCTAATCAAAGCGTGATCGCGGCACAAGCCTCACAATCGGGGATGAGGAGAGACGACCGATGGCGATCACCTGTTTCATTCGCTACCAGATCGACCCCTTCCAGAGAGACGCATTCCGCGACTACGCCGAGAACTGGGGCCGCATCATTCCTCGCTGCGGCGGGCACCTCGTCGGCTATTTCCTGCCGCATGAAGGCACCAACGACGTGGCGTGGGGGCTGATCGCGTTCGACTCGCTGGCGTCCTACGAGACGTATCGAGCGCGGCTGCGCTCGGATCCCGCCGCGCTCCAGAATTTCGGAGAAGCCCGGGCGAAGCGCTTCATCCTCCGCGAGGAGCGGACTTTCGCCGAGGTCGTCGACGGGACCTTCGGCCTTCCCGCGAATCCTCCCCCGCGTCCGTGAGAAAGCTCGGCATCCTGGGCGGCGTCGGCTGGCGATCCACCGCCGACTACTACGCAGAATTCTGCCGGCGGTGCGAGGAACGGGCGGGGTCGCCGGCGGCGCCGGAGCTTTCGATTGAGTCGCTGAGCGAAGACGAAGCTGTGTCGCGCCTGGGCGTGGACGGCGACGAGCTCTCGTGGGAGAGGTTCGACGCGTACCACCGCGAGGGCCTGAGGCGGCTCGAGGGCAGCGGCGCCGAGTTTGCGATCATCGCGAGCAACACCCCACACCACCGGTTCGCGTCGATCGTCCGCGGCGTCGGGATCCCGGTCATCAACCTCTTCGAGGTGGCGGCGGGGGAGTGCGCTCGCCTCGGCGCCCGAGAAGTGCTCATCCTTGGCACCGCGCTGACGATGCGATCCGAGGTTTTTCGCAGAACGTTCGCCGAGAGGGGCATCGAGGCCGCGGGTCCTGAGGACGCGGCGGCTCGGGAGGCGGTCGCCGCGGTGATCGGCCACCTTCAGCAGGGCCGGGACCAGGGTGCCGCCGCCCGGATCCGAGGAATCGCCCGGAGGGAGCGCTTTCGGGGCCCGGGACCGCGACTCGTCTGCCTCGCCTGCACGGAGCTGCCGCTCGCGTTTCTGAACCGCGGGCCCGCGGCGAAGTTCGAGTCTGGGGGGATGACGTACCTCAATCCGACCGCGGCGCACGTCGCGGCGGCCTTCGATTACGCCGTGGCAGGAGGAGGCGGGGTCTCGGGGACTTGACGTCGACGGCCGGCCTCTGATATGAATCTGAATTCAGGTTCATATGAGACGCGCCCTCATTTACGGCGTATTGCTCTGGCTCGTGGGAACGATCGCGATCCGGTTCGGGGCATACCGACTGCTCGACGCGCAGGCTCCCTACCGCGCCCTGCTCCTTTATGCCGTGAGCTTCGCCGCGATGGCGGTGGTCGTTCCGGGAATCTGCCGGGGCCTCGGACTCGAGAAGGACGCCTGGTTCCCGGCCACGACCCTGCTGATGCTGCCGACTCTGATTCTGGATCCGCTCTCGTGCGTCTTCTTCACGCGCCTCTTTCCCGGAGCCGACCCCGCGGCCGCCGGAATCTTCGGCGGGTGGATGCTGGCCTTCTGCGGCGGGGCGGTCGCCGGCGTCTGGGTGCGCCGCTGACCCGAGCCGCCGGGGCGCCTCTTCTCCGAACGAGCGAGCGGGCACCCGCGGAACCACGGCAGGCGCGGAGCTTGGAAAAGCGTCGAAGGCTCATCGAAGCCGGGCGCCGCCTCTTCGCCGCGAAGGGATACGCGGAAGTCTCGATCGCGGAGATCGCGGCGGAGGCCGGGGTCGCCGCGGGCGGCTTCTACCTCCACTTCTCTTCGAAGCGCCAGTTTCTGGTCGTCCTGATGGAGGACTTTCTCGGGCGCCTCGCGGGCCTCGATTTGCGGCCGTCGGCCTCCGGCGATCCGCGCGCCGTGATGGTCCGGTTCTTGACGAACGCGTTTCGCGCGGACGCCGACGCGTATGGCATCGTGCGCGCCTGGCGGGAGGCGGCTCTCGGGGATCCCGAGCTCGGGCGAATGGAGGGCCAGATCCAGGCGTGGACCGATGCCCGCGTTCTGGGCGTGTTCCGGCGGCTCTCGAAGCTGCCGGGCGCTCGAAGGGGAAGAGATTTGCCGGCCTTCGCCCGAATGATGAACCGGCATTTCTGGTCGCTGCTCGCGCGAGGCGCCGTCGCCCCCCGGAAGGACATCGAGCGAGAGATCCGCGTCGCGGCGGACGCGATCCTTCACTACCTGTTCGCCGACCGCGCCGGCTGACGCGCCGCTTCCGGCGTCGCCGGCTTACGGCTCGGCCGGCAGCGGCAGGGAAGCCTGGCCCAGGACGTAGCGCCAGCCGTTCTTCGTCTTCACGTACGTGTCGCTGAACCAGAGCTTTCGTTCGATGGGCTTGCCCTCGCTCGTTCCCTTGATCCAGAGCAGCGCAGTCACGACCGCTGTATCGCCCCAGACGCGGACCTGCTGCTCGAGCTCGTCCTGCTTCTCGTAGATCGTCGTTTTGTCGCGCGCTTCCTTGAGGAGGTCGACCTTCGTGAAGGTCTTGCCTCTTCCCGTCACCAGCACGAAGTCGTCGGCCAGGATGAGGTTCATCGTCGCCGCGTCGTTGTTCTTGACGGCGTCCTGGTACCGGGCGTCGAGTGTCGCGACTTCCTTCGCGGACTCTTCCGCGGTCTGTCCCTGGAGAAACGATGCGGCCAGCCAGCCGGCGGCCAGAAGCCCCGGAACGATGCGGTGGAATTTCATGCGATCCTCTCCTTGCCGCCTCAGAACACGCGGTTCGCGGATCCGGTTGCGGCTCAAGTTGAAAGAAGTGCGACGGTCCCCAGGCCTCCGTCCGCGCAGACGCTGGCGATCGCGCGGCTGCCCGGGGGCAGCGCGGCGAGCTCCCGGACTGCCTGACTCAGGATGCGCGCCCCCGTGGCCCCGAACGGGTGCCCGAGGGCGATCGAGCCGCCGTTGGGGTTGATGCGCTCGCGGGGGAACCGGCCGAACCTGTGGGGGACGCCGGCTTTCTCCTGAACGTACGCCGCATCTTCCAGGCCCGCGATGTTGCACAAGACCTGCGCGGCGAACGCCTCGTGGAACTCCCAGAGGGAGACGTCCTCGTATTTCAGGCCGTGCCTGGCGAGCACGCGCGGGATCGCCACGACCGGAGCCATCAGGAGCCCCTCGTGGAAGATGTCCACCGCCGCCATTTCCCAATCGACGAGCCGGACGCGCGGGAGCGACGTCGGCAGACGAGACAGTCCTTCTTCCGTCGCGACCCAGACGCCGGCGGCGCCGTCGGTCAGCGGCGAGCTGTTCCCGGCAGTGATCGTTCCGTGGACGCGGTCGAAGGCGGGCTTGAGGGCCGCGAGCTTCTCCAGCGAGGTATCGCGCCGCGGGAATTGATCGCGGTCGAGGCCGTCGACGGGGACGGCGTCGGCGAAGAGCCCGCGCTCCTGCCCGGCGATCGCCTTTCGATGACTCTCGAGCGCGTACTCGTCCTGCTCGCGTCGGCCGATCTTCCAGGTCTTTACCATTTCCTCGCAGTGCTCGCCCATGCTCTTGCCGGTGACGCGGTTCTTGATCTGCGGAACGTAGAGTCGGATGTCGCGGGGACGCACGGCGCGCAAGGCTTGAAGCCGCAGCGAGGACGTGCGAGCCTGCAGGACCCGGCGGAGCTCGACGGAGAGACTCGGCGAAAGACCCACCTGGATGCGGCTCATGCTCTCGGACCCGCCGACGAGCGCGAGAGCGGACCCTCCCCGGCGCAGCAGCCCGGCCGCCTCGAAGACGCCGGCCATGCTCGTGCAGCACTGCAGGATGGTGGTGAACGTCGGCACGTGCGGGTCGAGGCCCGCGTCGAGCCAGACCTCGCGGGCCAAATTGCTGTAGAGGAGCGTCGTCGCCACCCAACCCCAGACGCCGAGATCGATCGGTCCCGCGGCCTGAGCGGCCATCGCCTGCGCGACCGGCACCGAGAGACCCAGGGCGTCGCGTTGCGCCAGAGGCCCGTCGACGCGAGCAAACGGAGTTCGCAGGCCGGCCGCGAGCCAGATCGACGGATTCCCGGCGCCCATGGCGAAGTGAGAAGAATACCGTCCTCCAGACCCTCCGGAACGCGGTCCGGCTGCTAGAATCGAAGCACTTGTCCTTCTCACCGATGAGCGCTTGAAGTCCGCTTCGACGGCCTCCGCTCGCAACTTCGGGCTCGACATCGTGCGGAGCATGGCGATCAGCCTCGTTCTGGCGGCCCACAGCCTGCTGTTCTTCTTTCCCTTCTACTTCGAGAGCCTGCGCGAGTTCTTCGGAATCTTCGGAATGTTCGGCGTCGAGATCTTCTTCGTGCTGTCGGGCTTTCTGATCGGCCAGCTCATCGTCAAGGAAGTCCTGAGGCCGCCGTCGGCGCGCGGGCTGGCGCACTTTTGGGTGCGGCGGTGGTTCCGGACGCTGCCTCCTTATTTTCTGGTCCTCGGCCTGCGCCGCCTCGTGGGATACCCGCTGCACTGGAAGATGTTCGTCTTCCTGCAGAACTTCGACCCGGCTGTCGCCGCGTCCTTTCCGATCTCCTGGAGCCTGGCCATCGAAGAGTGGTTCTACCTGTTGACGCCCCTGATCCTCCTGATCGCAGCCTTCGCCGTTCGGACCTGGTCGCCGAAGGCCTTTTTTCTAGTGTGCAGTGCGATCGGCGTGGCCGCTCTGGCCGGCAGGGTGGCATACGTGGTGGTCGCAAACCCGAGCTGGGATCCCGGGGTCCGGCAGCACATCTTCCTGCGGATGGACAGCCTGATGATCGGCGTCCTGCTGGGCGGCCTGCGGGCCTACCGTCGCGATTCCTACGACCGGCTGGCGAAACACCGTCGGCTCTTGGCCCTCCTCGGGACGGCCGGAATCGCGGCCGGGGCGGTGTGGCTCTTCGTCGCGATCGAGCGGTTCTCGCTCAACGACTCGTTCCTGATGCGCACCGTGTACTTCGATTGGTTTTCCCTCTCGGTGGCCCTGCTGATGGTCGGGCTCGAATCGAGCACGGCGGTGAACACGCGGTGGGCAATGCGGAAATGGGCGGGCGCGGTCCGGTTCGTGAGTCTCAGCAGCTACTCTCTCTACCTGATTCACCTCTCGGCGTTCGCGCCGTTTCAGATCCTGAACGCGCAGACACGGACTCCGTCGTTTGCCAGGCTCTGGGCGCTCGGAGCGCTGGGCACTTCCCTGGTTCTGGGAGGAGCGATGTATCGCTGGTTCGAGAAACCCGTTCTCCGTCTGCGCGACCGGTTGACCGGACCCGTCACGATCGAAAGACCCTCGCCGCTCCTCTAGGACGGGCGCGTCGATCGGATCCAACGGTCGCGCACGTGGCTGACGTGCTGGGCCAGCGTGTAGAGGGATCGCGCCTGGGACGCCGGTACGCGCGTCTGGCGAACCCGCTGTTCCAGATGTTCGAGGTCTCGGGCGATGTCGTCGTCGGGAGTGTCCGCACTCTCACGCGCCTCGATGGCCCGCAGTTCCCGGTAGAGCCGGTTCAGTCGAAGATTGGCAAAGGTCGCGACGGCGATGGGAACCACCCGCGCCAGGGGGTAGACGATACCGGCCAGAGGGATGATCACGAGCAGGAGCCGCGTCGCGAAGACCCAGAGCCAGAACGGGAGGTGCCTCTGGAGGAACGTGCCGCCCGACTTGTAGTAAGTGCGTGCCTCCTCCGACAGCGGCACGTCGACAGGCTCGGCCTCCGGAAACTCGCCCGGCCTCCGGAGAATGCCGGGGCCCGAATGGATCTCCTGGGCTGCCTCGAGGAAGAGGAACTGGATCGCGGGATGCAGGTCTTTGCGCACC
>JBKOVK010000260.1:0-2943 GCA_046724475.1 Acidobacteriota bacterium | reverse complement strand
GGATCGTGACGTCCCGGGCGTCCACCATCAGCGGGCGCATGGCCGAGTTGGCGGGCTGGAGCCGGATCCGCGCCCCTTCGGCGTAGTAACGCTTGAGCGTGGCCTCGCCGCGCACGAGCGCGACGACTGTCTGGCCGCTCTCCGCCTTCTCCCGCCGCGCGACGACCACGAAGTCCCCGTCGAGGATTCCGTCCTCGATCATCGATTCGCCGCGCACTCGCAGCACGAAGTGCTCGCCCTTTCCCAGGAGCGTCGCCGGTACCTCGATCGCCTCCTCGTTGGGGAACGGCTCGATCGGGCGGCCGGCGGCGACGAGTCCGAGAAGCGGTACGCCTCGCGACGACTCTCCTCCCTCCTTCGGCGCGATGCCTCGGCTGCGATTCCATTCGCGCGACAGCGCTCCTTTTTCCTCGAGACGCTTCAGGTGTTTCTGTACGGTGCCGAACGAGGAAAGCTGGAACGTTTCGCGGATCTCGCGCTGCGTCGGCGAGATACCGTTTTCGCGGCGGTACTTTCGTATGAAATCCAGGATTTCCTTCTGCCGTTTGGTGAGGTTCATAACCTTCCTAACGAAATAAGGAATAGTCCGCTAAAACCCGAAATAACTAAGGCCGAGGGACCACCGCGGCTGCCCGCTGGCCAGGGCGGGCCAGCCCATCGGCCTTTGACGGCTCAGACTAGGCGCAAAAGAGGCGTAAGTCAAGAAAAACGTTCGCCGCTGTTCCACGCCCATTCGCGGCGCAAGAGTGAGAGTTCGGGAAATTCTTGCGCCTTTCTCGATCAGGCGTGGTAAGAGTTTTTTTCGAAGGGGGTATCCGTCATGCGACTGCCCGACCGCCGGTCGATCCTGATCGGAGTCGCTGTTGCCGCCCTCGCGCTTGCAGCGTTCGCGTGCAGCGACTCGAATAACGTCACGTCTCCACCCATGGGGAACGCCACCGTCAACGTCAGCGGCGACTGGGCGGGAACATATAGCTCCGACACGCCCTCGCTCTGCACGGGGTCCACCGCCTCGGCTCAGCTGACGCAGCAGGGATACCAAGTGACCGGCGCGTTCCGCGCGCCCGGCTGCGGCATCTACGGGGCCTTTAAAGGGACGATCGACGGCAACAACATGCTGCACGGCTCGGTCAACATGGCGGGCTGCACCGGCGGCTCGGTGACCGGGACCGCCACCGCTTCAGGACTCCAGTTTCAGGTCGGCGAGTTTCACAAGGACTTGTCGCAAGGTTCGCCTTCGGGGCCTCTGGATGTGAAGGCCGGAGGCAACGTCACCCTGACGCGGTAGGCCGGGTTTCCGAGCGCGCATCGTCGACGCTCCTCAAACCGTCGGGCGTGAGGACGCGGACGGTGCGCTGGTACGTGAAGTAGTCCCATAGCCAGGTCGCCAGCACCTGGAATCGGTTCCAGAGGCTGGCGAGGTAGGCGATGTGGACGCCTCCCCACAGGAGCCACGCGAGCATCCCGCTCGCTTTGATCCCGGGAAGCTCCGCGATCGCGAAGCCGCGGCCCACGGTCGCGAGGTTGCCCTTGTCACGGTAGCGAAACGGCCCGTCGCCTTTTCCCCCGGTTGCGAGCGAGGCGATGCGGCGTCCCACGTACTCACCCTGCTGGATCGCCACCGGCGCCAAGCCCGGCGAAAACGGTTTTCCTCCGTGGTCCAGGACCATGAGGTCCCCGACGACGAAAACTTCCGGATGCCCCGAGATCGAGAGGTCCGGCTCGACGCGAACGCGCCCCAGACGGTCGAGCGGCGCGCCCAGGGAAGCGCCGAGCGGCGTCCCCCGCACGCCGGCGGTCCAGATGACATTGGTGGAGGCGATCTTCTCCGAACCGTTGACGGTGACGCCGTCCGGATCCACCGACGTCACCGCGGCGCCGAGGCGCACGGTCACTCCTATCTCTTCCAGGTGCGCGCGGGCTTTCTCCGCCAGCTTCTGCGGGAATGCCGCCAGGATCCTCGGCCCGGCCTCCAGCAGGAGGATGCGCGTGGTTCGCGTATCGATCCTTCGGAACTCGCGGACCAGGGAGCGGCGGGACAGCTCCGCCAGCGCGCCCGCCATCTCGACGCCGGTGGGCCCGCCGCCAACCAGCACGAACGTCAGCAGCGCTTCTCTCCGGCTCGGGTCGCTCTCGTGCTCGGCCTCCTCGAAGGCCGCCAGTACACGCTGCCGGATCCGCGCCGCGTCGGCCACCGTCTTCAGCGACGCGGCCCGGCTCTCCCAGTCGTCGTGACCGAAATAGTTGTAGCGGGTGCCCGTGGCCACGACCAGATAGTCGTAAGGGATCTCCAGCGTACCCGCGAGGACGACACACCGGCCGACATCCACACCGGTGACCTCGGCCATCTGCACTTCGACGTTCTTCTGCGACTCGAAGATCGTGCGGATCGGGATTGCGATCTCGTCGGCGGACAGGCCCGCCGTGGCAACCTGGTAGAGCAGCGGATGAAAGAGCGAATGGTTGGTGCGGTCGAGGATGAGGACGTCTACCGGAGCCGAGCGCAGGGCATGGGCCGTGTGCGTGCCTCCGAACCCTCCGCCCACGATCACCACGCGCGGCCGCCGGGCTGCGGCCGCGTCCGAGCCCGCCATCCCGGCAGCCTACCGCGGCCAGAGCGAGCGGAGGCGTCTCTTCTCGGCGTCCGTCAGCGGGAAGAACCGGGGCGTCTCGGAGGCGAAGGCATCCGGGCGGCATGAGGCCGGCCGTCCGCACATGAGCATCCCGGGGTCAGCGTTGTGGTCGAGCCCGAGCACGTGCCCGAGCTCGTGCGCCGCGGCGTTCCTCGCGACGTTGGGCAAGGAGATCGGCGGTTTGTCGCCTCTCCGAAGCGCCACGAATCCCTTCGCGCGCCGGCTCCACGGGGTGCCGAAAGACATGATGTCGGCATCGGTCAGCGCCACGACGACGTCTCCGTCGATCGGGTCGAGCAGTCCGGGCAGG
>JBKOVK010000231.1:0-16361 GCA_046724475.1 Acidobacteriota bacterium | reverse complement strand
CGCGGTTCATCCGGGATTTCTTTTGATGGCTTCGAGACGCAAGCGTCGGGGGAGGGAAGGTCCCATGATCGAGTTCCTGGAAGACGACACGCACAAGCTCTCCATCGAGCTGGACGGCGGAGACGCCTCGCCCGCGACCATCCGCGTGATCGGCGTGGGAGGCGGCGGATCCAACGCCGTCAACCGCATGATCTCGGCGGGTGTGCGCGGCGTGGAGTACTTCGCGTGCAATACCGACCTCCAGGCGCTGCGGCGCTGCGCCGCTCCGAACAAGCTCCAGATCGGAGGCCGGCTGACCAAGGGACTCGGCGCAGGCGCCGACCCCGACGTCGGACGCAACGCGGCCCTCGAAGACCAGGACCGGCTGTCGCAGGCGGTTTCAGGCGCCGACATGGTGTTTCTGGCGATGGGCCTGGGCGGCGGCACGGGCTCGGGCGCCGGACCCATCATCGCCAAGCTCGCGGCCGAGGCCGGGGCGCTGGCCGTCGCCGTGGTGACCAAGCCCTTCGAGTTCGAAGGCAAGAAGCGCATGCGCCAGGCCGAGCGCGCCTCGCGCGAGCTGCGCGACCACGTCGATACGCTGATCACGATTCCGAACCAGCGCCTGCTGGCCTTCGTCGAGCGCAACACTCCCCTCCAGGAGTCCTTCAAGATCGCCGACGACGTCCTGCGGCAGGCGATCCAGGGCATCTCCGACCTGATCAACTGTCCCGGCGAGATCAACCTGGACTTCGCCGACGTGCGCAAGATCATGTCCGACATGGGCCGGGCGCTGATGGGCACCGCCGTCGCCGACGGCGAGAACCGCGCGATCCACGCCGCGCAGGCCGCGATCTCCTCGCCGCTGCTCGAGGACGCGTCGATCGAGGGCGCACGCGGAGTTCTGATCAACGTCACCGGCGGACACGACCTCACGCTCTTCGAGGTCACCGAGGCGGCCCAGATCATCCAGCAGGCCGCGGATCCCGAGGCCGAGATCCTCTTCGGGTGCGTCCACGACGAGAAGATGGCCGGCAACGTCAAAGTCACCGTCATCGCGACGGGCTTCGATCGCCTCGAGCGTGACCTCGCCGAGATCGATCAGGAAGAAGTCAAGCCGCTGTCCGTGGGATCCAAACCCCTCCGTCCGCCGTTCCTCCGCGGCGACGACTCGGGAGGGTTCGGCCCTAATGCGTCCTCTCGCGACGACTTCGACATCCCGACGGTGCTGCGGAGACAAATGGATTAGGTGTGATTTCTCAACACGTTGTTCACGGTTTTGCGGCCCGCCGCTCTCGCTCGGCACGCGGCGGCCGTCCTCTCCAACACTGACCGGCCGCCGCTGAGGGTTCGTCGCAGCGGCGGGTCTGGCCGTTCACGTCGAGCTCCTCACCCATCACCTCGCTCTGGGCGGCGGGCCGCTATCCGTAGGGCTGCGGCGCCGCCGGCGGGAGGTGATGTCCGGAGGCCCACACCGACAAGATCGAACGGGGAGAGGCGGGTGGGCCTACGGACTCAGCGCCGGCCGGAAAGAACTCATGGAGGCCTGCCGACGCGTGCCGACCGCGGCGGCGCCGCGGACCGGGAACAACCTGTTGAGAAACCAGAATTAGACGGCTCGCCGTCTACCGAGTCCCCCCCGCATAGCCGCGCGGGCCCGTTTTCTCGGTGGCACGGCGCTTCTTGTGGATCTTCTTTCTCCGCCGATTGCGCGCTTTCTCGCGCCACTTCCGGTACGCCTGGTCGACCTTCGGATGACGGTGGCGCCAGCGGCGAAGGGCGCGGCGCACTTTCGGAAACACGAGGGAGAAAAAGAGCAGGCTCATCACGAAGAACGGGATCTGGGGCATCACCGGAATCAGCACTCCGATGACTCCCAGCACGAAGAAGAAGATGCCGAGGACGAGGTTCCGCGTCCGCCGCTTGTGGAGAGGCGTCGGGTGGCGCGCGGCCGTCATGGCGACGCCACGGCGGCCTTGATGAGGTTCGTGCTGCCCGGGACACCCATCGGAAGGCCCGCAGTGATGACGGCCCTCTCGCCCGGCCGAAGCAGTCCCTTCGCGACGGCGAGCGCAGGCGCCTTCTCCAGCATGGCGTCCGGCCCGTCGGCGGCGCTCGCGAGCAGAGGCACGACCCCCCAGACCAGAGCCAGCCGCCGGGCCGTTTCCTGTCGGGTCGCGAGCGCGACGATAGAGGGGCGGGGACGGTGGCGCGCGACCAGGCGCGCGGTGGCGCCCGATTCGGTCCAGGCCAGGATCGCCGCGGCGCCGATGTGCTCGGCGAGCTCCACCGCCGCTCCCGCCACCGCCTCGGGCAAAGTCTGGAGCGACTTGTCCTCGAACTTCCGCATCCATCGGTCGAACGGAAACGCCGTCTCCGTGTCTTCGGCGATGCGCTTCATCGTTGCGACCGCTTCCACGGGATAGCGCCCCGACGCCGTCTCCTCCGACAACATCACGGCGTCGGTGCCGTCCAGGATCGCGTTGGCGACGTCGCCGACCTCGGCGCGCGTGGGTCTCGGGTTCTCGACCATCGACAACAGCATCTGGGTGGCCGTGATGACGGGCTTCCCGGCGCGGTTGGCGCGATCGATCAGCATCTTCTGGAGCAGCGGCACGTGCTCCAGGGGCGTTTCCACGCCGAGGTCGCCGCGCGCCACCATCAGTCCGTCGGCGGCGGAGAGGATTTCGTCGATTCGCGCGATCGCTTCGCGCTTCTCGATCTTGGCGACGAGGGGGATCCTGGCGCCGCGCTCGTCGAGGAAGGCGCGGGCCGCCCGCACGTCTTCGGCGGTGCGGACGAAGGAGAGCGCAACGTAGTCGACGCCGTGCGCGACGCCGAAAGCGAGGTCCTCGCGGTCCTTGGCCGTCAGGCCGGGCGCGCCGAAAGGAGTCGCCGGCAGACTGATTCCCTTGTGCGAGGTCAGCATGCCTCCCGCGACCACGCGGCAGCGGATGTCACCGCCGGCGGCCTCTTCGACGACGAGCTCGATCTCGCCGTCGCACAGAAGGAGGCGGTCTCCCGCCCGGACGAACCGCGGCAGGGAAGCTTCGTTGACCGAGACCTCGCGCGCGTCTCCGGGAACGCCGCGCGCCGTCAGCGTGAAGGGCGCGCCCGGGGCCAGCAGTGCCTTGCCGCTGGCGATGTCGCCGATCCGCAGCTTGATGCCGGCCAGATCCTGCAGGATCGCCACGGGCCGGCCGGCACGCTCGGCGATCGCGCGCACGGCGCCGATCACGGCCGCGTGCTCCGCGTGTGTGCCGTGCGAGAAGTTCAGCCTCGCGACGTCCATTCCCGCGGCGACCAGCCGCGCCAGAGCTTCGGGCGATCGGGAGGCGGGACCGATGGTGCAGACGATCTTGGTGCGCGGCACGAGGGGACAGGTTAGCAGGCTGGCGAAAACGAAACCGCCGCCGGACGGGCCGGCGGCGGCGTTGCCGCTACGACTTGGGCGTGATCGCCTTCTTGACTTCCTCCGCCCCTTTCTTGGCCGTGTCGGCGGCCTTCTCGCCCGCTTCCTTCGCTTTCTGTCCCGCTTGCTTGGCCGCGTCGCCCGCGGCCTGGCCCGCTTCCTTGGCGGCGTCGCCGGCGGCCTGAGCTGCGTCCTTGGCCGCGTCGCCGGCCGCCTGACCGACTTCCTTTGCCGTGTCGGCCGCCGCTTGGGCCGCGTCCTTGGCGGCTTCACCGGCTTGCTTGGCGGCATCGCCCGCTTGCTTTGCGGCGTCCTTCGCTGCCTCGACGGCCTCGGCCGTCTCGGACTTCTTGCACGCGGCCGCGAGTCCCAGAGAGAGGATGAATGCACATACGATGAATGCGGTCTTCTTCATGGCCTCCCTTCCTTTCGGCGTGTTAGGTGCGAGCCTTGTATCACGGCCGGTCCGGTTTCGAATCGCTTCTCGCCCTGATACGCTCGGCCGAGGCTCACGGGCCGCACGATGAAAGCGCGTTTCCTGTATCGGGCCTTCAAGGCCCGGTACCGCGACCAGCGGCCGGAGATTCGCGCTCTGCTGTCTTCTCTTTCGGCGGGAGACGCGGCGGTGGACGTGGGCGCCAACAAGGGCGCGTACCTCTACTGGATGCGTCGCGCCGTCGGGGCGGACGGAAAAGTATTTGCCTTCGAGCCGCAGGCCCGACTCGCGGTGTATCTGCGCGGGCTCGTCAAGCGAATGCGCTGGTCGAACGTCTCGATCCGCGACGTCGCTCTTTCGGACGCGCCGGGAACCCGGACCCTTCACGTCCCCGGGACGGGGGACTCGCCGGGAGCTTCTCTCGAGGACGCGGTTCTGACCGCCGGGGCCTGCCGCGACGAAATCTGCGAGGTCGACACGCTCGACCGGCAGCTCGCGGGGGAGAAGGTCGCGCTGATCAAGGTCGACGTCGAAGGGCACGAGCTCGCCGTTTTCCGGGGCGCCGAACGTACGTTGGCGCAATCGCGTCCGACGCTCCTCTTCGAGTGCGAGGCGAGGCACTTGACCCGGCACACGCCGCGGGACGTATTCGCGTTTCTGGAGGCGCGCGGCTACCGGGGCGGGTTTTTCACGCCCGACGGGCTGATGCCGGTGGCGCAGTTCGACGAAACGCTGCACCAGCGTCGTGGTCCCGGCCGCTTCTGGAAGGAGCCGGGGTACCGCAACAATTTTCTGTTCCGGCCGGCAGAGATCTAGCGGCGCGGCAGGAGGACGGCCTTCAGGTCGGCCAGGAACTCCTTCATGATCGCGGCGAGGGCCTTGTTCCAGGCGTCCGCCGCGGCCACGGCGGTGCGCTCCGGCATCGGAACACGCTGGGTGTACGTCTTCAGCAGGAGATCCTTCGCCGGCGTCGTGCCGGCGGGAGGCGTCACAACCCGGAACCGCAGGGCCAGGATGGCGGTGGCCTCACCGGGACCGCCGAGCTCGGCGCAGAGCTCGGTGGCGTCGGCCTCGATCGCCGCGGCGACCGGGATTCCGCCCGCCGGATACACGACGTCGCGGATGAAGTCCGCGTCGCGAAGGTATCCGCCGATCGCCTGCGTCAGCATCCATCCGGGGGGCGCCGCGAACAGCGCGTACGGATCGCGCTCGATGCGGTGCTCGCCGGTCCGATATACGAACGAGGTCCCGCCGTAGGGGGCCGCGACACGGACGCTCGTCAGGGAGACGATCGCGGCGTCGGGAAGCGCGGACTCCGCGCGGGTCGCCGGCGGGTCGATCGAATACGATCGGGTCACCAGCGGCGGCTTCGAGATGCAGGAGATGGCTGCCACGACCGCGGCGAGGCCGAGCACGCCCGCCGCCGACCGACCCTTGCCGATGCCCTCCCTCACTTTGGCTGCTCCTTCTGGAGGCCGGTGGCGGGCGCCGGAGCGCCGCCGAGCAGGAAACCGGAGGGATAGCGCTTGAGGTCTTCGAGGGCTTCGTTGAGGCTTCGGGCCGCCTCGCGCGTGCCGGCCAGTGTGTCGTTGAGGGCCCGCACGTCGATCGCCGAAAGCTTGTCGAGAAGGATGGCGAGCCGGGCGTCGACGTTCACGAGCAGCTGGTTCGCGTTTTCGCCGAGGCCCTCGAGCTTCATGTTCCGGATCGTCGTCCGAGCGTCGCGGGCGAGCCCCTCGACTTCCTGGATCGCGGACTCCGCGGTGGTCAAAGTTCCGACGGCTTCCTTCGAGATGCGTTTGACGTCGAGGTCGTCCAGCTTGTGGAACGCCGCCTCGGCCGACCGGAGCGTCCGGTCGAGGCTATTGACGAGCCTCTCGACGTCGAACTGTTTGAGGTTCGACAAGGTCTTTTCGAGGGACGCGAGGAGCTGGCCGAACTGGCTCGGCGCCGACGGAATAACGGGGTACTTCGGCGTCCAGGGGACCTTGAGCGGCGGATACTGCTTCGGATCGAGCGTCTCGAGCGCGAGGATGCTCGTTCCGGTGATTCCCTGGCCCTGGACGATGGCGCGGACGCCCTGCTGCACAACCGTGTCGAGGGCTTGGTTGAAATCTCTTCGAAACATCTCCGGGCTGATCGCCTGCCTGACCTCGAAGCGTACGACGACGCACGCGGGTTGGATGAAGCCGTAGAAATTCCAGCTGAAGCCGATCTCGGTGACCTTTCCGACGTCCACGCCCCGCAGCTTGACGACCGAGCCGACCGAAAGCCCTTGCACGTCGCCGGTCACGTATGTCTCGGCCTTGTACGTCGGCTGGAACGCGCTCCGGATGCCGAAGAGGAAGAGCGCGGCGAGGAGGATGGCCACGCCCACGACGACGAAGATGCCGATGCGGAGCTGGCTCGCCTTTTCGCTCATGAGGCCCGGGTCCCTCCGTTGCCGGTCGCGGCCGGCTCGGCCTGACGAAGGAAGAACTGGCGGACGTAAGGGTCTGTCGAATGGTCTCGCAGGTCCATCGGTTTGCCCTCGGCGATCATCGTCTTCGTCCGCCCGTCGAGCATGATGCAGCGGTCCCCGATCGCGTAGATGCTTTGGAGCTCGTGTGTCACGACGACGAACGTGATGCCGAGATCCCGCGAGAGCGAACGGATCGTCTCGTCGAGACCGGCGGAGGTGATCGGATCGAGCCCCGCCGACGGCTCGTCGAGAAAGAGGATTCCCGGGTCCAGAGCCATGGCCCGGGCGATGCCCGCGCGTTTCTGCATTCCGCCCGAGAGAGCCGACGGCTTGCGCGCGGCGGCGGGGAGCAGGCCCACCTGGTTGAGCTTCGCCGCGGCGACGAGATCCTTCTCCTCCGGTCCGAGGTCCGTGAACTCGTCGAGGGGAAGCCGTACGTTCTCGAGCACCGTCATCGAGCCGAACAGCGCCCCGCTCTGGTACATCACGCCGAACTTGCGCAGAAGGCGGAGCCGGTCCTCTCCCTCCGCCGTCACGATGTCATCGCCGTCGAAGAGGATCCGCCCGGAGGCCGGGCGATCGAGGCCGATCATGGCCTTCAGCAGCGAGCTCTTCCCGCTGCCCGAGCCGCCGAGAATGATGAAGACTTCGCCGGCGTGGACGTCGAACGTCACGTTCTTCTGGATCACGTTGTCGCCGTAGGCGATCGTGACATCTTCGACCGAAATGACCGTAGCGGTGGCGCTCATACGTGCAGCACGTAGGTCAGGACGGCGAAAACGGAATCGACGACGATGATCATCAGGATCCCGGCGACCACCGCCCGGGTCGTCGAGTCGCCGACGGCGTTGGGGCCCTCCTTGGTCTGCATGCCCCGCAGGCACCCGAGTCCCGCCACGATCGCGCCGAAGACGAACGACTTGCTCGTGCCCACCAGAACGTCGCGGACATGGAGCGCACCAATCAGCTGCGCCCAGATCTGGGCGAACGTGAATCCCATCGTGACCATCACGACGACCCCGCCGAAAACCCCGATGAGCATCGAATAAGCCGACAGCACCGGCATCAGCATCGTTCCGGCGAACACACGCTGGATGACGAGGAACCGGATGGGATCCAGGCCCATGGTCTCCAGGGCGTTCAACTCCTCGTTGACCTTCATGGTGCCGATCTCTGCGGCGAAGGCCGCCCCCGAGCGGCCCGCCAGGATGATCGCGGTGAAGATGGGCGAGAACTCCCGGACCATGACGAGCCCGATCATGTCGGCGATGAAGATCCGAGCGCCGAACATCTCCAGCGGCTGGGCCGCCTCGAAGGCGATGACGAGCCCCATGAGCAGGCTGATCAGCGAGACGATCGGCAGGGCGTTGACGCCGGCCTTCTCGAAAACGACCGCGACCTCGTGCCAGCGCATCAGTCGCGGCCGCCGGAGCGCCGCCGCGAAACCCTGCACGATCGCGCCGACAAAGGTCAGCTGCGCGCGCAGGTCCTGCAGCATCGAGACCGTCGCCGCCCCGAGTTCCTCGAAGATTCCCCGTCGCGCCGGCGGCGGGTGGAGCGCGCGCAACGCGTCCTCGGCCGGAAAGGCCTTGAGCAGATGCTCGAACTCGGGCTTCAGACCCGTCAGCTTCGGCGACACGCCCGGCGTCAGGAGTCCCTGGGTCAGCTCGTAGAGGATCGCCATCCCCGAAACGTCTCCGCGGTCGATCCCGCTGGCGTCGATCTGGAGCGAGGCGACGCGGGTCTGCGCCAGCCGCGCGACGACCTCGCGGCGCGCCTCGGCGGCGGTCGAAACGTCGAGAGCACCGCCGAGAGTCAGCACGGCCCCATCACCCGGCGCCTGGCGCAGGTCCACCCGAGCGGATTCGTCGGGACTCACGCGGGAAATACTATTCGGTCTGCGGCCTGCAGTGGGCGGTCTGCCGCCTACTAGAAATAGCCGAGCTCGATCGCCTTGAGCATGGCGCGATTGCGGTCGCGCACCCCCAGCTTCTGCAGGATGCTGTGGACGTGGTTCTTGACGGTGCCCTCCACGACGCCGAGGGCCTCGCCGATCTCCCGGTTCGACATCCCCGCCGAGAAGAGGCGGAGCACTTCCCGCTCCCTCCCGGTCAGGGGCTCGGGCATCTCCGAGCTCTCGAAGTGACGCGGCGCTTCCGAGAGGCTGCGGATCGCGCGCTCGGTCACGGCCGGCTGGATCAGGCGTCCGCCGGCGGCGACCTGGCGTATGGCGCTGGTGAGCTGATCGAACGTGACGTCCTTCAGAAGGAAGCCGCGCGCTCCGGCGCGCAGGGCTTCGAAGAGGAGGGTGTCGTCGTCGAACGTGGTCAGGATGATCGTGGGCGGAAGCGCGCCCGCCCGCGACAGCTCCTGCAGCACCTCGAGGCCGTTTTTCCGAGGAAGCCGGATGTCGAGCAGGACGACGTCCGGCCGCACTCTCAGAATCGCCGCGAGCGCCTCCTCGCCGTCGCCCGCCTCCCCGGCGACCTCGAGGTCCCTGGCGAACGCGAGCAGGCTCCGGAGGCCCTCGCGCACGAGCGTCTGGTCCTCGACGAGCAGGATGCGTGTCGGTGCCGTCACGGCACCCAGACCTCGGCCTCGAATCCGGGCGGGCCGGGATTCAGGCGCAGACGTCCGGAGAGCGCCGCGATGCGCTCGCGCATCCCGGAGATGCCGTTGCCCTCGGAGAGATCCGCCGCGCCTTTTCCGTCGTCGCGTACCCGCAGGTCGATGCCGCCCGCCTTCAGGTCGAGCTCGATCCAGAGATTCTGGGCGGACGCATGGCGGATCGCATTGGTGACGCACTCCTGGGCGCAGCGCAGCACGGCCAGGGCGCGCGTACCGTCCACCGGCGGCAGGCGATCGGGGACGCTCAAGTGGATGCGCGGCGAAGGGATCGGAGCCACGAGGGCGCGCAGCGCCGCGGAGAGGTCCGTGGTCTCGTCCGCGCGAAGTCGGCTGACGACGTCGCGCACTTCGGCGAGCATCGTGCGCGTCAGGGCCTGCGCCTTTTCGAGAGGGCGTCCGACCTCGCCAGATGAGGAGCGCTGGAGCTCGAGGTTCGCGACCTCCAGGTTGAGCGACAGCGCGGAGAGATGGTGCCCGATCACGTCGTGCAACTCGCGGGCGATACGCAGCCTCTCGGAGGCGCGGCTTCCGCGCACGAGGAGCTCGCGCGTCGCGCGCTCACGCTGCATCAGGTGGGCCACGAGGACGGCGAACGCCTGCAGGCCCGCGAGCGCGAGCGTGTTCGACAGCCAGATCGACAGCGGAATCGCGAACTTCGGGTGGTTGCCGGGGAATGGAACCATCAGCAGCGCGAACGCGGCCGACTGCGCGGCGACCCACGCCGCGGCGCGCTTCAGGTCCAGCCGGTTCGCGACCTCCCAGGCCACGAAGACCAGCGGGAGGCCTCCCAGGTGCGACGGCCACCACCGGTTCACGAAGAGAATCGAGATCGAGGCGACCGCGAGTAAGGCCAGAACGACTCCTCGGCGCTCTCCCCGGTCCCTCCACGAAAGAGCCGAGGCCAGGATCCCGGCGGCGAAGGCCACAAGCCACACCCACGCGCAGTAGTCCATCCAGACGTCGCGACTGGACGCGTGCTTCGCGAAGACGGAAATACCGACGACGATCCAGGTCACCAGACTCGTGATGCGGACCGCGCGCGAGATGGGTATCGGCACACGCAAAGTCTATGGGAACGAGAGCGAAGGGGAGATGTACCGAAAGGCACACGCTCCGGGGATGCCTTCCGATACTTGCCGGTTTCCGGCCCCGCGCACGAAACTGCGCCGCGAAAGGAGATCGCACATGCTCGCACTCGCCCTGACCCTGCTGGCCGCGATACCCGCGCCGCCGTCCGTGCCCGCCGATCGCGCCGCCATCGAGGAGACGATCGGGCACTACTTCAAAGCCGGCGACACCTCGAGCTCGCCGGAGCTGCGCCTCGCCTTCCACCCGGCGTGCATGATGTTCTTCATCAAGGACGGCGCCCTGACGGGCGTTTCGCAGCCGGAGTGGTGGCAGCGCACGGACGCCAACAAGACTCCCGTCGTCGCGCTCTCGCGGAAGATCCCGGTCGTCGACGTCACGGGCGACGCGGCCGTCGCCAAGATCCTCTCCGACTACCCGACTCACCGGTTCGCGGACTACATGTCGCTGATGAAGCTCGGCGGGAGATGGTGGATTGTCGGCAAGATCTTCCACCGGACCGTCCCGCACGATGCGCCGCCTCCGGCGGCAGCGGCGGTCACGGCGGACAACGACGCGATTCGCACGACGCTGCAGACGCTCAACACCGCTCTGGACGAAAACGATGCCGCCCTTGCGGCGAGCGTGACCGACCCGCGTGCGACCGCCTACACGCTGATCTCCGGCCAGCTCGTCGGGATCTCCGCGGCCGAGGGGCAGGCGCGGCTGGCGGCGCGCAAGGCTGCCGGCGAGGCCTCGAAGGGATCGCAGCAGGTCGCGATGGTGGATTCCGACGGCGATGCGGCGGTCGCGAAACTCGAGCACGATCTCCCCACCGGGCACTGGATCGACTACGCTTCTCTCCTGAAGGTGGGGGGTCAGTGGAAAATCGTCGGACTTCTGTACGTCAGGCAGGGCGACGCCAAATGAGCGCTCTGCTTCCCGCGACGCGGCGCGACTTCCTGCGCATTACCGCGATCTCGGCGGGAGGACTGGTCCTCGGTATCCGGTGCGGTCGCCCCGGCGAGGCGCAGGGTTCCCAGGGCGGAGACTTCCGGCCGAACGCCTGGATTCGCGTCGATCCGTCGGGGAAAGTGTTTCTGACCGTCGGCAAGTCCGAGATGGGACAGGGCGTGCGGACGTCTCTGCCGATGATCCTGGCGGAGCAGCTCGAGGTCGATGTGGAGCAGGTGGAACTGGTGCAGGCGTCTCCCGGCCCCGACTTCCAGGACCTCGGCACGTTCGGAAGCCGCAGTCTCCGGACGATGTACCTCCCGCTCACCACGGCGGCCGCCGCGGCGCGCGAGATGCTGGTCGTCGCCGCCGCGGCGAAGTGGAGTGTCGAGCCGGCGTCCTGCCGCGCGGAAAACGGGCGCGTCATGCATCCGGCGTCGCAGCGATCGCTCTCGTACGGCGAGCTCGCCTCAGCCGCCGCGCGTCTGCCGGTGCCGTCGTCGCCGGCGCTGAAACCGAAGTCGCAATTCCGTCTCGTGGGCAAGGACCGCCGCCGTGTGGACGGGCCGCGCATCGTGGCGGGCGAGGCTGTCTTCGCCGGCGACGTGCGGCGGCCGGGGATGAAGTTCGCCAGCGTCGTGCGCTGTCCGGTCACGGGCGGCAAGCCCCGCTCCTGGGACGCCGAGAAAGCGAAGGCCGTCGCCGGAGTTCGTCTCGTCGCGGCGATCTCATCGGGCCTGGCCGTGGTCGCCGACGACACTTGGTCGGCATTCCAGGGCCGTGAGGCCCTCGAACCCACGATCGTGTGGGACGAGGGGGAGAATGCCGGCGTCTCCTCCGCAGAGTTCCTGGCGCGGCTGTCCTCTCCGAACGCGCGCACCGCCGGAACGCTCAAGAGGGGGGGAGACGTCGAAGCGGCCCTCCGCTCATCGGCGCGCAGTCTCGAAGCGGAATACGTCTACCCGTTCCAGGCCCACGCGCCGCTCGAGCCGATGTGCGCGCTCGCCGACGTCGGCGCCGGGCGCTGCGAGATCTGGGTCGGGACGCAGCATCCCAACCGCGCGCAGGACGAAGCCGCCAAGACGCTCCAGATCCCGGCGTCGGCCGTGACCGTTCACGTGACGCTGCTCGGAGGCGGATTCGGGCGAAAGAGTCAGCCCGACTTCGTGCTCGACGCGGTCGAGGCGTCGCGCGCGGCGAAGGCTCCGGTGCAGGTTGTCTGGACGCGCGCCGACGACCTGCGTCACGACGCCTATCACTCGGCGACGCTCCACCGTGTCCGCGCCGGCCTCGACGCCTCGGGGATGCCGGCGGCCTGGAAGCATACGGTCGTGGCCGCGTCGAATCGTCCGGCC
This sequence comes from Acidobacteriota bacterium, assembly GCA_046724475.1. Taxonomy (GTDB): domain Bacteria; phylum Acidobacteriota; class Thermoanaerobaculia; order UBA5066; family Gp7-AA6; genus DAHUXD01. Next base: position 4,071 of record JBKOVK010000231.1, on the reverse strand, counting down.
TCCGAGCCCATGAACGAGGAAGGGCTTCGCGCCGTGCTGCGCGGCGCGTACGACGTTCCGTATGCGATCGGCGCGGTCGAAGTCTCGGCGGCCGAGGCGTCCTCGCCGCTGCGGCTGGGGGCCTGGCGGGGAGTTCAGCACAACCACAACGTGTTCGCGACCGAGTGTTTCTTCGACGAGCTCGCGCGCGCGGCGGGAAAGGATCCTCTCGAGTATCGGCTCGCCCTGCTGCGAAAAGAGGCTTCCGTGCCGGGCGGCCGCGACGGCGCGCCCGTCGATCGCGCTCGCCTCGCATCCGCGCTCGCGCTCGCCGGCGAGAAGGCGCGCTGGTCCGTCGCATTGCCGAAGGGCCGAGGCCGGGGCGTCGCCTGTGCGTCGTACGACGGCCGCACGCCGGCCGCGGCCATCGCCGAAGTCACTCTGGACCGCGGCGGGTGGCGCGTCGACCGGGTCGTGTGCGCGGTCGATTGCGGCATTGCCGTCAACCCGATGGGAATCCGCGCGCAGACCGAAGGGTCGGTAGCCTGGGCGCTTTCGGGTCTCGGAACCGAGATCACGCTGAAGAACGGACGCGTCGAGCAGTCGAGCTACAACGATTTCCCGATCCTGCGTTTTCGCGACATGCCGAAAGTCGAGACGCACATCATCGCGAGCGAGGCCGCGCCTTCGGGGATGGGGGAACCTCCCGTCCCGATCGCGCTGGCGGCAATCGTCAACGCGCTCTCGGCCGCGTCGGGACGCCGGCTGCGGCGCGTGCCGGTCAAACCGGAGGATCTGAAAGGAGCCTGACGTGCCGCGAATCACGATCCTGGTCAACGGCCAGTCCCGGCAGGTCGACGTTCCGGCCGACATGCCGCTGCTGTGGGTCCTGCGGGACCGTCTCGGGATGACCGGCACGAAATTCGGCTGCGGCATGGGCGTCTGCGGCGCGTGCACCGTCCATCTCGACGGCGAGCCGTCCCGGTCCTGCCAGGTTCCCGTCGGCGAAATCGCCGGCAAGCGCGTGACGACGATCGAGGGCGTGCAGGCGGAAGCGCTCCGCCAGGCATGGCTGATCGAAGACGTCGCGCAGTGCGGCTATTGCCAGCCCGGGCAGATCATGCAGGCTGCGGGGCTGCTCGGCAAGACACCGAAGCCCGAAGAGGACGAGATCGACGTCGCGATGAACGACAACCTCTGCCGTTGCGGGACCTACCTGCGTATCCGCGCCGCGATCCGCCGGGCGGCGGAAAAAGAAGGACTGCACTACTAGCCGTCGCCTTCGCTTGCGAGGAGACCTGCGCCCTACGGGCGCACCGGCCGTCCGCTCGCCGAAAAGAGGCTCGACGGACGGCCTGGTCTCCGCGCTGCGCTCCGGCTCCCGCGGCGCGACGCTCCTCCGCTCGGTTACTTCGCGGAGACTCGTCGCGCCGGGAACTACTGAAACTGTACGGCAAGACGATCCCCCTCTCCCCCCAAGCGGGGGGAGAGGGTCGGGGTGAGGGGGAGCGAGTTTTCGCCAGCGTAAGCTATCTGGGCAATGAGCTCGGACGCACCTCCCGCCTCTTCCCCGGCGGCGGCGGACAAACGCCGGTCCGGCCGCCGCGCCCTTCGGATCTTTCTGTTCGCGATCGGAGTGGGTGTCCTCGCCGCGATCCTCGCGGTCGTGGGCTGGCGTCCGGTGGCCGCGAATCTGGAGATGATCGGGTGGTGGTTCCCGGTCCTCGTGCTCCTCTACGCCTTCGTGGAGCTCGCGTTCGCGTACGGGTGGAAGGTGATCATCGGCCGGAGGCGCGACGGTCCGGTCACTTTCGCGGAGACGTTCGCGGCGTATCTGGCGTCCTCCTCCGTCAACTACTTCACGGCCGTCGGGGGAGAGCCAATTCGCGCGAGCCTTCTCGCCGGCAAGATCGGCTACTCCCGCGCGCTGGCGACGGCGACGGTGCACCGGCACGCCGAGATGACCTCACAATTCATCTACCTGCTCCTCGGCGCCGGGCTCACGCTCGCGCACTTCCACTTGCCCGCGCTCCTGCGCTGGGCGGCGCTCGGCAGTCTGGTGCTCTTCGGCGCCGTGATCCTGTGGATGACGATCGCTCTGCGCCGCGGCGCCTTCGGAGCGCTCCTGGACCGCGTGGCCCGGGGACCCCTCAAGTCGCTGGCTCGATTCCGCACGGCCGCAGGAAAGCTCGACGAGCGCATCGGCGAGATCTACCAGCGCCGCCAGGAGCACTTCCTCGAATCGGTGGCGTGGTGTTTCCCGGGCTGGTGCGGAGGAATTCTCGAAACCTACATCATCATGCGACTGCTCTCGCCGAAGGCCGGCTTCTTCGAGGCCGTGGCGGTCGAGACGCTCGCGATGCTGGTGAATACCGCTCTGTTCTTCATCCCGGCGAGGATCGGGACGGCGGAGGGCGTTCGCGCCGCGCTCTGGGTCATGGTCGGCTTCACGGCGGCGCAGGGGATCGCCTACGGCCTCGTCCGTCGCGCGCGCGAAATCGTATGGCTCATCCCAGGCGTCGTGGTCCTCCTGAAGCGGCACGTCCTCGACATCCGCCACATGCAGCTGACCGCGGGCCCCGGCCTCGCCGAAGAGTCGCAGTAACGGTCGATCACTCCGCCCGCAGCGCCTCGGTCGGCTGGATTCTTCCGACTTTCCGCGCCGGCAGCGCACAGGCCGCCACGCCGACGGCGCCTAGGATTCCGAGGCTCGCGACGAGACTCCAGGGATCCGTCGGGGCGACGCCGTAGAGTTGCGACTGCAGAAGCCTCGCGAGCAGGAACGCTGCCGTAAGTCCGGCCACCGCCCCGACGCCGATGATCCGCAGGTGGCTCGAAACGACCAGGCGCAGGAGATCCGACGGCCGGGCGCCGAGGGCGAGGCGGATGCCGAGCTCGGACCTCCGCCGCGCGACCGCGAATGCGGTGAGGCTCGCGATGCCGCTCGTCGCGAGAAGGAGCGCCAGCGCCCCGAACAGGGCGAGGAGCGTGAGGCTGAAGCGGCGCGCCGCCATCGATTCCGTCACGACGTCCGCGAGACGGCGGAAGCGCGGGGGAAGCGTCGGATCGAGGTCGCGGACGGCTCCCCGGGCCACAGCCATCACCGCGGAGAAATCGCTTTCCACCCGCAGGACCGAGGTCAGAGTCGTCGACTTTTGAGGCCTCTGGCGCAGGTTCACGTACAGGACCGCCTCGGGAGCGGCCTCGAGGCTGCGATGGTGGACGTCCCCGACAATCCCCACGACGGTCACGGGCGTGACGTCGCCGTCCATGTTCCCGAATTCGATCCGCTGCCCGATCGGGTCGCGGCGCGCGAACCTCCGCCGCGCCAACGTCTCGGAAATGAGCGCGACGTGGACGCTGTCGCGCGTGTCGTGGGCGTCGAAGAGCCGGCCGCGCTTGAGCGGAATGCCCATCGTTTCGAAATATCCGCCGGCGACCGAGGCGTAGTCCGCGTGTCCCGAGCGCTCGGGATCCTTCGCGAGCCGCCCGAAATCCTCCCACGACGAGGGCGGAGGCTCCTGCGGACCGAGAAGCAGGAAGGTTCCGTCGGCGAGATCGGAAGCCAGAGGAAGGTCGGCGACAGCCCCTGTGCGCTCGACCTCCCGAATCGCGGAGAGCCGCTCTAAGAGACGGTCGATCATCTCGACGCGGGCCACTTTGTCGGCGTCCGATTCCGCGGGCGGCGGAAACAGGTCCATCGCGACGACGCTCGCGGCGCGGAAGCCGGGCTGGACGTCGAGCACCCGGAGGAAGCTTCGCGCGAAGAGGGCCAGGCCCGCGAGAAGGACGGCCGTGACCGCGGCCTGGACGCCGAGCAGGATGCGTTGCGCGCGAGAGACCGCGCCGGCCTGGCCCGAGCGGCCCGCCGCGAGGTCCCGCTGCTGGGCTTCCGGTGATCGCCGGGACGCGGCCGCGGCCACGAGGAGAGCGGCGGCCAGCGATAGAAGCGACGCGAAGACGAACACCGGCGCGTCGACGGAGATCTCCGCGACACGCGGCAGGCTCGCGCCGGACAGGGAGCGGACCAGACCCAGGCTCCCGATGCAGAGTAAGACGCCGACCGTGGCGCCCGCGAGCGACAGCACGAGG
>JBKOVK010000345.1:0-21989 GCA_046724475.1 Acidobacteriota bacterium | reverse complement strand
TTCCTTCTTCGTACAGCCGGCCGCGGCCAGACCCGCGGCAACTCCCAGAGTCAAGAGCAGACCGAGGGTCGAGTTCCTGCGCATTTTGTCCTCCTACGCGTCGGTACGTAGGCGCGGCCTCGAGGTTGCAGCGGACAAGGCGTTCATAACTTGCCAATATTCCCGGCGTATGCTTTTTCGGAGAATCCAATCGACCGCATGAACAGACGCAAGTTTTTGAAGCACGTCGGGGCGATTCCCGCGCTGTCGGCGTTCTTTCCTCTCCTTGGAAAGTTCGCGCCGAAGGCTTCTGAGCCGTTTCGACGCGTCCGCCCCAATGATCCGGCCTGGCCCTCGTCCGCGATGTGGGACAGCCTGAAGCAGCAGGTCGGCGGGCGCCTGATCCCGGTCGCCGATCCTCTCGCGCCCTGCAAGTCCGCGCCGTCCGGCTCCGCGTGTGCGACACGCCTCGGGGAGCTGAAAAATCCCTTCTGGCTCAACGAGCAGCCCGGTTCCACGCACCTGTCCGGCTGGCTCGACGCGTGGACGTCCTCGCCGAGCGTCTACGCCGTCGCCGCCAAGAACGCACAGGACGTCGCCGCCGCCGTCAATTTCGCGCGCGATCATCGCCTGCGCCTCGTCGTCAAGGGCGGCGGCCACAGCTACCTCGGCACCTCCAACGCGCCCGACTCTCTCCTGATCTGGACTCACGACATGCGCGCGATCACACTGCACGACGCCTTCGAGCCCCAGGGCTGTACTCCTTCAAGCGCGCAGCGGGCCGTCACGATCGAGGCGGGCGCGCGCTGGATCGACGCGTACGACGCCGTCACGACGCACGCCGGTCGCTACGTGCAGGGCGGCGGCTGCACGACGGTCGGAGTCATCGGCCTCCTGACCGGCGGCGGGTTCGGGAGCTTCTCGAAGAGGTTCGGCATGGCCGCAGCGAGTCTCCTCGAGGCCGAGGTCGTGACCGCCGACGGGCAGATCCGAGTCGCCAACGCCTGCACGAATTCCGACCTCTTCTGGGCGCTCAAAGGCGGAGGTGGCGGCACATTCGGCGTCGTCACGAAGGTCACGCTCGCCACACACGACCTGCCGGAATTCGCCGGTGGCGCCGAGTGCGTCGTCCGCGCGAAGTCCGAGGCCGCGATGCGACGGCTGATCGACTGGTTCCTGCGTTTCGCGGCGAAGACGCTCGTCAACCCGAACTGGGGCGAGTCGGTGAAGATCGACAAGGACACGCTCGAAATCTCCATGGTTTCGATCGGCCTCACCCACGAACAGACGCTGGCGACGTGGAAGCCGCTCCAGGACTTCGTCGCGGCGTCGCCGTCGGACTATGAGTGGGTCGCCGAGCTCAGCGGCGGCGCGACGCAGGCGCGCCACTGGTGGGACGTCGACTGGCGCAAGCAGTACACGCCGGACGCGATGGTCTGGGATCCGCGCCCCGCCGCGCCGAAGACGAACGTGTGGTGGAAAGGCGACGCGGTTCAGGCAACCCTTTTCCTCTATGCCTACGAGTCGAAGTGGCTGCCGGCGGCGCTGCTGAAGGAGGACGCGATCGGCCGTTTCGGTGAGGCGCTCTTCGCCGCGTCGCGCCAGTTCGAGACGCAACTCCACTTCAACAAGGGCCTGGCGGGTGCGCCGCCGGACCGCATCGCGGCGGCCCGCGACACGGCGACGAACCCGGCGGTCCTGGACGCGTTCGCGCTCGCGATCATCGCGTCGGGCGCGCCGCTCACCAGCCCGAACCTGCCGGGCCACGAGCCGAACCTCGCGACGGCCCACGACGACGCGAAGCGGATCGCAGCCGCGGCGGACGCACTCCGCGCCGTGGCACCGAACGCGGGCTCGTATTTCAACGAGACCAGCTACTTCGAGCGCTCGTACCAGAAGTCCTTCTGGGGCCCGAACTACGCGCGTCTGCTCGAGGTCAAGAAGAAGTATGACCCCGAAGGTCTCTTTTTCGTTCACAACGGTGTCGGCTGCGAGGGATGGAGCAAGGACGGTTTCGAGCGAGTGTCATAGACTTCTTCAGCGAGGAACGCCATGCCAGACGTCAAGCCGACCCCGACCCGACGGCCTCCCCCGGCGAAGCTCGCGTGCGACGATCAGACCGTGGCGGTCCGAGTGCACGCCGGATCTCCCAAAGTGCGCCCCCACGTGGTGCCGATCTCGGGGAAGACCGCGCCGCTGACCAAACAGGATCTGATCACCAGCTTCATCGTGGTCTGGCAGCCGCAGCCACCACCGCCGCCCTTGTGGATCCGTTTCCTCCAGGAGGCTCCATTTGGGACGCAGCTCATTCGCGCGCAGGATCTGCGCTGGGACGGCAAGTTCCTCTCGATCGAGCTACTGAACGAACCCGACATCGAAGCCTACGCCGCCCAGATGCCGAACTGGGTCGACTACGCCAACACGGCGATCGCGCAGTGCGAGAAGTCCCCGGCCGTCCTCGCGCTCAAAGAGGCGGAGAAGCGGGCCGCCGAGATCGAGAACCGGCTACGTCGCTAGGCTCGGTTCGTCACAGCCGGTAATCGCGATTCCTCCGGACCCGGCGCGGAGGGCGGCGCAGCCGGATCGCTTCGCCGTTGTCCTTCCGCCGCCGCGCTTCGATGATCCCCCGCGGATGCCCGAGATCCTCCCAGTCCACGCCCTGAACGGCGAGGACCGAGAGATCGGCGGGCCGGCTCTGGAGCACGTCTCTCGAGAAGTCCACGATGGGCAGCTTCCGATACAGAGTCTCGAGGGCCGCGGCCTCGGAGGGGGAGCCGAGCGACGACCAGTTCTCGAGAAACGCGTCGACCAGATCCGGCTGCGCGATCGCGAAGCGCACCAGCAACTCCTCGACGCGCGCCACGACGACCGACGTGCTCCAGAGGCTCCGGCCGCTCGCATACAGATCCCTGGCCGCGTCCGGAGACGGCTTCTCGACGAATCGCACGACGCGCGCCAACCCGCCGCGGGCTCCCGAGATCGGCCGCCCCGGCTCGATCCAGCCGTACTCCGCCTCCGCCCGCTTGGGCGGCACACCCAGCAGGACCACGGCGCCGGGATTTTTCTCGACGAACTCGACGGCGATCTGCGCGTGGAGCATGAAGACCGGATCGCTCGAGACCCAGTGGTCCGAAGGAAGGATCACGACCGGCGCCTCGGTCGTCCGCGCCGCGATGCGCAGCAGTGCGAACAGAACGCCCGTGGCCGTCCCGCGGTTCTCGGGCTGGATCGCCTGACCGGACGAGTCGCCCGCCGGCAGAATTTCGCGGTACCAGGTCTCGTGCCCTCGTGTCAGGACGATCACCGTGCGGTCGGCGGGCGCGATGAGAGAAGCGCGCCGCACGGTCTGGACGAGCAGCGGCTCCTTGCCCACGAGCGTTGCGAACTGCTTGGGCCGGTCGTCGCCCTCGAGCGCCCGCGTCACGGAGCGAAGGCGAACGCCGTCCCCTCCAGCGAGGATGATCAGGCGCGCCTCGCCGTCGGGCGCTGCGGCGCGCTCGACCTCCTGGTCAGAGCTTTCGGGACAAAGTGTCTCGGCGGATTCGATCGCGGCTGTCGGGGATTCCGTGGGCATTGGCTCCTCCATACCGAAATACGAATCGGAGGCGCCATGAGTCACAGAAAAATGCATCGTGTGGCGCGAAATGGAGGGAACGGCGCGCGAGGCGAATGTTCCGGACTCGGCGATAGGATCTGCATTCAATGAAAACAAAGAGACGCGTGTGGCTCGGCTCCAGCCTGTGGATCATCTGCAGTTTCGCCTTTGCGGTGCCTGGCGCCGACGACGACCTCGAGCGTTCCGTCGCGCTCATGGCCAAGATCTGCAGCGCGACCTCACCGTCCTTTTCTCCGGACGGCAAGACGATCGCCTACGTGTCGAACATCGGCGGAGTTCCGCAGGTCTGGAGCGTCGACGCGGCGGGCGGGTACCCGCAGCAGGTTACGGCCTTCGACGACGGGGTCGGCCAGGTCGAGTGGTCGCCCGACGGGAAGTGGCTCGCGTTTTCGCTCGCGCCGGGCGGCGGCATGAACGTGCAGGTCTACCTGGTGCGCCCCGACGGAACCGACGTGAAGCGCCTGACCGACGGCGGCAAGGAAACCAACGGGCTCGGTCCCTGGTCCGACGACGGCGCTCTTCTCGGGACGACCTCGAACCGGCGGAACGGATCCGCCATCGATCCCTACCTCTACGATGTCGCCGCGGGAACGTCGAAGATGGTCCTCGAAAACAAAGGCATTGGCGGCTTCGACGACTTGAGCCGCGACAAGAAGCAGGGTCTCCTGAACCAGCTCGTGAGCCGCGGCGACAACAATGTCTATCTCGTCGAGCTCGCCAACGGAAAGGAGACTCTGCTCACACCGCACCAGGGCCCCGGCACCTTCTTCGGCGAATTCGCGAAGGACGGCGGCGCCGTCTATCTCGCAACCAACGCCGACCGCGACCTGCTGGGCTTCGGGCGGGTGGATCTATCCCAGGGCGGCGCGCCGGGAAAGATCGCGATCCTCGCCGCGCGGCCGGACGCGGAGCTTTCGACGTTCGCGCTCGACCACGCGGGCACGACGGCTGCGCTGGTTTGGAACGTCGCCGGCAAGAGCGATCTCGAACTGCTCGATTTGAAGACCGGCAAGTCCACCCTTCATCCGAAACTGCCGGCCGAGATCGCCTTCGGTCTCGATTTTTCGAGAGACGGCAAGTCGCTCGCCATGGTTCTCTCCGGGGCCGCGACGCCGGCCGACATCTGGGTCATGGATGTCGCGACCGGCAACTTCCGCCAGGTCACGCGGAGTCCCCATCCCGGCGTGGACCTCGCGAAGCTGGTGCGCCCCGAGCTCATCCGCTTCAAGGCGCACGACGGCCTCGACCTCTCCGGCTGGTTCTATCGGCCGGCGAATGCCACGGCCCCGTTCCCGACCGTTCTGTCTTTCCACGGCGGTCCGGAAGGACAGGAGAGGCCGGGCTTCAACAGCCAGTACCAGGCGCTTCTCTCGCGCGGCATCGCCGTCTTCGCGCCCAACGTGCGCGGATCCTCGGGGTTCGGCAAGAAGTTCGTCAACCTCGACAACGGCGCCCTGCGCTTCGAGGGCGTCAAGGACATCAAGGACTGCGTGGACGCGGCGGTCAAGGCGGGTGCGGATCCGAAGCGCATCGGCATCATGGGAGGTTCCTACGGCGGCTACATGGTCATGGCCGGCCTGACCGAGTATCCGGACATGTTCGCCGCGGGCGCCGATCTCTTCGGAGTCGTCAACTTCGAGACTTTCTTCAAGAACACCGAGCCGTGGATGGCGGCCATCTCCACAGTCGAATACGGCAATCCCGAGACCGAGGTCGAGCTGCTGCGCCGGCTCTCCCCGATTCACAAGGTCGACAAGGTCACGGCGCCGACCATCGTGCTCCACGGCGCCAACGACACCAACGTGCCCGTGGTGGAGGCCGAGCAGGTCGTCGACAGCCTCAAGAAGCGCAACATCGCGGTCGAGTACGTTCTGTTTCCCGACGAAGGGCACGGCTGGCGCAAGACTCCCAATCGCATCAAGTCCGCCGTCGCCGTGACGAGGTGGTTCGAGAAGTATCTAAAGGGAGCAGCGTAGCGGGAGGCCCCCCCTCACCCCCGCCCTCTCCCCCCTTCGGGGGGCGAGGGAGTTTCCTAGTTCTCTCTCCCCCTTCAGGGGGAGAGGGTCAGGGTGAGGGGGCGATCATTTCGGCTTCTTCTTGCAGCTCGCCGTGAAGCCCAGCTCGCAGGCCTGCTGGTAGAGCGCCTTCGCGCGGCGCGCGTCCTTCGAGACGCCGTTGCCTCTCTCGTACGCCACGGCGAGGTCGTGACAGCCTTCTCCGTCTCCGCCCTTGCACGCCTTCTCGAGATACTCCGCGGCCTTCGCCGGATCTTCCGCGACACCGCCCCCGCCGCTCGCATAGACGGCCGCGGCGTTGAAGCAGCCGAAGGAGTCACCACGCCCGCAGCCGAGCTCCGAAAGCGTCAGACCGTGCGAAACGTCCTTCGGGATTCCCTCGCCCGAGAGATACAGCGCGCCCAGCAGCGAGCACGCTCGCGAGCCGTTCTCGGCCGAGTGAATGTCGTCCGGGTTCTCCTTGCGTTCGCAAGCCTCGCGAAAGATCTCGGCCGCCTTCTCCTCGTTCTTGTCGACACCGATCCCGTCGCGGTACGAGCGCCCGACGTTCACACAGCCGCCCAGGTTCGACGGCTGACATGCCGACCCGTCGCAACCGCGCTGGTAGAGCGCCAGTGCCTTCGCCCGGTCTTTCTTGACACCTCTCCCGTTCTCGTAGAGGAAGCCCAGATTCGTGCACGCCGTCGCACTTCCGAGCTCGCAGGCCTCGTCGTACGCCGCCGCCGCCCGCGCCGCATCGCGCGCCACGCCGCGGCCGTCGTCCGCCATCAGCCCGGCGTTGTAGCAACCCTGCGCGTCGCCGAGGTCGCAGCTGCGCTGGTACAGCACGGCGGCTCGTTTGTCGTCCTTCGTGACGTCCTTCCCGGTCGCGTAGAGAAACCCGAGGTGGGCGCACCCGGAGCCGCTCTTCTCGTCGCACGCGCGGTCGAGGATCGCGACGGACTCGCGGCTCCGCTCCGAGGAGAGCGTCAGCTGGTACCCCTCGTAGGCGCAGGCCTCTCCCGAGCCCGCCTTGCAGGCCGACTCGAAGAGCTCGAAGGCGTGGCCGTCTCCGTGGTCCTTGCTCCAGAGGAGCCACGCCTGCCGGAAGCACGCGCCCGGGTTTCCCGCTGCGCAGAGCTTTTCGAAGAACGGGGCCTCATTCACCGGCGTCAGCGTGGCCTCGACCGTTTCGCCGCCGCGCCGCACCGTGACCGACACTGGCTCGCACGCCCGGTCGAAGCCCGCGCGCGCGAATTCGCAATCGTTGCCGATCGACGCCGGCCCGACCTTCTCGACGATGTCGTTTTCCTTGATCCCCGCGGCCGCAGCCGGGCCTCCCGGAAAGACCTGCGTCACGAACGCCCCTCTGGCGTCTTTCGGCAGATTGAGCCTCTTCCGGACCGCCGCCGACAGAGGAGCCGCGTCGATCCCCAGTGTCCCGGTGCACTTGGCGGTGGAGGGGGCCGGGGCGCCCGGCTGCTGCGGCGCCGCCGGTTGGGTAGTCTTGCATCCCGCCGCCGCGAGGAGGAGCGACGCCGCTGCAACCGTCCCGAATTGCTTCATTGCGGCTGATTATCTCTGAGCTATCCTTCGTGCCGCGTTAACTCAAATCGAAAGGAGATCGGAATGCGGACTACGTTCCGGGCTACCCTCGCGTTGGGCGTCGTTCTCGGCCTCGCTCTGCCGACCCTCGCCGCCGACCTCGAATCCACCCCGCAGGCCAAGGTCTACCGGGAATCGCTGAAGGCCATCGACAAGGGTGACTACGAGGCCTACAAGAAGTGCATGACCGCCGAGGCCGTCAAGGAGATCGAGGCGCAGACCAAAGAGATGGGCAAGACCCCCAAGGACGGCATGGAGATGATGAAGATGATGGCCCCCAGCGACGTCAAGTTCACCGACTTGAAGGTCGACGGGAAGAAGGCCGTCCTCAAAGCCACCGGCAAGCAGGATAAGGAAACGATGTACGGCTCGATCGACCTCGCGGAAGAGAACGGCGCCTGGAAGGTCGGCAAGCAGAGCTGGACGAACAAGAAACCGTAACAGCTCCCTCGAAAGGTCCTGGAAGGGCGGCCCCCCGCGGCCGCCCTTTTTGTTGTCACTTCACTCCTTTTTCCGGATCCCACGAGCCCTGCTGCTTCCGAACGTAGAGGATCTGGCCCGTGTGGTACGCGTTGTGCGCGGAGACGTGGGCGATGTTGTCGTACTGCTTGCGCAGGCTCGCTTCGTCGGCGGACTCGATCCATTTCTCCATGTCCGTGAGCACCGCGTCGAGCTGACGGACCGCATTCTCCCAGGCGGCCTTGTCGAGATTGTTCCCGAACGTCTCGTCGTTCTTGCCACTGTACGCCGGGCCCTTCTGGCCCTTCCATGACGCCAGCTGCGACTGGTTCCAGAAGACCAGGTGCTGGACGAGCTGCGCGATCGAATGGTTCGCGTTGCCGTCTTTCCACGCGGCCTGCTCGGCGGTGAGACCTTCGACCGCCTTGCTCGCCGGGACGAACCAGTCCTGCTGATCGTGCGTGGTCTTCAACTGCGCGAGCAGGACGGATTTCAGCGTCGGAGCCGCGGGAGGAACCTGAGCGAACACGGGGGCAACGAGCAGCAGAGACATCAAAGTGGCTTTCATGTGTCTCCGTACGGCCGACTCATCCATCGAGTTTCCTGGATTTACGGCCGGGTTGACCCGATCGAGACCTGGGAGTAGGGTCGAAGTGAGCTCGAACGTCCGCCAGGTCGTTCGCTCATGGATACGGTCCCCGCCGGGACGCCCGTCCCGCAGGGATCGAACTGGGGTCTTTATCTGGAGGTATTCATGGCCACAACCACCACCGCCGTCACCGCGCTCTCCGCGAAAGCCCTGATCGGGGCGCGTGTCGTCAATCTCAAGAACGAGAACCTCGGGAAAATCGAGGATCTGGTGATCGAGCCCGAGGACGGACGCGTCACGTTCGGGATCCTCTCCTTCGGAGGGTTTCTGGGCATGGGCGAGAAGCTCTTCGCCGTGCCGCTGCAGATGATGAGAACCTCGACCGAGGACCGGACCTTCGTCCTCGACGTCGACAAGGAGAAGCTCAAGAACGCGCCGAGCTTCGACAACGATCGCTGGCCGGATCTCCACGACCGCGCCTTCGGCTCGAGGGTCTACAGCTACTACGGCTATCAGCCTTACTGGCGCTGACGGAAGCCTCTCCGGCGCGCTCCGGCGCCGGCGGCTCCTGCGGGAGCGCCCTTCGGGGCGCTCCCCTTTTTTGCGTGCGTCACCGGTCTTTGTCGCGCCTCACCGTGACCTTTTTTCCGCGCACGCCCGCCGCGCGCAAGGTCCGGATCACATCCTCGGTCATCGCCTCGGGCACCTCGACGAGCGAAAATCGTTCGGCGATCCGGATCGATCCGACTTCGCGCGGGTGGACCTTCGCGAGCTTGACGATCGCGCCCACAAGATCGCCCGGCTTCACGCCAGCGTCCCGTCCCGCGCCGATGAAGATCTTGCCCGAGCTCCCGGTACCCTTATGTGACCTCGGCCCGAACTTGCCGGCCCGCGCGCCCCGAGCCGGCGCAGGCGCGACGGCGACCGCCGGGATCTCGTGCTCGTCCTCTGCTCCGCCCGACCCCGCCGACGGGTCCGCCATCTTCACCGCCGCCGCCGCCACGTCCAACGGATCGAACTCCTCGGCGAGCGACTCGACGACCACACGGTAGCCGTCGAACCCGCCCGAGAGCAGCGACTCCCGCAGGGATGCCCGTGTCAGCTCCATTCGCTTCGCCCGCAAATCCGCCACCGTCGGCACGCTCCCGATCTCGATCTTCTGCTTCGTCGCCCGCTCGATGTTCTTCAGTTGCCAGTGCTCTCGCGGCTCGGCGAGAGTGATCGCCACTCCTTCGCGCCCGGCACGCCCCGTACGACCGATCCGGTGCACATAGACGTCCGGCGACGACGGCACGTCGTAGTTGACGACGTGCGACAGGTGCCCGATGTCGAGCCCGCGCGCCGCCACGTCCGTCGCCACGACCAGCTCGAGCGTCCCCGCGCGGAGCTTCTTCATCACCCGGTCCCGCTCCGCCTGCGAGATTCCCCCGTGCAGCGACTCGACCCGCAGCCCCCGGCTCTTCAACGCCTCCGTCAGATCGTCCACCTCCAGCCGCGTCCGGCAGAAAACGAGCGCCGCCGTCGGCGATTCGATGTCCAGCACCCTCCCCAGAGCCGCCCGCTTATGCCCCCGCGCCACGACGTAGGCCGTCTGCCGCACCTTCGGCAGCTTCCCTGCCGCCGCCGTCTCCCGTGCGATCACGATCCGGACAGGATTGCGAAGGTTCTTGCCTGCGATCGACACGATCCGCGGCGGCAACGTCGCGGAGAAGAGCGCCGTCTGCCGCTCCGACCGCGTCGCCGCCAGGATCGCCTCCAGATCCTCCGCGAACCCCATGTCCAGCATCTCGTCCGCTTCATCCAGAACCAGCGTCCGAATGCCCTCGAGCTTCAGCGACTTCCGGTTCAGGTGATCGAGGGCGCGGCCCGGAGTCGCCACAACGACGTCCACACCCCGTTGCAGCGCCCGCAGCTGCGACTCCATCGACGCTCCCCCGTACACCGGCAGCACTCGCACCCCGATCGTCTTCCCGTACCGATGCACCGCCTCCGCGAGCTGCATGGCCAGTTCCCGTGTCGGAACCAGGATCAGCGCCACCGGACCTCCGCCCTTCGTCCGCTCCGCCGCGATCGCGTTCAGGATCGGCAGCGCGAACGCGGCCGTCTTCCCCGTCCCTGTCGCTGCCTGCGCCAGCACGTCCCGCCCTTCGAGAAGCGGCGGGATCGCCTGCTGCTGGATCGGCGTCGGCTCCTCGTAGCCGAGGCCCGTCAGGGCGGAGAGGAGGCGCGGGTCGAGAGAGAGAGACGCGAAGGCGTGAGGCGAGATGGTGGCCATACACGCATTCTGTCCGACCGCGGCTCTCCAATGACGGAAGAGTCGCCGCCACCCCTACCCTGACCGCCTATGGGCACTTCCGGCCACTGCAGCCCGAGAGCCTTCCGCCGCCCCGCCGGCTCGCGCACCCCTCACTCATCGAGGACGTGGACGTAGAGCGTGTGGGTGCTGTCAACGCGCCGGTCGTCGTCGCGGGGCAGGATGTAGGCGGCCGCCAGCCGCCTCTTCGCGCCGGAAAGGCCTACGTAGTCGCCCGGGAAGAACTGTTCGACCTCGGTTTTCGGGTCGGCCGCCGGGTCTTCCTCGAAACAGTCCAGCCAACCCGGACAAAACTGCTTCGTTCCGAACTGCCGCGTACCGAGGATCGAGTGCTGGACGAAACGGTGCGACGGGAGGGCCGCCCGGTACAAGACGACCCGCGTCGTCGCCGGGTCGACGCGGTATGCGAGAAGCCACGCGGCGTCATCCGTCGCGGCCAGCGCGGGAATGCTTACGAACGAGCCACCGGGCAGATCCGGTTCGAGGGCCTGCGGGGCGGACCACGCGCCGTCCCGGAAGACGGCGGTGAAGATGCGCGATTCCAGGCGGCCCGTTCGGCTGCCGTCGGCGCGCTGGCACCAGCCGGCGACCAGGGTGTCGGGGCCGGTCGCGGCCAGGACCGGCCAGTCGAGCACCCCGGGCTCGGGCACTCCCACCACCAGGCGCGGCGCAGAAAAGGTCTCTCCGCCATCAAAAGAAGAGACGTGCCAGATTTTCCGAGAGTTCCAGCGGCGCTCCTCCCAGATCGCATCGAGGGTGCCGTCGGGCCGAACCACCGTCTGCACGACGTATCCGTTTCTGGAGAGCTGGCGCGGCGGCGAGAACGTGCGGCCGCCGTCGCGCGTGTAGGCGAACCGGATGTCGGTGGCCTCGTCGCTCTTGTCCACGAGGCTCCCGATGTACGACCAGAAGACGTAGACCGACCCGCGAAACTTGCTGGAGGGCGACGAATCCACGGCGAGCCAATCCTTGTCCGCCTGCCGCCCATCGGCCGTGTTGTCGGCGAGCCGCGAGGGCTGGAATGTCTTGCCGCAGTCGCCCGAGCGCTGGAATCCGAGACCTCCCTCCTTGAGCCACTGGCCGTCCTTGAGTGTGCTCGCCGTTTTGAAATCTCCGAAGTCGAGGTGCGTGAAATAGACCCGGCAGTCGGGGCCAAAGGCGAGGCTGGGGTCGCTGGCGATGTCGTACCGCGGGAAGGCCGGCTTCAGGAAGCCGCGCGTCCACGACCGCCCGCCGTCCATGCTCGCCCAGGTAAAAGCAAAGGCCTCTTGCTTGGTGCGGGAAAGGGCGGTCACGACGATGTGGCTCGGATCGATCGGATCCACGGCGACGTTGGGTTCTCGCATGCGGTTCGCCGGGCTCGGACCCGAGAGCCGCGTCGTGCGGAAGCTCGGATCGCCGCCGCCGACCGCCGAACCGTTCGCGGTCAGGCAGGCCAGCGCACACACCGCAGGGATCGCCCGTCCCGTTCGTCCCATGTCGGAGCGCCTAGTGCCGAACGCCGCGCGCCGTCACGCCGAGCGTCTCACACCCTGATCCCGAATGCAGCGAGGAAACCCCTCTCGAGTTCCCGAAGGGGACGGTCATTTGATCGCGACACCGATGTGGGACGCCAGCCCTCGCTGGCCATCACGTATCGAATCGAGGCGGCGGACGGAACAGAAACGAATCCCCGCTAGCTAGGGGCGCCGTCGCCGCAGCGAGCGCGCGGACGGCCGACGGAGTCGCGCGGCGCCGGAACCGCGACGGCGTCGCACCGAACGCTTCGCGGAAGTGCGCCGTGAAGTGGCTGTGGCTCGAAAAGCCGAGCGACGCAGCCACCGCCTGCAGGTCCGAGCGCAGCTCCTCCAGAAGCGTCAGCGACCGGCGCAGCCGCTGCTCGGTCAGGTAGCCGTGGACCGTGTATCCGGTGCGCCGCCGAAAGACACGGCAGACGTGGAACGGCGACGCGCCGACGACCTTCGCGATCGACGACACGGTCCACGGCTGTTCGGGCCGGCTCGACAAGAGCTCCCGCACGCTCTGCGCGAGACGGTCGTGCCGGTCTGTCGCCCGAGTCCTTCGCGGTTGCGAGGCGGGCGCGAGCATGCTCAGGATCTCGTAGAGCGTCTCTTCGACCCAGAGCTCGTCCGCCGGCGACCACTCGCGCACGTGCCGCGCAACCAGGCGCACCAGCGCCGCGGCACGGCGATCGAGAGGAACGTGCGGCGTGGTGAAGGGCCTGCGCGGATCGCGCCCCAGTCCGGCGTTCAGACTCAAGAGCAGCTCCGCTTCCACCGACACCCACTCGCAGTGGTCGCCCCGCCGATCCACGCGAAAGCGCCGGTACGGATGGCGGGGGTTGTGCAGCACCGCGACCGTTCCGTCCGAAACGAACGGCTCTCGCTTCGACTGCGCGATGCCGACCGACGACCGCGAGAACGCGATCGCCGGACGATCGCCGATCGCGCCGGCCGTCTCGAAGCCCTCGTCGTGCGGCGCCGCCTCGAAGCTTCCCAGCGATATCGACGGATTGCTCCACAAGAGCCGCTCGTAGGGGCCGACGCTCGGTCCGGCCGTCTGCGCTTCCACGACTCCATCCTCTCTCGAAACCCGGCGCGTGTCGCTTCGTAAGAGGTGCGACTCCGGAGGCCTGAAATGAGCAAGAATCTGATAGTTCTCGTTTTCACGCTGGTACTCCTCGCCGGACTCTCCGCCGCCCCGAATCCTCAGAGCTCCGATCAGGAAATCGCGGCGGCCGCCGCGAAGATCGGCAAGGGCGACTATGCCGGCGCGTCGTCCACTCTCGAAAAAGTCGTCGCGCGGGAGCCCGACAACAAAGTCGCATGGCGCTACCTCGGTTTCGCGTACCTCAAACAGAAGAACTACACGGAGTCGCGCGCCGCCTACGCGAAGCTGCTCGCGCTCGTTCCCGACGCCCCCCAGGCCCTCTACAACACCGGCGTCTCCTACGCCCTCGAAGGCAACAAGGACGGCGCCTTCGAATGGCTCGGGAGGGCGAAGGCCACGAATAAGCTCGACATGACGCAGATCCAGGTTGACGAGGACCTCGCGAGCCTGAAGTCCGACCCGCGTTTCGCAGCACTTCTTCCCCAACCCGCCGACTTCGCGCATCCCTTCGTCGAGCCGGTCAAGGTCATCCATGAATTGGACGGCGAAAACCAGGGCGACCAGTTCGGCTGGATTGCGAGGAGCCTCGGCGACGTCGACGGCGACGGCGTCGCCGACTTCGTCACCTCCGCACCGACGTGGGCCGGCACCGGCAAGGACGCGGGGCGCGTGTACGTCTACTCCGGCAAGACCGGCAAGCTTCTCTGGAAGGCCGACGGCGCTCCCGCCGACGAGCTCGGCACCGGTGTGGAGCTCGCCGGCGACACGAACCAGGACGGCGTGCCCGACGTCGTCGCCGGCGCCCCCAGCGGCGGAAGAGCGTACATCTATTCCGGCAAGGACGGGCACGTCCTCCAGACCCTGATCGCCGAGGCGAAGCCCGACACCTTCGGCCGCCACGTCACCTTCGCCGGCGACATCGACCACGACGGGTACGACGACGTTCTGATCGGCGCACCCACCAACGCCGCGGGCGGCAAAGACGCGGGTCGGGCGTACCTCTACTCCGGCAAGGACGGCCGCAAGCTCATGACCTGGACCGGCGAGCGTGAAGGCGACCAGTTCGGGTCGACCGTCGCCGGCTACACGAAAGGCAAGACCACGTTTCTCATGATCGGCGCTCCCAACGCCGGACCGCGCAAGACCGGTCGCGTCTACGTCTACGACGGTTTGACCCTCAAGCCCCGGTTCGTCCTCGAGTCCGACGCCACCGGCGTCGCGTTCGGATACATGTTCATGTCGGTTCCCGGCGATCTCGACGGCGACGGCGTTCCCGATCTGTACGCCACCGACTTTACGAACACCGCAAAGGGTCCTTCGACCGGCCGCGCCTACGTCTTCTCCGGCCAGAGCGGCAAGAACCTCTTCACTTTCACGGGTGAGACCCAGGGTGAAGGCTTCGGCATCGGCCCCGCCACCGCCGGAGACGTGGATGGCGACGGCATTTCCGACCTCATCGTCGGCGCCTGGCAATACGCCGGAGCCGCCGTCTCCGGCGGCCGCGCGTACCTCTATTCCGGAAAGCACGGCAAGCTTCTGAAGACTTACACCTGCCGGATCCCGGGCGACACCTTCGGCTTCGACGCCGTCGGCATGGGCGACACCGACGGCGATGGGACGATCGATCTCCTCATCACGTCGGCCTGGAGCGGGATCAAGGGGAATCACTCAGGGAGGGTGTTCCTGATATCGAGCGGCGTGAAGCCGCCGTCCCGAAAGCCGTAGCCGTCATTCCGGCTGGCGCGAACCTTGCTCCTCCTGCTCTCGGGCGTCATGCCCGTGGAGGAAAGGGCTATGAAGTGGATGGGGATTTACCTGCTGGGTTACGTCCTGCTCCTCGCCGCCGCGCTCCTCGCCCTCTGGAAGACCGGCGTCCTGGCCACGATCCCGCCGTTCTGGCTCGGAGTCGGACTGCTCGCGGCGATCGGAATCGGAATCATCGTCGCCGTGGCCAACAGCGGCAAGAAGGAGACGATCGAGGTCAACCGCAGCTGACGCAACGCGATGCGATGAGGAGCAAGGGCGGCCTCGGGCTGCCCTTTTTCATCTCGGGCGATACGGTCGGATCGGCTTCACCTTCGCCGACTCTACTCAGTGTGCCCGATTCTCCTCCAGTTCCTTCGCGTGCTCCGGACAGAAGCGGGTGCCCTTGCGATCGGACTCGGAGAGCGTGTTGGAGAACCACATCACGCAGGTCGGCTTGTCGCAGTGCGAAAGTCCGTAGGTATGGCCGAGCTCGTGGATGGCTTCGGTCGCGGCGCGGCGCGAGAAAAGCTGCGCGGCGGCGCCCGCGCGCAGGCGGGCGAGCGAGAACACCGCCACGCCGCGTCGTGAATCGGCCTCGCCGAAGACGAAGTTCAGGTCGGGTACGTAGAGATCCACGTCCGCGATTCCCAGCAGCCTCTCCCACTCGGGACGCTTCGCTGAAGCCAGCGCGTCGAGCAGGTTCGTCGAGAGGTATTGCCGGCGCGAGGCGTTCCAGGACGAGGCGGGAAGCGCCAGGCTCGGCGCGGCGACGATTTCCGCGCCGAAGGTCTCGCGCAGGATCGGTGTCAGCTCTTCGATGATCGAGCGCGGAGCGTCCCCGATGACGGCGAGGGCGATCGTCGGCTTGCTCGCGGGCGGCGGCGTCCGGCCCATGCCTGCGACCATACCCAGAAGAAGAGCGAGCGATTTCATTTGATGCCGAGCTCCCGAAGCGCTGGGATCGAGCGCCGCTGCTCCTCCGACAGATGCGCGGGCAGGATCCCCTTCGGCTGGCGCCGGCGCCGGGGCGGACGGATCGTCTCCTCGGGAGTCACGATCAGGTCGAGGAAGAAGTCGTGGGGCGTAAACGGCAGATCGTCCGCCACGATCTGAAGCGGATGAACGGTCGTCGCGACTACGGTCTTGGCGTCAATCGCGCCGACCTGCCGCCCAATCCCGTATTCCAGATCCGAATAGCCTCCGCCCTTTCCCACGCGGACTCCCTTGCGGTTGACGGCCACCGAACCCGCCACGATCAGGTCCACGTGCGGCAGCTCGCGCGGCCGGACGGGGCGCCCGAAACGGGATGCGCCGCGGATCGTCGCGGCGGCCGGAAAGTCACTCGGGTCGAGCCGGCTCGGATCGAGCTTCCAGAAGCACCTCGCCTCCGCAAGACGCGGCACCGCCATGTAGACGACCTTCCCCTCCCTCAGCGCCCGAAGTCGGACCGGCCGCTGCGGCGAGTCGGGATTGGACTTGACAACCCTCGCGCGCCGCCATTCCGGAGTCGCCGCAAGCCGGTCCGCCGCGGCCGCCGCTCCGCGGAAGTTCGGAATCCGGCCGCGCGCGCCGGGAAAGAGAGCCTCGCCCGACTCTTCGAATCGCGACCAGACGGCATCGCGCACGCGCCGCTTCTCCGGATCCTTCCTCTCCATCGTGAGAGTGTATCGGCCGTGGTGAAGAGAGAACCGCATGCGCTTCTCCTGACCGGACCGCCCGGCGTCGGGAAGACGACCGCTTTGCGCCGCGCGGCCGAGGAGCTTTCCGACGTGGCGATCCGGGGGTTCACGACAGACGAGATCCGGGAGGCTGGCCAGCGCGTCGGATTTCGCATCGAGACCTTCGACGGCTCGAGCGCCGTTCTCGCGCACGTGGAGATCCGATCGCCGCATCGCGTCGGCAAGTACGGCGTCGAGCTGACCGCGCTCGAGCGTCTCGCCGAGGATCAACTATCACCGGGCGGCGGCGATGTCGTCTTCATCGACGAGATCGGGAAGATGGAGACCTTTTCCCGAAATTTCGTCGAGACCGTGACGTCGATCCTCGATTCCCCGGCCGTCCTCGTCGCGACGATCGGGCTGCGCGGCGGAGGCTTCATCGAAGCCGTGAAGCGGCGTCCCGACGTTTCACTCTGGAGCGTCAGCCGCGCCAATCGGGATCGGATGCCCGCCGAGATCGCCGCGTGGGTGCGCGGCCGGCTCGGCCGCTGAGCTACGTCGCCAGCCCCTCGAGCGGCAGGCCTCGCCGGCGCTCCCCCGTCGCCTCGAAGATCCCTGCGGCCACCGCCGGCGCGAGGCCGACGATCGGAGTCTCACCTGCTCCGGCCGAAGGAAGGTCCTTGCGATCGAGGAGGACCAGATCGATCGCCGGAACGTCGGGAAAGCGCGGGAGGCGGTACTGGGAGAAGTGGGGATTGAGCATGCGGCCGTTCTCGAAGCGGATGGCCTCGAAGAGCGCGCCGCCGATTCCCTGGACGATCGCGCCCTCGACCTGGTTGCGCAGGCCGTTGGGGTTGACGATCGCGCCGCATTCGAAGGCGGCGGCGACTCGGCGGATCCGGACGCGTCCGCCGGTCTTGCCGCCCTCGACCTCGACCTCCGCACAGAGGGCGATGTAGCCCCCCTTCTCGACACCGCCGGCGATGCCGAATCCGCGGCCGGACGAAGACTTGCGCCTGGCCCAGCCGAACTTTTCGGCGGCGGCCTCGAACACCGCCTTGAGGCGCGCCTCCGAGAGGTTCTTCATGCGGAACGCCAGGGGATCCATTCCGACGGCGTGCGCGAGCTCGCTCATGTGGCTCTCGCGAGCAAAGTGGTTGGCCGTCGCGGCGAGCGCACGGTAGGAGCCCTGGCGCAGAGGCGACTTGACCGGGTGAAACTGGATCTTCTGGTTGGCGACGTCGTACGGCGTGCCGATCCCGGCGGGACCGGAGTTGTAGTTGTGGTACTCCCACGCGACGAGGCTGCCGTCCTTGCGCGCGCCGCTTTTGACCTCGATGAGTCCGCCGGGACGCAGATACGCCCACTCGAACTCTTCTTCGCGAGTCCAGACGACCTTGACGGGCTTGCCCGCAGCCTTGGATAGGCGCGCGGCTTCGACTGCGGCGTCGCCGGTGTGCTTGCCCCCGTAGGCGGAGCCCGTGTCGGGAACGAGGACGCGGACTTTGTCGCTCGGGATGCGAAACGCGGTGGCGAGCTCTTCGCGGACCGCGAAGGGACGCTGCGTGCCGGTCCAGACGGTGAGCTTGTCGCCGGCCGGCGCCCACTCGGCGACCGCGGCGCGAGGCTCCAGAGGAGCATGGGCGATGTACTCGACGGTGTAGTTCTTCGAGAGGGTGACCTCGGCGGACTTCAGCCCCTCGTCGACGGAGCCCTTGACGCGCGGCTCCGAGCGATCCTCGCCGACGTCGGCGTTTCGCTTGAAGTACTCGAAGATGGTCTTGTTGGACGGCTGGGCGGGCGGCTCGGTCCACGTCGCCGCGAGGGCTGCGAGGGCGAGCTCGGCTGAGTGCGGATCCGGCGCGACGACGCCGGCGAAGTCGCCGTCGCGCACGACCTTCACACCGGGGATCGCCTGGGCCTTGCCGGTCTCGAGCGAGGTCAGCTTCGTCTCGTAGGCGGGAGCTCGCAGAACCTTGCCGTGCAGCATCCCGGGGCGCGTCATGTCGGACGCGTAGCGGTGGGCGCCGGTAACAAACTCGCGGCCGTCGACCTTGGGAACCTGCGTGCCGGCGATCTTCCATTCGGACGCCGGCGTGACCGAAGCCGCGGTGCCTTCGCTCGGGAGCGTCTTGACGAGCTTTTCGCCGCGGGTCAGCTCGCCATAGGAGATCGATCGCGACTTCTCCCCCCTCACCCCTGCCCTCTCCCCCCGCTGGTGGGAGAGGGAGTTCTGAGTTTCGGTGATCTTGCCGTTCGCGGCGGTCAGTCCGTCGCGGGCGACGTTCCAGCGAGCGGCGGCGAGGTCGAGGAGCGTCTCTCGCGCCGTCGCCGCCACCGCGCGAAGCTGCGGTCCCATGGTCGGCGTCGTCCGGCTGCCGAATGTGCCGGCGTCCCACGGGACGAGATCGGTGTCTCCCATGACCATGCGGATCGCATCCACGCCGACGCGGAGCTCCTCGGCGACCTGCTGCGCCAGTGAGGTGCGGATGTTCTGGCCCACCTCGACCTTGCCGGTGAAGACGGTGACCCTACCGCCCTTGTCGATGTGCAGCCACGCCGCGAGGTCTTTCGGGAGCTCCTCGGACTGGCGCGCGCGGCCGGACTCCTGGGCGAACGTCGCGGTGTCCGGAGAAGCGGCGGCGACGAGGAGGCCGCCGCCGAAGAGCTTCAGGAAGTGGCGGCGGTCGAGGGAGAACCAGTGAAGGATCGGGACGGTGTGCTGGGCGACTTCGGGGTCGCGCCGCGCGCTCACTTCACCGCCCCCTTCTTCGCCGCCGACTGCACTGCCGCGAGGATGCGCAGGTACGTGCCGCAGCGGCAGACGTTGCGCGAGAGCGTTTCGGTGATGTTCTCGGGGCTCGGATTCGGGTTCGACATCAGCAGCGCGACCGAGGCCACGATCATCCCGGACGTGCAGTAGCCGCACTGGAACGCCTCGGTCTCGAGGAATGCGGTCTGGACTGGATGCAGGCGGCCGTTCTGCGCGAGACCCTCGATCGTGACGATCTTTTTGCCCGCGGCCTCCGAGACGGGAGTCTGGCAGGACGGGATCGCCTGCCCGTCGAGCAGGACCATGCACGCGCCGCACTGCCCTTCCCCGCAGCCGTACTTCGTCCCGGTCAGATCGAGTCGGTTTCGGAGGACGGAGAGAAGCGTCTCGTCGGGAGGCGTGTCGACGCGCTGCGATTTTCCGTTGACGGTGAGTAGTGTCGAGGCCATCCCGCGACGAATTCTATTTAGACGAAGGAGTCTTGTGACGCCAGGGATGACGTCTCCCGACGCCAACAAAGGCGCGATTTGTGCATAGGGAGGACGACGGTGTTCTCTGCCGCGTCCGTGACGGCTGTGCTCCCGCCGGCCAAACCGGCCTGCTCATCCCGCGCGCGCGACCCGCCGCGAGCGCTCTGACCCAGCAGTGATTCGATCAAGTTTCTTTTCTTATTTCCGAAACGGAGGTATCCATGATTCGCGCATTTCCACAAATGCGAGGGACTCCTTCCTGGCCAAGAGTGGCCGCTCTCTCACTGCTCGCCGCGATCGTGGGCATGGCGATCGCCGCGCCGGCTTTCGGGGCCCAGCGTGTCCCGCGGTTGACACCGAAGTTCACCGAGCCGACCGCTTTCGACGTGTCCGATCCCTTGTGGGTCCTCGCCGTAAAGCGAAAGGGGCTGCGAGTCCTGACCGAGGAAGAACGCGAAATCCGTCCGGAGCCCGTGACGCCGGTCCAGGACCGCGGCTTCTCCGGAGACGGAGCCGTTCAGGGACCGTCACTGCTGAGCCCCGCCGCGGCCATTCCGTCGCCTCTGACGAACTTCGAAGGACTCAACAACACCGACAACTTCAACATCATTGGCTTCCGGGTCAACCCGCCGGACCCCGTCGGCGCCGTCGGCCCGAACCACTACGTCGAGATGATCAACCTGCTCTTCGCCGTTTACGACAAGAGCGGAGCTTTGCTGGCCGGGCCGACCGACACGGGTTCGCTCTGGGCCGGGTTCGCGGTGCCCGACTGCACGGACCCCTCGGGCGATCCGATCGTTCTGTACGACAAGCTCCAGGATCGCTGGGTCCTGTCCCAGTTCACGACGCGAGGCCTGAGTGATCTGACGCTTCCCTTCTACAACTGCGTCGCGGTCTCGGTCACCGGAGATCCGACCGGCGCCTACTACCGCTACGCCTTCGAGACGACGTACAACGGCGTCTTCTACTTTCCGGACTACCCCAAGTACGGAAACTGGAAGAAGTCGTACGTCCTCACGTCGCGCGACTTCGGGCCGACCGTCGAATACGGCATCAGCGTCTACGCGCTCGAGAAGAACAAGATGATCGCCGGCAACCCGAACGCGCGCATGGCCCACTTCTTCATCGACTCGGATGTGGTGCCGCTCAATCTGATCGGCGACGGCTTGCTCCCCGCGGACTTCGATGGTCCGACCTCGACTCAGCCCGCGGAGGACGCGGCGATTCCTGTCGTCGGAACGCAGGATGACGGCGCTCCTTACGGCGCGACGTTCGACGCTCTGAACATCTGGGAGCTGCGGATTCATTGGCAAGTCCCTACCACCGCGTCGCTGACACTGGCGACACAGCTTCCGGTCGCGAGCTTCGACTCGATCTTTCCGTGTGCGCCGACATCCCGCGACTGCCTTCCGGAGCCGGGGATCGTGAATCCGGCTCAGTTCCTGGACATCCTCTCTTATCGGCAGCGGCCGACATGGCGCCTCGCGTATCGCAACCGCGGTACGTACGAGGCGATGGTGACGAACCAGTCGGTCGAAGCGGCCCCTGGAGTCGCCGGCGTGCGCTGGTACGAGATCCGGAGAAACCCCGCCGGGCAATACTCCATCTTCCAGCAGGGCACATATGCGCCCGGCGACGGCGTCCATCGCTGGATGGGCTCGATCGCGCAGGATCACAACGGCAACGCCGCCCTGGGATACAGCGTGGTCAACGGCGTCGACGTCTTTCCCGGGATCCGCTACACGGGCCGCCTCGCCGGAGATCCGCTGGGGCAGATGACCCTCGGCGAGGGCACCATCATCAACGGCAGCGGCGTCCAGACGACGACGAACTCGCGGTGGGGCGACTACACGTCGATGAACGTCGATCCGGTGGACGACTGCACGTTCTGGTACGTCAACGAGTACTACCAGGTGAGCGGCCTGCCCCTTCCTCTTCCGCCTCCGCCATTGCCTCCGCCGGGGACGACGGCGCCCTGGCAGACTCGAATCGGAAGTTTCAAACTGCCGGGCTGCTCGGGGCCCTAGCGTAACCGGCGCGCCTCAGAGGTAGTTATTCTCGGAGCCACGAGGGATTCCGGGCTCGATCAGCTCGGGATCCCTCGCTGCGCTCGGGATGACACGCTCAGCCGGACCCGGCGCGTCACCCGGCACCCGTTCCAGTCAGGGACGTGGCG
>JBKOVK010000050.1:0-2372 GCA_046724475.1 Acidobacteriota bacterium | reverse complement strand
GACCGGTCGCTCGCCAGGCAGGTCGCCGATCAGCTGATGGCCCGCGACGCGCTCGGCGCGCATGCTCGCGATGAGCTCGGCATCTCCGACACCTTCCGCGCCCGCCCGATTCAGGCGGCGCTGGCGTCGGCGGCGAGCTTTGCGGTGGGAGCCGCCCTGCCGTTGCTGATCACCGTGATGGCGCCCCCCGCCGGGTTGATCGCTCTGGTCTCGGGAACATCTCTTCTCTTCCTCGCGCTTCTCGGCGGCGTGGCGGCGCGTGTGGGCGGTGCTGGCGTGCTCAGAGGCGCTCTGCGCGTTACGTTCTGGGGCGCGCTGGCCATGGCTTTGACCGCGGGAGTCGGGGCGCTATTCGGGACGGCGGTCTAGGCGGCCTCCCGGGGGGCGCGGTGGGGAACACCGCGCCAACCCGGCGCGTCGTCTAAGCCCGGACCTTCGTACCGGACGCCGCCGGCTCTGGTTGGCGGCAGAGCACGGTTGCGCGATCCGAGTCGATCGATTTGGCGTCACGAACTGAGCGTAAACAACGATTGGACGCGCCGGCTGCGGTTGGACATGCTCCGAGCCGCACAGAGTGAGGCCGGAGGTGAGGTCGTGACGGTAGATGTGGTGGATGAGCCCTCGGGCTCTGCGCGGAGCCGATCCGGGGGTGAATTGAGATTGACGCGCCGCCTGCGAGTGCGCTGTAAGGAGCTCTTCGCCGGCTGGTCTCGCCCGCCGGCGAAGGTCGAAGCAGTGCCGCAGAGACAGGACATGAGGTGGACCTGTCCCGACTGCCGCTTGAGGCACGAGACGATCATCGATCCTGATGCCGAGGCCGGAAAGATCGTCGAGGTCAACTGCCGGGCCTGCGGGGCACAACACGAGGCGTCCGTGTTCTTCCGCCGGCAAGGGTCCGAAAAGGCGATCATGACGGTCGGCGTCGTTTGGCTTTGAGTGGGAGATCCCGTAATGGCGACATACACGCTTCCCGAGCTTCGATACGACTACAGCGCTCTCGAGCCCCACATATCGGGCAAGATTATGGAGCTTCACCACGACAAGCACCACGCCGGCTACGTGAAGGGGGCGAACGCCGCTCTCGAACGCCTCGCCGAGGCGCGCGACAAGGACCAATACGACAACATCGGCGCTCTCGAGAGAGCCCTCGCGTTCAATCTGTCGGGTCACGTGCTGCACTCGTTGTTCTGGAACAACCTGGCCCCGAAGGCGGGCGGACGGCCGCAGGGCGAGCTGGCGACCGTGGTCCAACAGGAATTCGGCAGCTTCGAGAAGCTCCAGAAGCAGATGAACGCCGTCGCTGGAAGCATCATGGGTTCCGGCTGGGCGGCGCTCGTGTGGGAGCCGCTCGGAAAGAAGCTGCTCGTCACGCAGATCTACGATCACCAGTCGAACCTCGCCCAGGCGGGCACTCCCTTGCTCGTGCTCGACGCGTGGGAGCACGCCTTCTATCTCCAGTATCAGAACCGCAAGACCGAGTTCTTCGACGCGGTGTGGAACGTTTGGAACTGGGCCGACGTGGCCGAGCGCTTTCAGGCGGCATGCCGGGTCAACATAGAACTCGTCGGCGCGGGGATCGGGGTCGACTAGCGCGGGCCCCCCGCCGTAGTCACGGATGCCCTTCGACTTGCTGTCTTCATGGACGCGCCTGGAGGGCCGTCTTCGGAAAAAGCTGTCGCAGCGGACTCGACGTCCGCGACGACTGCTCTTCTTGCTGGCCCTCTCCCCGCTCCTGTCCCTCCTCATTTACGTCGGGGCAGCTCGCTGGCTTCTCTCCGGCCCGACGCTTCGGGCCCTGATCAACACGGACCCCGACTCATTGACTCTCGACTACGACGAGGCCACATCGGTCTGGCCCGGCCACGTCACGATCCGGAATCTCCGGATCCGAGGCAGCGACCACAACGTCCAGTGGATCATCCGACTGGACCTTGCGCGCGTCGACTGCTCGGTGCTGGCGCTCGTGCAGAGAACATTTCGGGCCGAGCGCGTGCGCGGAACGGGTCTGTCCTTCTCCATCCGCAACAAGCTCGAAGTCGGGGAGGCGAAGAACGCGGACCTGTCCGTGCTACCGCCGATTCCGGGCTTCGCCGATCCGCCGTTGCGCTCGCCTGAGGCGCAGGGGGCGGAGGCTGCCGGCAATCCGTGGCGCATCGAGGTCCGAAACATTCGCATCGAACACTTCGACGACGTTTGGTTCGACGCCTGCCACTACCGGGGCGCGGCGCGCCTCGACGGGGCATTCTTCCTGCGGCCGGGCCTCATGGTCCGGATCGGCCCGGCTCGAGTCGGCATCGAGACCGGCGAGGTGCGGATCGGACGGGCGCCCGTCGGCGTCTCCGTATCCGGGAGTATCGACGGTACCTTCGAGC
>JBKOVK010000220.1:0-3457 GCA_046724475.1 Acidobacteriota bacterium | reverse complement strand
CCGGCGCCTGCCGATCACGAACCTCTACCGGCGTTTCCGCAGCCCGTAGACTTCGGCGCGTAGGGGGGCGGTAGCTCAGCCTGGTCAGAGCAGGGGGCTTTTAACCCTCGTGTCGCGGGTTCGAATCCTGCCCGCCCCACCTTAAAGTCGCAGGTCAGTGGATATTGCGCTCGCCGATGCCCCATGCCAAACTCCGGGTGGACAAACACCGGACCAACGGAAGGGGCATCATGGCCGGGAAGTGGGAGCAGACGAAGACTGCGGGCATCTACGTTCAAGAGGGCAGGAACGGGAAGCCCAGGTACAAGGCAGCCTTCCGGGATGCTCGGGGTGTGGTGACTTCGAAGACGTTCCCCCGGATCGGGCAGGCCCAGGACTTCCTCGCAGAGAAGAGGCAGCAGCGACGGACCAACACCCTCCCCGATGTCTCCAAGGGTGCCCGAACGATGTCCGACCTATGGGAGCACGTCGCCAAGACCTACCGGGGCAAGCCCTCTACGTTCGCCTCCTACGAGCATCGGTGGCGAAATCACGTACAGCCCGCCCTCGGTCGTCGTCGCTTGGACTCCCTGCGCCGATCCGACATCGAAGCGCTCTACGCCGACGTAGAAGCCCGTACTTCGTTGGACACTCGCCGCAAGGTGCAACAGGTTGTGCACAAGATGCTGGCCGTGGCGGTGCGGTCGGAATGGATCGTGAGGAATCCGGCTGACGGTATCGAGATGCCCCAGGCCGAGGTACAGCGAGAGGTCCGAGTTCTAACCGACGACGAGCTCGAGAAACTGGCTGCCGAAGTGCCACCCCGCTACCGTGCCATGGTCTACATGCTGGCCGATACGGGAGCACGGCCGGGCGAGGTCATTGCCCTCAAGGTGAAGAACCTAAACGGCTCGGTTCGCATCGCTGAGGCAACCGTTGAGGTGAAGGGCAAGAAGATTACGGGCACCCCGAAGACCAAGGGAAGCATTCGCAACGTTCCTATTTCCCCCCGGCTGCGGGCTGCCCTGCGCGGGCACTACGACGCGGGCTATACGAACAGGTTCGCCCCTGAGTCTTACGTATTCACCTCCGAAGGTGGGACCCAAGTGAGTCAGTCGAACCTACGGAACCGCGTGCTGGTCCCAGCTGCGGAGAGGGTCGGGATCGAGGGGTTCACCACCTACGACCTTCGGCACACTGCAATCAGCCTCTGGCTGATGCGCGGGCTCTCCCCGTTCGAGGTCTCCAAGATGGTCGGGCACACTACGGTCGGGATGATCGAGCAGCGGTACGGACACCTGTACGAGGGCGAGCTACAGAAGAAGATTGACCGTCTCGGGTAGAGGCCTAGACAGACCTGGACGAAGACCGACGGTCGCACGTATCGACAAGATGCTCTTCCCGCTATCCACGCGGATGACCAGGGACAATGCCCCGCCTGCTAACGCATTTGCTAATCGCAGCGGGTCAGTCTGACTTCTTCGCCCGCCTGATCGCGCCGTTCCGAAGCAGGCGACCCGGCCCACGACTGTCCGTGCGTTAGCAAGGGAAGTGGATCATGTTTGGGAGTAGCTCCCCATGGTCCGTGACCGCATTCCATCGAGCGACGGACCCTCGGATTCAGATCGTCGAGGCCGGGACGAGACCGAGTTCGCCCAGTCGGCGATCTGCCCTACGACCGCTTGGGCGAGAGGAAACGCTTCGGAGCGACCGGTTCGTGGAGCCAACAGAACTGCGACGCATTGTAGATCGAAAGCCTCGTCGTGCATCCCTGCGCCAAGCATGATCGCTTCTCTGGATGCACTGCGATCCGTTTCCCTGTTTGTAGCGACCTGTATGTGAATGTGCTCATCTCTATCCGCCGCGGGGACTAAACCTCGAAAGAGTGCTCAGGGAATCGGAACTCGGTTGCAGCGTCCTCTCGGGGATCCAACGGGGCCGCTGGCTTGACCGGCGATCTCTTCGGAGGTTCGATTCGGACCGTATCAATGAGGGTGGTCATCGTGCCTCCTCGCTTCGAGGGGCTGCCCACGGCCTCTTCGCAAACGGTCCCAATGAACGGGTGCTTCTCCTTGATTCTCTCACTTCTGATGATCGACCAGCCTTCGGACCAACGCGGCGCATGTTGATACCGTCTACCGGCGGTCGTGGACCAACCCAGAAGAAGTAGACTCGTCGTCAACGGCGTTAGCCGATGAGAGAAGGCTCCATGAGAGCGCTCTGGATAGTCGCAGCGTTGATCGGTGTCGCAATCCTGATCTTCGCGCACGCAACCGTGCTCGGGATCGTGGTTGGCATCGCATTCCTTGGACTGGCTGTCTTCTTGTACCGGAGGCCGCTCGTTCACAGGATCGGTCTCAGTCACAGGTAGTTCCACGCGCGACCCGCTTCCTCGGGGTTCTCGCCACGGTAATCCGGGTCAGGCCCCGAGGGCAGCGAGTTGGATGATCGCTTGGCAGACAAGCCCAGACGGTTACTCCTCTGAATCGAGGGGCGTCACGGTCTCCTCCGACTGGCGGCGCTCCACATCCAGCCCATCGGCGTCGGCGGTCCGGAGCCGCTCGCCTTTGACCTCGTGGCCGCCCGTGTTCAAGGGGTGAGCGCGAGCAGTCCATCCCGCCGCGCACCGGGAGCCCGCGCCGCACGGCGAGCCAGCCGTCTAGGAACAGGACGCCGTTGTGCGCCAGTGTTCGTGAATGTACCTCGAGCTGGGAACGCTCAGACTGTCAGGATGGCGATGAGCAGTGCCAGCCAACCAAGCAGGAACGCCAGGCCGCCGAACGGCGTGGCGGCGGCCCATCGGCGATTGCCCGTCAACGCAAGCGCGTAGAGGCTGCCCGAGAACAGGATTACTCCGGCGATGAAGAACCATCCGGCCAGCACTGGCCACAGTTGATACGGTCGGGAGACGAGAAGCGGCGAGTACGAGGTCCATCCGAACGGCCGGA
Source organism: Acidobacteriota bacterium (assembly GCA_046724475.1). Taxonomy (GTDB): domain Bacteria; phylum Acidobacteriota; class Thermoanaerobaculia; order UBA5066; family Gp7-AA6; genus DAHUXD01. The sequence goes on along the minus strand of JBKOVK010000220.1, from coordinate 530 downwards.
GCGACCAGACGAAGATCACCGCGAACAGCGCCAGCGAGTGCCACAACTGGTAGCGGACGCCGGTTTCAAACTGCGACAGTCGGTCGGGCGACAAGCGTGTCTGGAGCGCGTGGGACCCGAACGCGCCGAACGCCACGCCGAGAAACCCGAGAACGGACGCGATTACCAGAAAAACTCGATCCACTGTCCACCTCCTGCTAGTCGAAGGCGGTGCTCAAGCGACAACCTCGCCCGCATGGGCCAGTGTTCGTCAATGTATATGGACAGGCACGCGGGATCGCGGCGTCCTGCACGCACGCGCCGGGCAAGCCCGGTCAGGGTGATCGACGGGAGGCCCTCGGCCGACGTGCACCTCGACGGCGACGAGATGGCCCCGGACGCCGACGACGGTGACGCCGGTGACTATTCCGGAACATACATGGCGATCCGCGGCCCGCCAGCCGGAATTAGCCCTGTTTGGGGAGGTGCTAGCCCCTGGGGTCGCGACCCCGCCGATTCTCGAAGTCAGTCATTCCGTCGCGGACGCCGTA
>JBKOVK010000150.1:0-5082 GCA_046724475.1 Acidobacteriota bacterium | reverse complement strand
GCCCACGTCCGCCTGGGCGAGGGCCGGGGCGTCGTTGGTTCCGTCGCCAGTCATGGCCACGAGGTTGCCGCCTTCCTGCTCCTTGCGGATCAGGGCGAGCTTCTGCTCGGGCGTGGCCTGCGCCAGGAAGTCGTCCACGCCCGCCTCACGGGCGATCGCGGCCGCCGTGAGCGGGTTGTCGCCCGTGATCATGATCGTCCGGATGCCCATCGCGCGGAGCCGGTCGAAGCGGTCGCGCATGCCGGCCTTGACCACGTCACGCAGGGCGACGACGCCCAGGATCTTCGCGTCGTCGGAGACCAGCAGGGGCGTCGCGCCCTCTCCGGCGATCCGGTTGACGAGATCGTTGACGGCCGGGTCGATGCGGCCTCCCTGGGACCGGACCCATTCGATGATCGCGTCGCCCGCGCCCTTGCGAATGCGGCGGCCGTTCAAGTCCACGCCGGACATCCGAGTCGTCGCGGAGAAGGGGATGAAATGCATGCCCTCGACGTGCCGTCCCCGCAGGCCGAATTTCTCTTTCGCGAGCACCACGATCGAACGGCCTTCAGGAGTCTCGTCGGCCAGCGAGGAAAGCTGCGCGGTCTCGGCCAGGTACGACGCGGGCATCACCCCCGGGGCCGGGAAGAAGTCGGTCGCCTGGCGGTTGCCCAGCGTGATCGTCCCGGTCTTGTCCAGGAGCAGCACGTTGACGTCTCCGGCGGCTTCGACGGCGCGTCCGGACATGGCCAGGACGTTGTGCTGGAGGACGCGATCCATTCCGGCGATCCCGATTGCCGAGAGGAGACCGCCGATGGTCGTCGGAATCAGGCAGACCAGGAGCGCGATCAGGACGGGCGTCGTGGCCTCGCCTCCTGCGTAGAGCGCGAAAGGACGCAATGTCACGGTGGCGATCAGGAACACGATCGTCAGCCCGGAAAGCAGGATCGAGAGCGCGATCTCGTTGGGCGTCTTCTGCCGGGTCGCGCCCTCGACCAGAGCGATCATGCGGTCGAGGAACGTCTCGCCCGGGTTGGACGTGATCTCGACGACGATCCGGTCCGAGAGGACGCGCGTCCCGCCGGTGACGGCGGACCGGTCTCCTCCCGATTCCCGGATGACGGGCGCTGACTCGCCGGTGATCGCCGACTCGTCCACGGAGGCGATGCCTTCGACCACGGTCCCGTCGCCGGGGATGACCTGGCCGGCCTCGACGACCACGCGGTCGCCCTTGCGCAGGCTCGTCGCCGGGACCTGTTCCTCGCCCTTCTTAGTCAGACGCCGGGCCATCGTTTCTTGCCGCCCGCGGCGGAGGGCGGCGGCCTGGGCCTTGCCGCGCCCCTCGGCCATCGCTTCGGCGAAATTGGCGAAAAGGAGAGTGAACCAGAGCCACAGGGCGATCTGGAGATTGAAGAGCAGGTCTTTGCCGCGCGCGACGTCGCGCACGAGCAGGACCGTCACGAGCACTGACCCGACGAGAACGACGAACATCACCGGGTTCTGGGCCTGGAGCCGCGGATCGAGCTTGCGGAACGAGTCGCCGATGGCGGGCCCGACGATGGCCCGATCAAAAAGCTTTCGGCGTGCAGACTTCGCCACGGTCATCCTCCTCAGAAGAGCGTCCCGGCCTTCATCATTAGTTGCTCAACGATGGGTCCGAGCGAGAAGGCCGGGAAGAAAGTCAGTGCGCCCACGATCACGACGACGCCGATCAGCAGGAAAGTGAAGATCGCGCCGGTGACCGGAAACGTTCCGACCGACGCCGGAATCTTCTTCTTGCCGGCGAGCGAGCCCGCGATCCCCAGGATCGGAATCAGCATGAAGAAGCGGCCGAAGAACATGTCGACGGCCAGCATCGTGTGGTAGAAGAGCGTGTTCGCGTTCAGTCCCGCAAAGGCCGAACCGTTGTTGCCGGCGCCGGACTCGAAGGCGTACAGGATCTCGGAGAATCCGTGCGGGCCCTTGTTGTTGAGCGATGAGAGGCCCGCCGGCAGGACCGACGCGGCGGCCGTAAAGCCCAGGATGCACATGGTCAGAATCAGGACCGACAGCATCGCGAGCTTGACCTCGTGCGACTCGATCTTCTTTCCGAGGTATTCGGGCGTGCGGCCGACCATCAGCCCGGCGATGAAGACCGTCAGGACGATGAACACGAACATGCCGTAGAGGCCGGCGCCGACGCCGCCGACGATGACCTCACCCGTTGCGATGTTGGCGAGGGGGACCAGGCCGCCGATCGGCGTGAAGGAGTCGTGCCAGGAGTTGATGGCTCCGCAGGAGGCGTCGGTCGTGATGGTGGCGAAGAGGGCGGAGTCGCCGATCCCGAAGCGGACTTCCTTGCCCTCCATGTTGCCGCCGGTTCCTCCGGCCGTCGGGTCGGCCGCGACCCCCGCGGCCTGATGAATCGGGTTTCCTTTCTGTTCCGCGATCGTCGCGACGGCTGCGCCGCCCAGAAAGAGGATCGCCATCGCTGCGAAGACCGCCCAGCCGTGCCGCACCGAGCCGGTCATGCGCCCGAGCGTGTTCGTCAGCCCCGCGCCGATCGCGAAGATCAGGAGGATCTCGAAAAAGTTCGTGCCGGGTGTGGGGTTTTCGTAAGGGTGCGCCGAGTTGGCGTTGAAGAAGCCGCCTCCGTTGGTGCCGAGCTCCTTGATCGCCTCCTGGGACGCCACCGGCCCCTGCGCGATTTTCTGGGTCGCGCCTTCGACCGTCGTCACGGAGACGTCGGCGCGGAAGTTCTGGACGACGCCTCGCGAGACGAGGAAGAGCGCCGCGACGAAGGACAACGGCAGCAGGACCCAGAGGATCGCCCTCGTGCAGTCGAACCAGAAATTGCCGATGCCTTTCGCTTTCTCGCGGGCGACGCCTCGGATCACCGCGATCGCGATCGCGATTCCGGTCGCAGCCGACAGAAAGTTATGCAGGGCGAGCCCCGCCATCTGCGTGAAGTGCGACATCGTGGACTCGCCGGAGTAGCCCTGCCAGTTCGTGTTGGTCGTGAACGACACGGCCGTATTCCAGGAGGAGTCCGGCGAGACGGGGCCGAAGCTGTTGGGGTTGAACGGCAGCCACTTCTGCAGCCGCTGCATTCCGTAAAGGATCATCAACGATGCCGCGTTGACGATCAGCATCGCGATCGTCCACTCGACCCAGGTCTGGTCCTTCGCCGCGTCCACGCCGCAGAGGCGATAGACCATCCGCTCGATGGGCCGCAGCAGGCCGTCGAGAAGCGTGCGATCCCCCGAGAACACGCGCTTCATGTAGCCGCCCAGCAGTGGCGTGGCCGCCGTGACGATGGCCAGGTAGATCAGGATCCGAACCGCGTTGATCTCGGTCATCGCCTCATACCTTCTCGGCTTTCAGCATGGCGAGGACGAGATACCAGAGCAGAGCGATCGTGACGGCGAGACCGAGAACGTCTTCCCATCCCATCGTCGACCCTCAGATCCGGTCGCAGCGGCGCGTGTAGAGGATCGAAATCCAGAACAGGACGACCGTCGCGACGAGAAAGATCACATCCCACATGACGTCTCCCTCAGAAGGCGCATCCGAGCTCGATCAAGCCGCCGCTGCCCTTCGAGTCGCCGTTCTTTGCGGTGTAGGCGGCGTAAACGGTCCAGTGCCCGATGGACCAGTAGAAGCCGGGCGAGAGATAGCCGATCGAGTTGTCTCCGCTCCACCAGTCGGCGGCCAGCGTCAATCCCTGCACCCAGGGAACCGGTTGCTCGAAAGTCGCCAGCGCCCCTCCCGTGCTGTTGGGTTTCGCGTAGCCGGCCGAGGAGTACCAGCCGCCGACGGAAATCCGCGTGCGGAGCGTCGGAAGCCGATATGTGGCGAATCCATAGCCGAGGCCGGCCGGGTTGCCGTCCCGACTTCCCTGAAGGTAGAAGAGCCCGTAGCCGCCGGCAGTGAGGGAGAAGTCGCCCGCGACGATCGGCTGCGCCTTGACGGCGAGCGTGGCGGTCGGAACGATCGAGCCCGGCGCGACGAAGCCGCCGAAGTTCACGCCGGCCTCGACGTGCGGAAACACGCCCACGACTCCGCGGATCGTCGTCGAGGAGAACTCTGGCTCTGTCGGGCGGAAGAGCTCGTCGGTTTCGAGATAGACCTTGCCCGGATCCAGCACGTCCGCCGAAGGAACGTTGAAGATCGTCTGCTGCGCCCGCGCGCGTGCCGCCAGAAGCGACGCCAGGATGGCGATCGCCAGAAGCTTCGGGGTCGGCCGGTGCCGCTTGCGCCGTTCGAAGAGCCTCTCGTCGCAATGCCAGAGCGAGGCGGCCCGAGCTCCGCAGCCGATGAAGATGCCAAACGCGGCGAGAGCCAGCGGCGTCCTTTCCACGGGGAATCGCGCGGCGACCGCGCCCAGACCAAGCAGGGCGCCGATCGCCAGGAGCGCGCAATGGTAGGCGCGGCGTCGGTCGTTCACACGGGAAGAATCCCTCCCGGCTCCGGAAGAAGTCCGGAGGGACGCCGAAAGAAACTCGAAAGGCGGCCTGGCTACGGCTCGGGCGAGAAGCGGTAGCCGACCCAGGGTTCCGTGCGGAACCAGCGAGGTCGATTCGGGTCGTCTTCGAGCTTGCGCCGCAGGCTTCCCATGTGGACGCGAAGCGTGTCGTTGGTGACGCCGGAGGACGTGCCCCAGACGGCGGTCATGAGCTGGCGGTGCGTCCAGACCGCGCCCGGTTTGCGAAGAAGTGTGGACAGAAGCGCGAATTCGATCGGCGTCAGGTGGACGAGACGTCCCGCCTTGCGCACCTCCCGCGCCTCGAGATCGACCTCGATGTCGCCCCAGCGGGTCACGTCGGGTGAGCGCGGGGACTCGGAGCGCCGCAGCAGCGCGCGGGTCCTGGCGACCAGCTCGCCGACTCCGAAGGGCTTCGTCACGTAGTCATCCGCTCCGGCATCCAGGAGGCGAATCTTTTCGCGCTCCTCGCCGCGAACGGTCAGGACGAGCACGGGCGCGGGTGAGCTCTTCCGCAGCTCTCGAACCAGCTCGAGGCCGTCCAGGCGCGGCATCGCGAGATCGGTCACGACGAGGTCAAAGGCGCGCTCGCCGAAGAGCTCGAGCGCCTCCTGGCCGTCGACCGCGGTCGCAACCTCGTG
>JBKOVK010000172.1:0-6004 GCA_046724475.1 Acidobacteriota bacterium | reverse complement strand
CGAGCGCTCCTCGCTGACGCCCGAGGCCCGGCAGCGCTTCGAGCGCGAAGCGAAGACGATCTCGCAGCTCCAGCACCCGCACATCTGCGCGCTCCACGACGTGGGACGCGAGGGCGACACCGAGTACCTGGTGATGGAGCTTCTCGAAGGAGAGACACTGGCGGAGCGCCTGGCGCGAGGAGCCCTGCCGCTCGAGCAGGCGCTGCGCTACGGGACCGATATTGCGGATGCACTCGACAAGGCGCACCGGCAGGGGATCGTGCACCGGGACCTGAAGCCCGGCAACGTCATGGTGACGAAGTCGGGGGTGAAGCTTCTCGACTTTGGACTGGCCAAGGCGTTCTCAGCGACTCCGGCGTCGGCGCCGACGTTCACAGCACTGCCGACCGCGGCGCCGAACCTCACGCAGGAGGGCGCCATCCTCGGCACCGTCCAGTACATGGCGCCCGAGCAGCTCGAAGGGAAGACGACCGACGCGCGGACCGACATCTTCGCCCTCGGATGCCTGCTCTACGAGATGTGCACGGGCCAGAAGGCGTTCACCGGCTCCACGCAGGCATCGCTCATCTCTTCGATCATGAAGGAAGACCCGGCGCCGATCTCGGCACGCGCGCCGATGAGTCCGCCGGCGCTCGACACCGTCGTGAAGACGTGCCTGGCGAAGGATCCCGAGGACCGATGGCAGACCGCGCGCGATGTCGCGATCCAGCTGGAAGCGATTCGAAACGACCGAACGTCCCCACACACCGCGGCGGTTCCCGTGCGCCGCCCGGGTATCTCGATCCTTCCCTGGATCGTCGCCACGGTGGCCCTCGCAGTCGCCGCTTACGCCTGGATCTCCGCGAGACGAAGCCCCGCGCCGCTGCCGGTCGTTCAGACGTTTCTCCCGCCGCCGCCGAAGACGAACTACCACGTCGTCGGCGCCAACATCGGCGGCGTCACACTCTCGCGCGACGGACGCCGTCTGGCGTTCGGGGCGCGCGAACCCGACGAACTGCCTTCCATCTGGGTGCGGGACTTCGATTCTCTCAAGCCGTTTCGCATCCCCGGAACGGAAGGCGCTCTCTATCCGTTCTGGTCGCCGGACGGACGCTGGCTCGGCTTCTTCGCCAAGGGAAAACTGAAAGTCGTCGAGGCCGCGCCCTCGCCGTCTCCCCCTCGCGATCTCGCCGACATCGTCGAGGCGCGCGGCGGAAGCTGGGGCGAGGGAGGAAACATCGTCTACGCGTACCAGAACTTCGGTCCTCTCTTACGCGTTTCGGCGAACGGAGGCGCTCCAACTCCCGTCACGAAGATCGGGAAGTCGGCCGGTGAGGCCCACCGCTGGCCGTTCTTCCTTCCGGGCGGCCGGCGATTCCTCTATCTGGAACGCAAGTCCGATCCGAATTCGCCCCTGGAAGTGGCGCAGACGGTCCACGTGGGATCGGTGGATTCCGGGGATTCGCGGGAGATCCTTTCCAAGGTCTACGAAGCGACGAGCGCGACATATGCGCCGCCCGGATACCTGATCTACCGCCGCGGCTCGAGCCTCATGGCCGTCCGGGTCGATCCCGACACGCTCGCCCTGAAGGGAGACCCGGTCCCTTTGACTCAGGACGTCCAGGGCTTCATCGCCACGGGCACCTCCGTCTATAGCGCCTCGGAAAAAATGCTGGTGTATTGCCCTCGGGTCGCGGCAACCCTCTCGAAGATGGTCTGGCTCGACCGTACCGGCAAAGAAGTGTCCGCGGTGGGCCCGCCCGGCCGAATCGTCCAGTTCGCGATGTCGCGGGATGGGCGAGCGGTCGTGACGGCACAAATCGAGGAGCCTTTACCTCCCGACCTTTGGTTCTACGACACGGCCGTCGGCCGCGGCGTGCGGCTGACTCGGGACAGCTTCGCCCAGGTCGCTCCGGTTTTTTCGGCCGACGGCCAGCGCGTTTTCTATACGTCGTATCACAGCGGTCCCTGGGATCTCTGGGAAATGCCCGTGTCCGGCACGCGGGAGCAGAAGATCTTCATGGCTTCGCCGCTCGCCAAGACGCCCAACGACGTGTCGCCCGACGGCCGATACCTCATCTTCCGAGAGCTCAACGCGAGTACGCGCGGCGACCTGAAGTACGTCTCCCTGACGGGCGATCGCCAGCCGCACACCTTCATCGCAACGGCCGACGATGAGACCAACGCCACCTTTTCTCCCGACGGCCGCTGGGTCGCCTACGCATCGGACGAGTCGGGTCGTCCGGAGGTCTACGTGGCCTCTTTTCCGGATCCCGCGCGGAAGGTTCGCGTTTCCGCGGAAGGCGGCTCGCAGCCCCGATGGAGCCCCGACCTCAAGGAACTCTTTTACGTGAGGTCGGGCCAGCTCCTGACCGCGGCCGTCACCGTCAAGGGCGAGGAGATCACGTTCGGGGAAAGCCGGCCGCTTTTTCGACTTCCGCTCTTCATGACGATCGATCCCGGTTTCGATGTCATCACGCGTTACGACGTCGCCCCCGACGGCCAATTCCTCGCACTGCTGCGCGAGAGCGAGGAGACTCCCATGGCTCTCGTCGTCGTGCAGAACTGGGCCGAAATGCTCAAAGGCCGGTGAACGGGGCCGCGGCCGTACTGTTGTAGTCTTTCGCCACATTGTCCCTGTCCGCAGGAACGAAGCTCGGGCCCTACGAGGTCGTCGCGCAGATCGGCGCCGGCGGCATGGGAGAGGTGTACAAGGCGCGCGACACGCGCCTCGAGCGAACGGTCGCGGTCAAGGTCCTTCCGAAGCACCTTTCAAGCTCTCCCGAGGTGCGCCAGCGTTTCGAGCGCGAGGCGAAGACGGTTTCGCAGCTCTCGCATCCGCACATCTGCGCGCTTTACGACGTGGGGAGAGAAGGCGAAACCGAGTACCTCGTCATGGAGTACCTCGAAGGCGACACGCTCTCGGACCGGCTCGGGAGGGGAGCGCTTCCGCTCGAGCAGACTCTGAAGTTTGGCGTCGAGATCGCGGACGCGCTCGACAAGGCGCACCGCCAGGGCATCGTGCACCGGGACCTGAAGCCCGGCAACGTGATGCTCACGAAGTCGGGAGTGAAGCTGCTGGACTTCGGTCTCGCGAAGGCGATGGCGGCGCCGGTGCAGACCTCGGAAGCGACGTCGCTGCCGACGGTTATGGGCTCGGGCGGCAATCTGACACAGGAAGGCACGATCCTCGGAACCTTCCAGTACATGGCGCCCGAACAGCTCGAGGGTCGGGAAGCCGACGCGCGCACGGACGTCTTCGCGTTCGGTTGCGTGCTCTACGAGATGGCGACCGGGAAGAAGGCCTTCTCCGGTGCCTCACAGGCATCGCTGATCTCCGCGATCATGAAGGAGGAGCCGGCGCCGATCTCGGCGGTCCAGCCGATGACGCCGCCGGCGCTCGACCGTGTCGTCAGGACGTGCCTGGCGAAGGATCCCGAAGATCGCTGGCAGAGCGCGAGCGACCTCCGCAACGAGCTGAAGTGGATCGCTGCGGGCGGTTCGCAGTCTGGAGTCGCCGCACCGGCGGTGGCGCCCGGTCGGCACCGCGCTTGGCTCCCGTGGGCCGCTGCGCTCGTACTCGCGGCCGCAGGCTTCGCGGCGGGACGCGTGTGGACGAAACCGGCCGACGCGCCGGTCGTGCGCGCCGCGATCGACCTCCCGCCGCAGATGATTCTCGAGCAGAACAACCGCTCGCTGGCCCTGTCGCCGGACGGCTCGATGATGGCGATGTCGGCGACCGGAGCCGACGGCCGCCAGCTCGTCTGGGTCCGGCGGCTCGACGGGTTCGCGATCCAGTCGCTTCCGGGCACCGAGGGTGCGATGCAGCCGTTCTGGTCGCCGGACGGCCGCTCGATCGGGTTCTTCGCGGACAAGAAGCTCAAGCGCGTGCCCGCGGGGGGCGGCGCCATCCAGACGCTCTGCGACGCGGCCGACGCGCGAGGCGGGAGCTGGGGCGTGAACGACGTGATCGTCTTCGCGCCGGGACCGTTCAGCGGTCTGTCGAAGGTCCCGGCGTCGGGCGGCGCGGCGGAGGCGCTCACCCGGATCGCCGCGCCGGGCATGTCCCACCGCCTGCCCTGGTTCCTCCCCGACGGCAAGCGCGTCCTCTACCTCTCCGGCGGCCTCAACTCGGACAAGGAGGGCACGACCGCCGTCCTGGTCCTCGACCTGGCGACGGGCAAGTCGGAGACGGTCCTGCACGAGAGGAGCGAGGCCCAGTTCGTGGAGCCCGGCTATCTCATGTTCATCCGCGACGGGAATCTGCTCGCGCAGCCCGTCGATCGCGCGACGCTCAAGCCCAGAAGCGCCGCGGCGCCGATCGCCGATGGCGTCATGTTCTCCGGCCTCCGCTGGACGGGCAACTTCACGCTCTCTCAAACCGGGAGGCTCGTCTTCCAGAGCAACCAGGCCGCGCGGCGTTCCCGGCTCACGTGGTTTGACGTCGACGGACGCGAGCTGGGGGCGACCGGCGAGCCCGCCGAGTTCGTCACGATCTCGCTGTCGCCGGACGCGAAGCGCGCCGTCACGATGATCCGGTCGAACCTGGGCGCGGCGACGAAGCCCGAGGTCCGCGTGTACGACCTCGAGCGCGGCGTGGGCTCTAGGTTCGCCTTCGGCGAGCAGGGCAACAACTTCCCGGTGTGGTCTCCGGACGGGCGCGAGATCGCGTTCGAGGATCCGAGCGCCGGCGTCCTCATCAAGGCGGCCGACGGGGGCAGCGAGGCGAGGCTCGTCTTTGCGGCGAAGACCAACGTCTGGCCGCTGTCCTGGACGCCCGACGGCAAGGGATTACTCCTCCGAATCCAGGACTCGCAGGCCGGAGGAGTCGACCTCTATGCATTCGACCTCACCCCGGACGCGAAGCCGAAAAAGCTCGTCTCGATCGATCCGGACTGGTGGCTGAGCGGCTCGCTGTCGCGGGACGGCAAGTGGCTCCTGTACCTGTCGAACGAGTCGGGGCGCCGCGATCTGTTCGTGGCGCCGTATCCCGGGCCCGGCGAGAAGCGCCAGGTATCGATCTCCGGAGCCGAATCCGGCGCCTGGCTCGGCGACCACGCCATCGTCTACGCGCAGCCGCCCGAGGGCAGACTTTTCGTGGTCGACGTCGACACGACCGCTGGCGGTCTCGTCATCGGCGCTCCCCGGCAGATCTTCGGCGGCAAGCCGGCGCCGCGCGGCCCCTACGCCGCCACGCCCGACGGCAAGCGCATCCTCTTCGCCGTTCCCGTCGAGGACAGCGCGTCGGCGCAGATCCGGTTCGTGTCCGACTGGCGGACGGAGCTTTCGAGAAAATAGAAGAGTGACCCTCTCTGCGGGTACGAAGCTCGGTCCCTATGAGGTGCTCGCCCCGATCGGTTCCGGCGGAATGGGGGAGGTGTATCGCGCTCGCGACGCGCGGCTGAACCGCGACGTCGCGATCAAGGTGCTGCCGGTCGCGTTCGCGGCCGACCATGAGCGGCTGGCTCGCTTCCAGCGCGAGGCGCAGGTGCTCGCCTCGCTCAACCATCCCCACATCGCTTCGATCTACGGCCTGGAAAAGGCCGGCGAGGTCGAGGCCCTGGTGCTGGAGCTGGTGGAGGGCGAGACGCTGGCGGAGCGTCTCGCCCGCGGCCCTCTGCCCGTCGACGAAACGCTGGAGATCGCCCGCCAGATCACCGAGGCGCTCGAGACGGCCCACGAGCGGGGAATCGTCCACCGCGACCTCAAGCCCTCGAACGTCAAGCTGACGCCGCAAGGTCGCGTCAAGGTCCTCGACTTCGGGCTCGCCAAGGCCGTATCGGGGGACTCGTCCTCGCCCGACGCGACGCATTCGCCGACGCTGACCGCCGCTGCGACGCAGGGCGGCGTGGTGATCGGCACCGCCGCCTACATGTCCCCGGAACAGGCGCGTGGCAAGACGGTCGACCGACGGGCCGACATCTGGGCCTTCGGCACGGTGCTCTACGAAATGCTCGCCGGCCGACGCGTCTTCGAGGGCGATACTGTCTCCGACACGCTCGCGGCGGTGCTGCGCGCCGACGTG
>JBKOVK010000359.1:0-7632 GCA_046724475.1 Acidobacteriota bacterium | reverse complement strand
TCCAGAAGTACGTCCCCTACGTCCAGACAAACTTCGTGCTGGGTCTCGACTCCGACGCGGGTCCGGAGCCCTTCGAGCTCACGAAACGTTTCGTGGACATCACCCCCGGAGCGTTTCCCGGCTATTCGCTCCTCTCCGCGTTCGGCCGGGCCGCGCCCTTGAATCTCCAGTACCAGCGCGCTAACCGCGTGCTGCCGTTCCCGTTCCACTTTCTCGATAACAACCACGCCATGAACGTCCAGCCGAAGAACTACTCGTGGCGTGATTTCTACGACCACGTCATCGGCCTGACCAAGTACACGTTTTCCCGGCGCGCCATCGCCAAGCGCTTCCGAGCGAACCGAAGGATGATTCTGCGGGGGCTGAACGTCATTCGGGCGGTCTCGTCGGAGGGGTCCGGCCGGATCGCGTACTACACCGAAGTGCGGCGACGGCTCGACGTCGACCGCCAGGTCCAGCGATATTTCGACCAGGAGACGACCGAGCTGCCCGACTTCTACGTCGACCAGGTGCGCAAGGACCTCGGGTCGCTGCGGGAGTGGCTCCCGACGGGAGCCCTGAGTCACGACAGCCACGCCTATCGAAAGTCGGAGGAGGGACCGTCGCCGACGACCGGCGCGCATGGCGGCAGCACAGGCTCGCCGGCCCTCGGCGAATGACACGCAGCCCCGCGGCAGCCGACTCCAGCCTTCGCATGCCCTTCGCACCATAGAATCCGAAAACGCCTATGCCCCTGACTGCCGGCACGCGCCTCGGGCCGTACGAGATTCTTTCCCCAATCGGCGCGGGCGGGATGGGCGAAGTGTACAAGGCACGAGATACGCGTTTGGACCGCACCGTGGCGGTGAAAGTCCTGTCGCAGCATCTCCCTTCTCCGGAGGAGCGACAACGCTTCGAGCGGGAGGCAAGAACCATCTCGCAACTCTCGCACCCGCACATATGCGCGCTCTATGACGTGGGGCGGGAAGGCGACACCGACTACCTCGTCATGGAGTACCTGGAGGGCGAGCTGTTGTCGGCTCGATTGGGAAGAGGCCCGCTGCCGCTCGAGCAGACGCTGCGCTATGGCGTCGAGATCGCAGATGCCCTGGACAAGGCGCATCGGCAAGGGATCGCTCATCGAGACTTGAAGCCCTCCAACGTGATGCTGACGAAGGGGGCGGTCAAGCTGCTCGATTTCGGGCTCGCGAAGGCGATGACGTCGGTGACGCCACAGTTGGAATTCTCGGCTTCGCCAACGGTGACCGGTCAGCCCGACAACCTCACACAAGAAGGCACGATCCTCGGAACTCTTCCATACATGGCTCCGGAACAAGTGACGGGAGGAGGAGCGGACGACCGCAGCGACATCTTTGCGCTGGGGGCGACGCTCTACGAGATGGCGACGGGACGAAGGGCGTTTTCCGAGCCCACTCGAGCCTCACTCGTCTCCGCGATCCTGCGGGACGAGCCGAAGCCGGTCTCGCAGATCGTGCCGTCGTCCCCTCCCGCGCTCGACCGGATCATCGGAACATGCCTCGCCAAGGATCCGGACCATCGCTGGCAAAGCGCTGCCGACGTCGGCCTGCAACTCGCCTGGCTGGCGAGAGGCGCGGCGGATCAGCCTCAGGCGTCGGGCCGAAGCCTCTCTTCCGCTCCTCGATGGCTGCTGGGTCTTGCCGCCGCGGGCGTCGTGGCCACGGCGGCGCTGACGGCGCTCTACGCGCTTCGTCGCCCATCGAGCCCGCCCGCGGCGCCCATCCGGTTTGCCGTGCGAGCGCCAGTGGGAACCCGGTTCGCGTGGATCCCACAGAACAATCTGTTCGCCGTTTCGCCGGACGGGCGGCGCCTCGCCTTCGTCGCGCGCAGCGCCGATGGGCGGGATTTTCTGTGGGTGCGGTCGCTCGCCGAGCCGTCGGCCGTGACGCTGCCCGGCACGGAGGGCGCGGCGGCTCCTTTCTGGTCGCCGGACAGCCGCTTCATCGCATTCTTCTCGGACGGAAAGCTCAAGAAGATCGATTCGTCGGGAGGGCCTCCGATGACGCTCTGCGAGGCTCCAGGCGACTATCCGTCGGGCTCCTGGGGAAGCGGGCACTCGATCCTCTTCGCCGCCGCCACGCAACCGTTCATCAGCCTCGTGACAGATGGAGGAGGCGCTCCCAGCGTCGCTCTGAAGGCGGACGCCTCGCGCCAGGAGAGGGCTGTCCGGGCTCCGAGCTTCCTTCCCGACGGCCGCCACTTCCTTTACCTGGCGGCCAGCACGACCGAGAAGCGGCCCTATGTCCGTCTGGCGAGCATCCAGGGAGGCGAGACGGTGCCGCTTCTGACGAACTCTTCGCGCGCTCAGTACGTGCCGGGCGATCCGAACGATCCCGCCCGCGGCCGATCCGGTTATCTGCTCTACGCGATCGAGGGGAGTCTGCTGGCACAGCCATTCGACAGCCGGCAGTTACGGCTCGTCGGAGATCCCATTCCCGCGGGGCAGGAGATCTGGCCGCACGCGCTCATTGGCGCCGGCCCCTTCTCCGCGTCAAACAACGGTGTCTTGGCCTCTCGGGGCGCGCCAAGCCCGGCGCGGCTGGTTTGGACCGACCGGGCCGGCCGGGAGACCGGTGTCGTCGCCCCGGCAGGCGGATTCGAATCGGTGCGGCTCTCTCCCGACTCCCGAAGAGTCGCCGTCAGCCGTGCCAGCCCCCGTACGGGCTTGAAGGATTTGTTGATCGGCGACCTGTATCGAGGCGTACTCACGCGGCTGGATCTCGACTCGGATTCCGACCATGCGCAACCCATCTGGTCGCCGGACGGCACTCGCATCGCCTTTGTCATTCGATCGTGGAGTGATCCTCGCATACTGCACTGGCTTGCCCTGCGCGGGCCGGCCTCCCCGGAGCCGATCCTTCCGCCGGGGGGAATCCAGCGCAGCGAGGACTGGTCACCCGACGGCCGTTTCCTCCTCTACTTCGGTGCTCGCACCGAGGGCGGCAGCGGTCTCTGGGTCGTGAATCTCGAGGGCGAGCCCAAGCCGCGCAAGCTCGTCTCGGGGACGACCGATCCGCCTTACGCCCAGTTCTCTCCCGACGGCCGCTGGATCGCGTACTGCTCCCCGGAGTCCGGCCGCTCGGAGGTGTACCTCACCTCTTTCCCGGAGACGGGAGAGCGAATCCGCGTTTCGGTGTCCGGCGGGTCGCGGCCCCGCTGGAAGGGGGACGGCCGCGAGATCTATTTCATGTCCGCGGACAACGAGATGATTGCGACTCCCGTCCGGCTGGCCACAAACGTCGAGGTCGGCCAGCCACGGCCTCTCTTTCGAATCGATCCGGCAGGCTGGAGGGACTACGACGTGACGCCCGACGGGGAGCGCTTTCTCGCCGTCGCCGTCGTTCCGGTCCAGGACGCGGACGCGATCGCCGTGACAGCCAACTGGCTATCGCTGCTTCCGCGCTGACCCGATCCGCGGGCGACACAGCTCAGAAGCGCACGAAGCCCGTGAGCGTCGCCGAGATCCCCGGCGCGAGCGCCGAGGCGTCCATCGGGCTGTTGAAGTACGTCTTGTTCAGGACGTTGCGCACGTAGGCCTGGAACTCGAAGTGCTCGGAAAAGCTGTAGCCTCCGCCCAGATCCAGCAGACCGTAGCCCGGGCGGGCGATCTCCGTGAGCCCCGGGTTGTCGTCGCCGGCGTAAACGACCCAGCGGGCCTGGGCGAAGGCGGGACCAAAGCTCTTGCGCACCTGGAGGTTCAACGACTCCGGCGGGATGTCGTCGATCGGCTTGTCGTCGTCGACCGTCACTCCACGCTCGATCTGCCCCGCCACCGCCACCGCGAAGCCGGCGGGAAGAGCCATCTGCGCTTCGAGCTCCAGGCCCTGGAGCTTCGCCCCTGCCGAGCGATTGCGTAAGAGGAAGTGGCGGACAGGCCTCTCGTGGTAGGCCGGGTCCGGATAGATCTCGATCAGATTCTTGATGTGGTAGTCGTACATATAGAAAGCGGTGCGGAACCCGGCGTTGGTGTAGCGCAGGGCGATGTCGTACTGGTTGCTCGTCTCCAACTCGAGGTCCGGGTTGCCCTTGATGAACCCGCGACCGACGAGCCCGCTGTAGTACCGATCCGAGAGGATGGGATCGCGGAAGCCGTGCGCATACTGGGCGGTGGCGGAGAATCCGCCGAAAGATCCCGCCGTCAGTGCCACATTTCCGGCCACCTGGTTGTTGGACGTGGAGTGGTCCCCCAGGTCGCCGCCCTCGTTCGCCGTCTTCATGAAGTCGCCGCGCACGCCGCCCTGCAATGCGAGCTGCGGAAGGAGCGGCGCCTCGGCCGTCAGGTACACCCCGAGGTCGGTGCGATGCGCGTCGACCACCGATGTCTTCACGATCCCGTTCGTGTCGTCGACGGCGTTCAGACCGTAACGGCCGTTGAGATCCAGGCCGACGTCCACCCGGACCGGGCCGACGAACCTCTCGGCGAACGTGCGGACCTGAAAGTCCTTCGCCGAAAAGTCGACGCGCTCGGTCACAGCGGGCGCGACGAGGGCCGTGCTCGCGTCGTTGGAGCCGATGAATCCGAGGAAGGCGAGGCGCGAAAAGCCGCCGACCGGCTGCGTTTCGTACGCGAGCGTGAAACGGCTCGAGTTCTCCTGGGGAAGAGACATGCGCGTGGCCTGCGCTGGCGGCGACGGCAGGCCGATGTCACGTGCGTAATCCCCCTGCCAGCCCGCCTTCAGCGTGCCGGGGCCGAGGTTGTACACCGCGCTCACGAGGACTCCGCTGTCCCGGTAGCCCGAGTTCGGCACCTCGCCGTCGGGGCTGTCGTAGTTTCCGTAGGACCGGTAGTGGCCGGCGACGAGGATGCCTCCCTCCTGGCCGATGGGACCGGTCACCTCGACTCCCACGCGCCCGCCGGGAATCCCGAGGCCGTAGTCGCCGATGGCCTCCACCTCGAGCGGAGATCCCGGGGCGACGTCGCGCGTCCGCGCGGAGATGACGCCGCCGAATGCGTCCGAGCCATACGCGACCGAGCCCGGGCCTCGCGAAACCTCGACGCCGCCGAGAACGAAGGGGTCGAGGTACCTGGCGCCCGGCCCGGCGCGCTGCTCCGAGCTTGTGCGGGCTCCGTCGATCAGAATCAGGCTGCGCCCGTGGGCGAGGCCGCGAATGGCCGGAATCGCGTTCTGGGCTGCGGCAACTCGCGAGAGGCCCGCGACGTTCTCGAGGGTCTCTGCGAGATTGGAGGGCTGGCGCGACTCGATGTCGCCCTTCGGCACGATCGTCGTCCCGTTGGCCGGCGGCGACTCGATCGAAGGCGCGGCGCCCGCCGTGACGGTGACGCTCTCCTCGACGATCGGCCGCACGGTGATCGCCACCACCCCGTCGGCGGGAACCGACAGCACCAGAAAAGGCTTCATGTACTGGCCGCCCGGCAGCACGATCAGCACCTCGAACGGGGGGACCGGATCCGGAAGCCACAGGAATCGGCCGTCGGTGTCGGTGCGCTGGGCGCCGGTCAGACCGAGCACCGAGACTTCCGCTCCCACGATCGGAGCCCCGGTCGCCTCCATCACGACCCGCCCCTGCAAGCCGAGAGCAGAGCCGGCGGCCAGGAACAGAGCAACGACCAAAATCGAGGCGAAATGAACGCGGTGACAGACCGTGCCAGCGAGCGGCGATCTGTTCATGTGTACGGCAGTCTACAGGGCCTCCGAAGAGGGCCGCGGCTCCGGCGCTGGCCGCGGCAGTCAAGAATGCGCTTCGAATTTGGAAGATGGTGGGAGGTGAGGGTTTCGAACCCCCGACATCCTGCGTGTAAAGCAGGCGCTCTACCGCTGAGCTAACCTCCCGTTCGCCGAATCTTACGTCCGCTGCCTCTCGGCACCGAATTCGCCAATCGAGAGAAGCGCTCGATCTCGCTCCTCCGTATCATCGGACGGGAGGCCAACACGATCCGCCGGTTTCGGACAGGGCTGCGCCGGCTCCTGAACCATAGCCGGGAACACCTCTCCTCGGCCAAATCTTCGGTCTTGTCGAGCCCGGATCCCTATACTCAGCGGCTTCTTTGGCGTACAGCAGGACTCCCTCCGGATCGGCCTCTCAGCGTGTACATGGATCAGAACAACCGTTGCAATCTCAAGTGCCTGATGTGTGGGTTCAACGACCCGCGCGTCACAGCCCTTCAAAAGTACGACATGCCACGCCCTCTCTACGACTCGATCGCCGCGCAGATCTTTCCCCGCACGAGCTTTCTCGTTCTATCGATCCTGACCGAACCCTTCATGACACGAGATTTCCCAGACCGACTCGAGGCGGTCCGACACTTCGGTGTCCCTTACAGCGAGATCATCACCAACGGAACTCTGCTCGACGAGCGAGCCACTGAAAAGCTCCTCGATGCGGCCATCACGTGCCTGACCGTTTCGATCGACGGAGCCCCGAAGCAGGTTTACGAAAGCATCCGGATCCACGCCAACGGCGATGTCTACCCCTGCATGGCATGGACGCGTTCCGCCGCCGGGAACCTGCTGAGGCAATCTTTCGACGAAATCTGGAACGGCCCCGACTTCGCGGCGCTCCGACGCGAATTCGAAGAGATGCGCCCCGGGATGGACTGCCTTCACTGTCGCATCCGCCGCGACTTCGACGCGGACCCGGACGACGATTTCTTCTACCGCAAGGTCGCCAAGCCGTTGCCTGGCACCGACGCTCCCGCGCGACTGGTCTAACGGCTCTCCGGCGGCGCCTCAGTCTGGCCATTTGAGCGGATTGATTCATTTGCATCATGGGCCGGTCCGTTTCAGGCCCGAGACTCGGGCTCACGATGGCAACACGAGACTTGACGATCACAGTCGTGGGGTCCGGAGGAGACGGCGTCGTGACGCTCGGGGACCTGCTCGCGCAGGTGGCCGCGCACGAAGGTCTTCACGTGATCAAGACGGAGGCGTACGGGCCGCAGATCCGTGGGGGCGAGTCCTCGTGCACGGTCCGGGCATCGGCGGAGAGCGTTTCGTCCCAGGGGGCGGCCGTAGACGTCCTGGTCATCTTCCGCTGGAGCGACTACGCGCGGTTCCGAGGAGAGATCTCGATCGCGTCGAACGCCTCCGTGCTGTACGACGCGGCGGAGACGGCGCCTTCGGCCGAGGATCTCGGTGTCGTCGGAGGCGACACGCTCGCCTGGCTTCCGGTTCCGTTCTCCGAGATCTCCCGCACCGCCGCAGGCTCGCCCGGCTCGAAGAACGTCGTCGCGCTCGGCATCCTCGGCGACATGGTCGGCCTTCCGGCGGACAAGCTCGAGCGCGCGATCGTCCGCCGCTTCGGCCGCAAGAAGGCCGCGGTGGCCGACGCAGCGAAGCGCGCGTTCGCTGCCGGCCGCGAGTTCGCTGCATCGCACGCCGAGATCCTCGGGCAGCGGCGCCTCGAATACGAGCCGGCCGCGCCGCGACTTCTGCTGTCGGGCAACGAGGCGGCCGCGATCGGCGCTCTCCACGCGGGATGCCGGTTCTTCGCCGGCTACCCCATCACCCCGTCCTCGGAAATCCTCCACTTCCTGGGCGAATGGATGCCGCGCGCCGGCGGATCGTTCCTCCAGACAGAGGACGAGCTCGCCGCGATCGGCGCGGTCATCGGCGCCTCCTTCGCGGGAGTCAAGGCCATGACGGCGACCTCGGG
>JBKOVK010000240.1:0-4072 GCA_046724475.1 Acidobacteriota bacterium | reverse complement strand
GACGCGGGCCGAGCGTCGCCTGACGCACGACGGAAGCCCGACCGTCTTGAACGGAAAGCTGTCGTACATCTACTGGGAAGAGATCTTTCATCACGCCGACGACGGCTTCTGGTGGTCCGACGATTCGCAGGCCATCGCGTTTTTGCGAAGCGACGAGTCCGCCGTGGACGTGTCCACGTTCACCAGCTTCCGTCCCGCGGTCCCCGAGGTCTTCACGCAGCGCTACCCGCGCGTCGGGCGCCCGAACCCGTCGGTCCGCCTCGGCGTCGTGGACGTGCCCTCGGGGCGCACGGTCTGGATGGAGACCCTGGAGCCCGGGTACGAATACATCCTGGGCGTGACGTGGCGGCCCGACGGCCGCGTCGTCGCGGCGCAGACGACCAACCGCGCCCAGGACCGGCTGGACGTCCTGATCCTCGACCGGACAGACGGGAAAACGCGCCTTCTCCTGACCGACCCGGATCCCGCCTGGGTCAACCAGAAGGAGATCGAGTTCCTTGCCGACGGCCGGGAGCTCCTCGTCTCTTCCGAGCGCGACGGCCACACACACCTGTATCGCTATCGCCCGGACGGCAACCTGATCAACGACGTCACCCGCGGCGACTGGTCGGTCCACGGGCCTGGTGCGTTCTATGCCGCGCCGATGAACTCGGCGTTCGTGGACGAGAAGCGCGGCTGGGTCTATTTCACCGCTCTCGAGAAATCGCCGATCGAGCGCCAGCTCTACCGCGTGCGGCTCGACGGCAGAGGGATGAAGCGCGTCAGCCGCGAGGACGGCGTCCACCGGATCGGCTTCTCTCCGGACCGGCGCTTCTACCTCGACACGCACTCCAGCCATTCCGTGCCGCCGTCGCTCTCGCTCCACGACGCCGACGGGACGCTGCGCGCCGTCCTCGCGCCGCCACTCACGGAGATCCTCGCGCCGTTCGATTTGGCATCCGTCGAGCTCCGAACGGTTCCGGCCGCCGACGGCTATCCGCTCCAGGCGCGTCTCGTGAAACCGCGGAGCTTCGACCCCGCCGCGCGGCATCCCGTGATCCTCCGTGTCTACGGCGGCACCGGCGTTCCGCTGGTTCGAGACGACTGGGACCGAGCCGTCCTCTTCGACCAGCTCCTCGCGGAGCGCGGCTACGTCGTGGCCTCGATCGACAACCGGACGGCCACGGCCGCGAGCAAGACGATCGAGAACGCGTCGCTGAAGAACTTATGGGGCGCCAGCGCGTTGACCGATCTCCTCGACGGCGTGCGATGGCTGAAGGCGCAGCCCTGGGTCGACCCGGGTCGCGTGGGCATCTGGGGGCGCAGCGGCGGCGGCTACTTCACGCTGGCGGCGATGACGGAGTCGGCCGAGTTTCGCGCCGGCATCTCCGTGGCGCCCGTGACGGACTGGCGCTACTACGACAGCAAGGCGACCGAGGCGTACATGAAGACCCCCGCGGAGAATCCCGAAGGCTACGAGGCCACGAACCTCGTCGCGCGCGCGAAGGACCTCCACGGCCGCCTCCTGATCGTGTTCGGGACCTACGACGACAACGTCCATCCGCAGAACAGCCTCGCGTTCATGGACGCGCTCGTTGGCGCCGGGAAGCTCTTCGACATGATGGCGTACCCGATGCGCAAGCATGGCATCGACGACCGGGCCGCCCGCGCGCACCTCTACGAAAAGATGCTGGAGTTCTGGAAGAGCTACCTCTGAGGGGCGCCCTGCATCGCCAGGAGCCGCCGGATCCGCTGCTCCAACGGCGGGTGGGTCGAGAAGAGCGACATCAGGCCGCCGCCCGAAAGCGGATTGACGATGCAGAGGTGGGCGTTGGTCGGCGTGGCGCCTTCGAGCGGGATGCGGCCCGACGCGGCGCCCAGCTTTTCCAGAGCGCTCGCGAGCGGGCGCGGGTCGCCCATCAGCCGGGCGCCGGAGGAATCCGCGCCGTATTCCCGGCTGCGGCTGACGGCGAACTGGATGAGCATCGCGGCAATGGGAGCCAGGATCACGAAGAGGAGCGCCATCGGATTGTTGCCGCGCCGGTCGCCGTCGCCCCTCGGCGCCATGTAGGCGAAGCGCGTCAGAAACGTCAGCGCCCCCGCCAGCGTCGCGGCGACGGACGAGGTCAGGATGTCGCGGTTGACGACGTGCGAGATCTCGTGCGCGAGGACGCCCTCGAGCTCCTCCTCGCTCATCGCCTCCAGGATTCCGCTCGTCGCCGCGACGGCCGCATGCTGCGGGTTGCGCCCGGTGGCGAACGCGTTCAACGCGGGGCTCGGAACGACATAGAGGCGCGGCATCGGGATGCTCGCCTTGCTCGCGAGCCGCTGCACGATCGCGTAGAGCTTGGGAGCTTCGGCCTCGGTCACGGGCTGCGCCCGGTAGGCGGCGAGTGCGAGCTTGTCGCTGAAAAAATACGAAACGAAGTTCATGACCGCCGAGAAGATCAGGGCCAGGAACATGCCCTGATCGCCGCCGAGCCAGTAGCCGACCAGAAGGAAGAGGCCGGTCAGAAGACCCAGCAGGAAGACCGTCTTCATCGAGTTCATCGCCGCGCCAAGACCCCCGAAACCCGACGCGCCTCGAGGGCGGGATCCCTCGCTGCGCTCGGGACGACTCTATCGCCTATTCGTAGCGCAGGGCTTCGATGGGGTCGAGGCGGGACGCCTTCACGGCCGGGTAGAGGCCGAAGAAGATGCCGACGGTCATCGAGACGAGCAGTCCGACGAGGACCGACCAGAACGGCGTCTCGGCCGGCAGAGCGGCGAATGCGGCCTTGATCAGTGCGGGCACCGCGAACCCCACAATCACGCCGATGACGCCCCCGAGGAGAGCCAGCGTGGTGGCCTCGGTCAGGAACTGCAGAACGATGTCACGGCGGTACGCCCCGACGGCCTTGCGGATGCCGATCTCGCGTGTGCGCTCGGTGACCGACACGAGCATGATGTTCATGACTCCGACGCCGCCGATCAGGAGCGAGATGAACGCGATGAAGATCATCGCGCCCGTGACCCCGCGCGTGATGCCCTGGAAGCTCTCGATCATCTTGTCCGGCGTCAGGATGTAGAAGTCGTCCTCGGCGTTGAACGGTACGTGGCGCCGCAAGCGCAGCAGCGCCCGGCCCTTCTCGACGACGGTCGGTACCTGCTCCGGCTTGTACGGCACGGTCGCGATGTGGATCGTGTCGCCGCGACTGTTCTTGATCTGCGGAAACTGGTGGTCGAACGCCGAGAACGGGATCATGAACCAGAAGTTGCTGGAACCTCCGCCGAAGCCACCCTTCTCCTCGAGCACACCGACGACCGTGTACTTCCAGCCGTTCATCTCCACGGTCTTGTTGAGCGGGTCCTCGTTGGGGAAGAGAGACTTCTGGATGTCCGTCCCGATGACGGCGACGGCAGAGGAGTGCTCGATGTCGGCTTCGGTGAAGAAGCGTCCGTGCTCGACGAAGTGGTTGTTCGCCAGCGAGTAGTCCGGGTAGACGCCGGCGACCTGGGGTTGCGTCGATTCGTGGTCGCGGTACTTGACGCTCACGTCCGTGTCCCAGAGATAGCGCTCAGGCGAGACCGCCCGGATCTCGGGAATCTGCGCCTTCAGGGCCAGGGCGTCCTCGAGCGTGAGGTCCTTGCGGTTGCGCTCCTCGTCGGAGCGGTGGCCCGGGCCGAATCGCATCGAGAACTTCTGGAACTGGACCAGCGTCGCCCCAAACGCCTGGAAGTTGCGCACCATGTTGTTGTCGAAGCCGGTGACGATCGAGACCATTGCGATGACCGTCGCCACCCCGACGACGATTCCGAGGACCGTCAGCGTCGCGCGCAACTTGTGCGCGCGGATCGCGAGCATCGCGAAACGCACATTCTCCGCAAAGCCGCGCCGGAAGTGGGAAAAGATCGAGGACATGGCGCCTGGCTCCTATTCGTACCGGAGCGCTTCCACCGGCGGAAGCTTGCTGGCCTGCGACGACGGGATCCAGCCCGCCAGGAGTCCCGTGATCGTCGCGACGGCAATGCCGATGAAAATGAACGACAGCTTGACCTGGGCCGGGAAGACCTGCTTGACGGCCATGGCGATCAGGGCCCCGAGGAGCACGCC
>JBKOVK010000267.1:0-6211 GCA_046724475.1 Acidobacteriota bacterium | reverse complement strand
CGGGCTAGACTCTCGCCCGGATGAAGGAAGGGGCCGGGGCGCTCGTCGAGGGGCGCGACCTCCATCGCGCGTACGTGCTCGGCCAGGCCCGAGTCCCGGCGGTCCGCGGCGTCTCGATCTCCATCGCCCCCGGCGAATTCGTGGCGCTCCAGGGTCCCAGCGGCTCCGGCAAGACGACTTTGCTCAACCTGCTCGGCCTGCTCGATTCGCCGGACTCCGGCCAGGTGGTGGTCGACGCGAAGGAGGCGGATACACTGACCGAGGACGAGCGGTCGGACCTGCGCCGGGACCGCTTCGGCTTCGTTTTTCAGACCTTCAATCTCATCCCCGTGCTGACGGCCGAGGAAAACGTGGGCTACCCGCTAGCGCTCAAAGGCGTGGAAGGAAACTCAAGGCGCGACCGAGCGCGCGAGCTGCTCGCGTCGGTCGGCCTCCCGGACAAGGCGGAGGTGCGGCCGGATTTGCTTTCTGGAGGCCAGCGGCAGCGCGTCGCGATCGCGCGCGCCCTGGCCAACGACCCGGCGGTTGTTTTCGCCGACGAGCCGACCGCCAACCTCGACAGCCACACGGCCGACGAGATCCTGGAGCTGATGCGCGGCATCAACGCGTCGCGGGGCGTCTCGTTCCTTTTCGCGACGCATGACCCCAACGTGGTCCGCCGGGCACGCCGGGTCGTCACTCTGCACGACGGGATGATCGAATCGGACCGGGCGCTATGAACGCCTTCGCCCTGGCGCTGCGCAACCTCGCCCGGCAGAGACGGCGCAGCCTGCTCATGATCGCGGTGGTGACGTTCGGGTTCGCCGCCTTCGCGCTGGCAGGCGGCTTCGTCGCCCAGTCGTTCGAGACGCTCCGCGAGGGCACCATCCGGACCGTCGGACATCTCCAGGCCGTGGACCCGCGCGCCGTCGGCAGAGCCGAGGACGTCACGCTCGAGTTCGGCATCCACGACGCGCACCGGGCCCGGGCCGTCGCGTCGCAGGATCCCGACGTGGCCGCGGTCCTTCCGCGCATCGAGTTCGTAGGTCTGGCGACCAACGGCTCGCGCTCGATACCGTTTCTGGGCGTGGGAGTGGATCCGGAACCGGAGGCGAAGGCGACGCTGGCGCCCGAAATGCTGGTGAAGGGCAAGTACCTTTCGGGAGATGGCGACGACTCCGTCGTCCTCGGCACGGGACTGGCCAACGCGCTGGGGGTCGGCGTCGGCGGGCGCATCACCCTCCTGGCCACCACGCCCGACGGCTCTCTCAACGCCGTCGACGGGATCGTGGCCGGGCTCGTGGATGTCAAGATCAAAGAGCTCAACGACCGCTACCTGGCGGCGGGGATCGGCCTGGTCTCGCGCCTGGTGCAGAGCGAAGACATCGTCTCCAAGCTCGTCGTGTTTCTGAAGCCTCGCGTCGACGAGGCGAAGGTGGGCGAACGGCTCAAAGCCGCGCTGCACGCCGCGGGGTTCCCGCTGGCGATCCAGCGCTGGCAGGACTTAGCCGTCTTCTACGGACAGGTCCGGTTGCTGTACATCGGGATCTTCGGATTCATCGGAGCGGTTCTGGTCGTCATCGTGATCCTCTCCGCGGCGATCGTGATGGCGATGGCGGTAACCGAACGAACCCGGGAAATCGGGACGCTGCGCGCGCTCGGGACGCGCCCCGCCGGCGTTCGGAAGATGTTCCTGGTCGAGGGAGTCGCCCTCGCCCTGATCGGATGCGCCGCCGGCGCATTGCTGGCTCTCATCGTGCGCTGGGTCCTCAACGCCTCGGGCCTGACGCTGCCTCCCCCTCCCGGGGGCACCACCGGAGCGCCGCTGAACGTGAAGCTCTACCCGCTGACGTACGGTGTGGGATTCGTGGCGATGCTGGTGACGATGACCGTCGCCGCCTACTTTCCGGCGCGCCGTGCTTCGCGGCTCCCGATCGTGGATGCGCTGACGCATGTTTAGGGCGGTCCTGCTCACGGCGGCGATGGCGGCCGCGCCGACGGACGCCGAAGTCCACGAGTGGCTGGCCGCCGTGGACCAGGCGCGCCAGGCCTTCGGAGAGGCCAAGATCACGGCGCGCGCGACGCAGGTCGTCGACGGGAAGCCGGCCGGCACGGCGGATTTCGACATCTACGTCAAGGGCCGCGACCATGCGCTGATCGTCTTCAAGGGCGGCAAGAACAACGGGCGCAAGGCGCTGACCGTGGGCGAGAAGATGTGGCTGATCGTTCCGGGAACCGAGAATCCCGTTCCCATCACGAAGAATCAGCGCCTCATGGGTGGCGCCTCGTTCGGGGACGTGGCGAGCATGCGCCTGGCGGAGGACTACGACGCCGTCCTGCGGCCCGGGACCGAGACGCTCGACGACAAACCCGTGTACGTGCTCGACCTCACGGCGAAGTCGCCGAAGGTGCCTTATCCGAAGGTCACGCTCTGGCTCGACACGCAGGACAAGCGCGCGCGCAAGCTCCGCTTCTTCCTGCCCTCGGGCCGCGAAGCGCGCGAGGTCACGTTCACCAAGTTTCGCAAGATCGGCGACAAGACGGCGGTCGCCGAGATGGAGGTCGTGGACAAGCTCGGCCCCAACGCCGGCGAGATCACACGCCTGGAGTACCTCGACATTCAGCCGGCGAAGATCGACGACAAGGTGTTCACGCCGGAAGGCGCCAAGGCAATGTGACAAGGCGCGCGATGTCGCGCGCCTTGTCATCCCGAGCGAAGCGAGGGATCCCTTTCGAGCGGAAGTGCGTTTCCCTCACGCCCTCAGTCGCGACAGCGCCAGGCGCGTGAGGCTCTCGCCGACCAGCGGCGCCGCGGCGGCGGCCAGTCGCGGGTGCAGCATCAGGCTCCGGAATGCAGCGCTCCAGCCGAAGCGCCTCCGGAATCGGGCGCGCCATTCCGCCGCGTAGACTTCAGCGGCGCGTTCGAGGGCGAGCTCTCCGCTGAAGGCGCGCTCGAGCGTTCGAGCGGCGAGGATTCCGGACGCCAGCGCGCACTCCTGGCCCTCTCCGGAGAACGGGTCGAGCACGCCGGCCGCGTCTCCGGCCATCAGGATTCCGCCCTCCGCGGGAGGCTTGCTCGCGAAGTACACGGGTCCGGCGCCGAGGAAATCGGAGCTCGGAGTCAACGCCGCGAGGTCCCGGTCGAGTGCCGCGTTCCAACGGCGCGCGTGATCGAGGACGGCGTCCCAGCCCCCGGTCAAGCGCCGGTGATGAGACTCGGCCACCACGCCGGCGAGGTTCACCCGGCCGCCTTCTACCCGCGAGAGCCCGCAGTACCCGCCGCGGAAGAGATAGACGCGCACGCGGCCCGCCGTCGCCAGGGAGGGCGCGTACTCGCGGCTCCACGCGAGAAATCGCCCGTGGCGCCCGTCGAATCCGCGGTTGAGCGCGCGGTCCAGCGCGTCCCAGCGGCCCCAGGCTCCCACCACGGAGCGCGCCCGCGCCTCCTCCTCCCGCGATCCCTCGGAAATACGGACGCGCCAGCCGGCTCCCTCCGGCGCGACGTCGCGCACACGGAAGCCGAACCGGAATTCGGCGCCGAGCTCCGCGGCGCGCCGCGCCAGCAGATCGTCGAGGACGAAGCGCGAGATCCCCAGCGCCCGCGCGGGCAGGCGAAGCGCGATCGGCCGGCCGTTGCGCAGGTAGAGCTCTCCCTCGCGGATGCGCTCGGCGCGCGCCTCGACGTCCTCCCGGACGCCGAGCCTCTCGAGGGAGTCCAGCGCGTCCGCCGAGAGGAATTCTCCGCAGACTTTTCTCCGGGGGAACCGCTCCTTCTCGAAGACCAGGACGCGGCGTCCCCGGGCCGCCAGCATCCCGGCGGCGGCCGAGCCCGCGGGGCCTGCGCCCACGACGATCGCGTCGAAGGGTTTCGTCATGCCCCGCCGGCTACCAGAATCCGGTACGGGAAGATCCGGCGCAGCGTGCTTCGCGGGTCCACCTCGCGCGCCACCGCCAGCGCCTCGGAGGGCGTGTATGCCTGCCGCACGGACGCCACGCCGTCCTCCGTCGTGATGCGGGCTCGAAAGATCGCCGGCCCGACCAGCCCGAGGAAAAGCTCCGGGATCCGGTGGCGCCGCACGTCGAGCATGGCGAAGCCGTGGCGCGCGACCCGCCGGAGTTCCGCGAGGAGGCGTCGGTTCTCGTCGGGGGAGAAGTGGTGAAAGAAAAGCGTCGACACCGCGAAATCGAAGGCGCCGTCGCGAAAAGGCATCCGGAACCCGTCGGCGGAAACGGCCCGCGCCGGCTCGGCGGCGATGAGCCGTCCGGCGGCGAGATGGCGCCACTTGAGGTCCAGCGCGAGCACCTCCGCGGCGAGTCCGGCGCGAATCAGCGCGCGGCGGAGGCCGAGGGTTCCCTCGCCCGAGCCCGCGCCGACGTCGAGGACGGCGACGCCGCGGAGGTCGAGCTCGCGCGCGCGGCCGGAAATGTACCGCGCCAGGTCCCGTGTCGCTCCCCAACGGCGACCGATCTCGCCCAGGTCCTCGAGATTCCGGCGCATCTCGTCCGCGGGAAGGCGGGGGTCGTCCAGGCGCTCTCGCGACGGTCGGCGGGGAGGCACGAAGAGGCTCACGGCGCGGCGTTCACCCGCTGCAGACGACGAGGGCGCTGTTCTTGGAGCCGAAGCCGATGCAGTTGCAGAGCGCGTTCTCGAAAGAAGCCGGCCGGGCGGTGTTGGCGACGTAGTCCAGATCGCATTCGGGATCCGCCGTCTCCAGATTGATCGTCGGCGGCAGGAAACCGTCGCGCATGCCGAGGACGGTGGCCGCGACTGCCGCGGCGCCGCAGGCGCCCTGGGGATGCCCGATCATCGACTTGATCGACGAGCCCGGGATCCGCTCCACGGCGGCGCCGAAGGCGAGGCGCGCCGCGCGCGTCTCGACGCGGTCGTTGAGCTCCGTGCCCGTGCCGTGGTAGGCGACGTACTCGATGGCCTCGGGGGGCAGTCCGGCTTCCGCCAGGGCCAGTCCCATCGCCCGGGCGGGCTCCTCGCCCGACTCATCGAGGCGGACGCGATGGTGCGCGTCGCACGTCGCCCCGTAGCCGCGGATCTCGGCGTACACGCGGGCGCCGCGGGCCCGCGCGCGGTCTCGGTCCTCGAGCACGAACATCCACGCGCCTTCGCCGAGCACGAAACCGTCTCTTCCCGAGTCGAAGGGCCGGCAGGCGCGCGGAGGCTCCCGCTCGTACGCGGTGGAAACCACGCGCATCATGACGAAGCCTTCCATGATGCCGCGCACGACCGTGGCGTCGACACCGCCGGCGAGCACGATCTCTTCGGCGCCGAACTTGATCGCGCGGAAGGCGTGGCCGAGGGCGTCCGTCGACGACGCGCATCCCGTCGAGACCACCTGTGAGGGGCCGCGCAGGCCGTAGCGCATGGAGATCTCGGACGAGAGCGTCCCGATCGTTCCCGAGGCGATCGCGTAGACCGAGGCCTTCTTGACCTGGTTGGTGTAGTAGAGGTGGTACATCCGCTCGGAGAACTCGATCGGTCCTCCACCGGTTCCGAGCAGGACGCCCAGGCGCCGGCGCTCTTCGAGCGTCAGCCCGTCGGGCTCGATGCCGGCGTCGCGAAGCGCCTCGCCCGTCGCCGCGATCGCGAGAGGCACGGCGCGCGACACGTGCCGGACGTCCTTGGCTTCGAGGTGCGCGGAGGGCTCGAAGTCCTTGACCTCGCCCGCGATCGTGGCCGGGAGTCCTTCGGGATCGAAGAGGGAGATCCGTCCCACTCCGCTTCGGCCCGCCCGGAGAGCGCGCGCAAACTCCTCGCGCCCGTTGCCGTTGGGAGAGAGGCAGCCAATCCCGGTGATCGCGACGCGCCGCTCAACCACGCCCGGATTCTATGCGGCGCTCGTGCCAGCCCCGGGAACTAAGAAACGGCTTAAACCCGCGCTAGGGAGGCGCGTTCTCGTCCAGCCACCGATCGAGCAGCCGCAGCAGCCGGACCGGCACGAACTTCACGAGGCCGTCGGCGTGAAGTGCGCCGGGCAACTCCAGGTGGACGTAGTCCACGGGCGCCGCGGCGGCCGAGGCGAGCGCGCGTCCGTGCGACGGATCGACGAGCCAGTCCCCTTCGGAGGTCACGATGAGCTTCGGGATCGCCAGCGCCGCCACGGCGTCGGACGCGCGCGGCTTGCGGGAGGCGAGGCCGCGTGCCTGGATCCGCGGCACGCGCAGCGCGTGGCGCAGGCGGACCTGGCGAAGCGCTCCGGCCTTCCAGGGTTTGGGCCGA
>JBKOVK010000280.1:0-9920 GCA_046724475.1 Acidobacteriota bacterium | reverse complement strand
CGGCGGAGTCGAGCAGGTCGTGCTCGAACTTCCGGTACAGGCTCTCGCGTACGGCAGGACGGGCCTCGGCGCGCGCCTCCTCCAGGATTCGGTCGGCCTCCGGCGTAGAGAAGTAAGCACGCAGGCGTCCGGTGCTGGAGTGGATCAGCCCGAACGTGAAGTTGTCCGGGTCGTCGTAGTCCGCGATCCAGCGGCCGATGATCAGGTCGATTCCCTCTTTCGCATGCCAGCGCTCGAGGTATTCGTGCATGTTCTTGGTCGCGACCTGCACTTCGACGCCGAGGTCTTCCCAAATGCGCCGGAGCTCCTGCGTCAGCGCCGCGTACTGGTCGAGCAGGATCGGGTGGATCGCCGCTCGCAGGCAGATCGGCGCCGGCAGGCCGGATTCGCGAATCATCTCGAGCGCCTTATCCCGCGAGAGGTGGTGCTGTCTCCGTCCCGGGTCGTGTCCAAGGACACCCGGGGGGATGAGGCCGGTCGCCGGCATGGCGAACCGCCCCAGCGCTCCCCAGACGAACTCCTGGCTACGCACGACGCCCGCGAGCGCGCGGCGGAACGAGGCGTTCGAGCCCGCCGGGCTCGCCGAGTGGAACATCGCGAAGTAAGTGTTCTTCTTGGGCGTCTCGACCACGCCGCCGCGATACCGGGGATCGCGCAGCACGGCTTCGAGATCCTGCGGAAGGAGGTCTCGGGCAATGTCGAGCTGGCCGGCGCGGAATTCGTTGCCGATCTCCGAGGCCGGCAGCGACGCCCGGAACTCGATCCGGTCGAGGCGCGCGACCGGCTCGCGCCAGTAGCGCGGATTGCGATCGAGAACCGCGCGATCGGCCGTGTGCTCGCGCCGAATGTACGGCCCCGTGCCGATGGTGCGGCCCTCGGCATCCACGGCGCCGATCGACGTCCGTCCGTCGGTCAGGAGCGAGGGGAGGATCGGGAGAGCGTCGTGGAGGCGGATCTCGATCTCGAGGCCCGAGCGCGCTTGGATTCCGGAAACCTCACCGGCTCTTCCGGCGCGGAACTCCTCGACTCCCTCGATCGCCTCGAAGGCGGCCGGCACCTCGTTGGACGCGACGCGGGCCGACCGCTCCAGGAACGCCTTGACGGCTTGGGCAGTCAGGGGAGAGCCGTCCGAGAAGACGATGCCGGGCCTGAGGTACACGCGCAGCGTCTTCGCCCCGTCCTCCAGCGCCCAGCGGTCGCACAGCAGGGGAGACAGGTTTCCGCCGACGTCCGTCGTCACGAGCGTCTCGAAGACGTTGGCGAGGACCTCGTGCTCTTCCGTGGTCTGGTAGTTCACCGGCTCCTGGGCCGCGATCGGATTGGCCATCGCCACCACGAGCGTTCCCCCGGCGGCGATCTCGGCTTCGGCGGCCTTCTCGGCGGGCGCGAGCTTCTCCATCTCGGCCTGATAGGCTGCCGCCTTCGCGTATTCACCTCGCAGGTTCGCGACGCTCGCCGCGAGCGCGAGAAGACGCGGCAGGTTCTCCGTCTCGTTCCCGGCGCGGGCGGCGTCCACGCCCCGTTCGATCCAGCGCCGGGCGTCATCGACGCGCCGCGCCTGCCACGCGGTTTCGGCGGCCGCGAGCATCGCGGCGACCGCCCGGCGCGGAGCCTTGTTCTCTTCGAAGATCCGGGCCGCCGCTTCGGCCTCGCGAAGGGTGCCGTCGACGTTGCCGGTCATGCGATGGCCGCGTGCCAGCATCATGCGGGCATCGCCTTCGAGCGCGGGGTCGCCCTCCCATTCCTCGTCTTCCAGGAACTCGAGCGCGATCTTGGTAGTGCGGATCGCGTCTTCGGGGCTGAAGGTCTCGAGCGACTTCTGCGCCAGCTTCAGTCCGTACTCGACGGTCTTGTCGGGCACGTCCGCCTGCGAAAAGTGGTGGACGAGCTCGGGATAGATGCGCTCGAGGCGCCCGGCGTAGCGCTGCTCGATCAGCTCCGCGTACTTGCGGTGGAGCGACCGGCGTTTCCGTCGCGAAAGGTCGGCGTAGAGGACGTCGCGCACGATTCCGCTGGCGAAGGTCAGCCGGTCGCCGCGGGACTCGCGCTCTTCCTCGATGATGCCCTCGCGCAGGAGCTTCTCGATGTCGTCGTCGAGGTTCTTCGCGTCCTCGGCCAGGGTCTCGAGGTCGCGCGAGTCGAACGTCTTTCCCAGGACCGAGGCGACCGAGAGAAGGTTGCGCAGGTCCTCGGGCAGCCGCTCGACGCGTTTCTCGACGGCCTGCTGGATCGTGGCCGGCAGGTTGTCGGCGGAGATCGCCGCCTCCTTCGAGAAGGTCCACGCCCCCGTGTCGTCGCGGGCGATGCCGCCGGAGTCGATCAGCGACCGGAGGAGCTCCTTGGTGAAGAAAGGATTTCCTTCCGTCGCGTCGTGGAGGCGGTGGGCCAGCTCTTCCGCGACCTTCGGCGCGCCGACGAGCGATTCGACCAGGGCCCGGTGCTCCGAGGGCGAGAAGGGGCCCAGCGTCACCGTGACGAATCGCGGATCGTCGG
Source organism: Acidobacteriota bacterium (assembly GCA_046724475.1). Classification (GTDB taxonomy): domain Bacteria; phylum Acidobacteriota; class Thermoanaerobaculia; order UBA5066; family Gp7-AA6; genus DAHUXD01. The sequence goes on along the minus strand of JBKOVK010000280.1, from coordinate 7,427 downwards.
CGAAGGAATCCAGCATTTTCGTCAGTGGATGCCGCTTGTCGGTCTCCGTCTGGCGGTAGCTGCCCACGATGAGCGTGGGCGTGGGCCCGAGACGGCGCACGATGTACTGGAGCGCCTCGATCGAGGCCTCGGCCCCATGGAGGTTCTCGAGGATCAGGACGAGGGGCTTGCCCGCCGCCAGGCGCGTCAGAGTCCGGGCCAGCAGCTCGAAAATCTGGATCCGGTCCTCGGCCTTGCGCTCGTCGGGCGCGGCGGCGATGCGCGAATCGCCGCTGACAGCCGCGCGCAGCTCCGAGATCTCGGAAAGCTGCGGGAAAAGCCCGATCAGATCCGCGGCGATGTCCGAGAAGTCGGCGCGGCCGCCGGACGAGGAGATCGCATCACGGCTTCGGAAATAGTCCTGGATGAGCTCGCAAAAGCCCTGGTAGGAGAATGAGCGGTCCTGCTCGACGAAGCGGCCGTAGAGGACCGGGATCTTCCGGACGGATGCCAGGTTCTTCAGCTCTTCGAGCAGGCGGGTCTTGCCGATTCCGGGCTCGCCGGCTACGACAGCGAACTGGCAGTCGCCAGCGATCGCGGCGTTCAAGCGCCGTTGAAGCTCGGCGAATTCCTTCTCGCGCCCGATGAACGCCGAGAGCGCCGGCCGTGCCAGCGTGCGGCTGGCGGACGACACGATCGACATCCGGAATTCGTCGCTGTGGAGGCTCGAGCGGTGCCGCCGCAGCGCCTCCGAGACGTGCCCCGCTTTCACCGGACGACGGGCGGGATCCTTCTCCAGGCAGCGCAGCACGATGTCCTGGAGCTCCTCGCGGATCTCGGCGCCGAGATTTCTCGGCGGCTGGGGGATCTCGTGCACGATCCGATAGAGGATCGACTGGACCTCGCCGGTGAACGGGGGCTCGCCGACGAGGCACTCGTAGAGGACAACGCCCATCGAATAGATATCGGAGCGTCCGTCGAACGCGCGCGAGGAGACCTGCTCGGGCGACAGGTACGCGACGGTCCCCACGAGGGTGCCGGTCTTCGTCAGGCGCGACTCCGTCGTCGCGTGCGCGAGGCCGAAGTCCATGACGCGGACGCGCACGGCGGCGCCGTCCTCCCGCGTGACCATGATGTTCGCCGGCTTGATGTCCCGGTGCACGACGCCGCGGGAGTGGCTGTAGTCCAGCGCGTCGGCGACCTGGATGCCGATGTCCACAACGTCCCCCAGGCGCAGCGACTGGTCGCGCAGGAGTCGGAGCAGGTTCGTGCCGCCGACCACAGGCATGACGAAGAAGAGGGAGCCCTCGTGGCGTCCCAGGTCGTGGATCGGCACGATGGCCGGATGGTCCATCTGGGCGACGAGCTGGGCTTCCCGCTGGAAGCGTTCCTCGAGCTCCGTCGTCAGGTCGGTCGAGGAGACGAGCTTAACGGCGACCTCGCGGTTCAGGAGGGGGTCTTTCGCCCGGTAGACCACACCCATGCCGCCGCGCCCGAGCTCGGAGATGAGCTCGTAGCGGTTGGCAAGCCGGGTACCGATCAACTGCACTACCTCCGAATCCACAGGTTTTCGTAGGCGATCGTCGGATTCGCGCCCAGGCGTCCCAGCCCCTCGACCTCCGGCCGCGCGAAGCAGTAGACCTGTCCGTAGAAGAGCGGCAGGAGGAGGGCGTCTCGGGCCACGAGCTCCTCGACCTTCCGATAGAGGGCGTCGCGCACGCCGGGGTCGGTCTCCGTCCGCCCGCGCTCCGCGAGCTCGTCGATCTCCGGTCCCCCGACGTACTTGCCGAAGAAGCCCGCGTCGGAGTGGAGGAGCGTATGCACGAAGTTGTCGGCGTCGGCGTAGTCCGCGTTCCAGCGTCCAATGCCGAGATCGGTCTCAGCCTTCCGCTGCAGCTCCATGTACTCGGCCATCGTCCGGTTGACGGGTCGGATCCGGAATCCGACGGCGCGGAAGGCCTCGGTCAGCTCCTGGAAAAACTTCGAGAACTCGCCGAAGAAGATCGGGTGCACGTTGGCCGTGAGGTCCACCGGCTCTCGAGCCATCGTTGCCTCGACGGAACTGTCCGGCGTCGCGGGACCCGAAACGGGGCCCGAGTCCGCGCCGTGCGCCGAATATCCGAGGAGGCCGGGAGGGATCAGGCCGTACGCCGGGAGGAAGAGGCGGCTGAGCGTGCGGCGCACCATGGGCCCGACGTCCACGGCCCGGGACAGCGTGCGGCGGAGCTCGACGTCCCGCAGCGGCCCCCAGTGCCGGTTGAACATCGCGAAATAGGTCACCAGGCTCGGGTCCTCGCGGTACCGAGAGGCGAAGCGCGGGTCGTGGCGGAAGGCGTCCGCGTCCGCCGTCGGAAGCTCCGCAGTGATCGAGACCCTCCCGGCGAGAAACTCGCCCCGGGCCTCCTCGGGCGAGACGCCGAAGCGAAACACAATGGCGTCGTTCTTCGGATAGCCCTCGCGCCAGTAGGTCGGATTGCGCTCGAGCTCGAGGCGCTTCCCGGGCTCGAAACGCACGAGGCGGTAGGGCCCGGTCCCGACGACACCCTCGCGGACACTCGCGCCGATCGTGGCGGTTCCCTCGGGAACGACGGCGGCGGGCGAGTACGCGATCACCGCGGGAAAGAAGGCGACCGGCGTTTCGAGCTCGACGAAGAACTCGGTCGGAGACACGATGTGAAAGCCCTCGAGGTCCGTCGTCTTGCCGTCGAGAATCCTTCGGGCGCCGCGGACGGGAGACAGGAGCCACCGATTCACGCTCGAAGTCGTCAGCAGGCGTTCCCAGGAGTAACGGACGTCCCGCGCCGTCAGGCGGCGCCCGTCGTGGAACGAAACGCCTGGACGCAGCCGGAAGCGGTACCTTCGGCCTTCGGCCTCCGGGAGGACCTCGGAGGCGAGCCAGGGGACGATGCGCGTTCCCTCCAGGGCCCGCGTCAGGGACTCGAACAAGCTGGGCACGACCTCGGTCTGCTCCTGGGTCTCGCAGACCACCGGATCGATGCTCCGCACGACACCGGCGATCGGCACCTGAAGCGTGCCTCCAGTGGCGGGACGCTCGGCCGCCGCGGGCCGCGCGGCCGATCCCGTCTTTCCCAGCTCCGCGTAGTTGACGTAGGGAGACGCGCTGCGAAGCTCCAGGTGGATCACTCTGGGGCCTCCGATCCGGTAGTCCACGTCGTGGAAGAGCGGCACGAAGATCCCGGGATCGAGCAGCGCGTGCTCGAATCTGCGGTAGAGGGCCTCGCGCGTCTCCGGCCGGGGCTCACTCCGGGCCTCCTCGAGGATTCGATCGGTCTCGGGCGAGGAGAAGTACCCGCGCAGCGCGCCGCTGCCGGAGTGGAAGAGCGTGAACGTGAAGTTGTCCGGGTCGTCGTAGTCGGCGATCCAGCGGCCGAGCGAGACGTCGAAGGTCCGGTCCGGATGCCAGGACTCGATGAATTCGGCCATCGTCTTCGTCGCGACCTCGACCTCGACGCCGAGCTCCTTCCAGATCCGGAAGAGCGCCTCGGTTAGCCCGGCGTACTGATCCAGAAAAATCGGGTGGATGGAGGCGCGCAGCGTCAGCGGCAACGTCAAGCCGGAGGCGCGGATCATCTCAATCGCCTTCTCGCGCGAGAGGTGAGGCTGGCGCCGTCCGGGGTCGTGGCCCAGGATCCCCGGAGGGATCAGACCCGTCGCCGGAAGCGCAAAGCGTCCGAGAGCGCCCCAGACAAGGTCCTGCGCGCGAGCGGCACCGGCGAGCGCCCGGCGGAGCGCGGCGTTGGATCCCGCCGGCGTGCCCGTGTGGAACATCGCGAAGTAGACGTTCTTCTTCGGCATCTCGACGAGGCCGGCCCGAAACCGCGGCTGGCGGAGGATCTCCTCGAGGTCCTTTGGCGCGAGGTCCCGCACGAGGTCGAGCTCTCCCCGGCGGAATCCCTCGGCGATCGACGGAGCCGCGAGCGAGGCGCGGAATTCGATCCGATCCACACGGGACGCCTCGCCGGAGTGGCGCGGGTTTCGCTCGAGAACGATGCGCTCCGGGGCGTGCGACGACACCTGGAAGGGACCGGTTCCGAGCACCCGTTCGTTCCCGTCCGAGCCGACGGCCGCGACGACGGCCGTCCGCGGGTCGGTCAGCAGGGATGGGAAGATCGGAAGGGGATCCTCGAGGCGAAGCTCGACGACCCGCTCCGACGCCGCTGCGATTCCGGAGACACCGTCGCTCTTCCCCGAGGCGTGATTCGACGCGCCGCGAATCGCCACGAAGGCCGCGGGCATCTGGTCCTTCGAGAGGCGGATCGCGCGCTCGAAGGACGCCTTGACAGCGGCCGCCGTCAGAGGAGAGCCGTCCGAGAACACCACGCCCGGCCGAAGGTGGAGCCGCACCGAGCGGGCGCCGTCCGCGAGCTCCCAGCGCTCGCACAGGGCCGGCGCCAGATTTCCCGTGGCGTCCGTCGTGGCCAGGGTCTCGAAGACGTTGGCCATGACCTCGAGCTCTTCGTTGATCTCGTACTTGCCCGGCTCGGTCGCGGCGATGGGGTTGGCGATCGCTACAACGAGCGTGCCGCCGCGGCGAACCTCCGGCGCCGACGCCTCCTCGCGCCATGTGCCTTTCTCGATCTCCGCCTGGAAGGCCGCCGCCCTTCCGTACTCGCCGCGAAGGTTGGCGAGCGTCACGGCCAGCGACAGGAAACGGTTCAGGAGATCCGCATCGCCGCTCGTCCGCGCGGCCGGGAGCCCGCGGTCGACCCACTGCCGGGCCTCGTCGACGCGGCGCGACTGCCACGCCATCTCCCCGGCGAGGAGAGCCGCTCTCGCGGCGCTCTCGGACTTCTTCTCGGCTTCGAAGACCCGCACCGCGGCCTCCGCCTCTCGCAGCGCGGCCTCGATCGAGCCGGCCATGCGGTGCCCCCGGGCGAGCAGCAGGCGCGTCTCGCCCTCGAGGACACGGTCGGCGGGATCCTCGGCATCCTCGAGATAGTCGAGCGCGACTTTCGCGACGCGGATCGCCTCCTCGGCGCTGAAGGCGTCGAGGGACTTGTGCGCGAGGGCGATGCCATACTCGACCGTCTTCTCGGGCACATCGGCCTGCGAATAGTGGTGGACGAGATCGGGGTAGACGCGCTCGAGACGGCCTCCGTGCCGCTTCTCGAGGATTTCGGCGTAGCTTCGATGGAGTGACCGCCGCTTGCGGCGCGACAGCGCGGCGTACAGGACGTCGCGAACGACGCCGCTCGAGAAAGTCAGGCGGTCGCCCCGGGACTCGCGCTCCTCCTCGAGCATCCCCTCCCGCACGAGCCGGTCGAGATCATCGTCGAGGTCCTTCGCGTCCTCCGCCAGGAGAGCGAGGTCCTTCGATTCGAACGTTCTGCCGAGGACGGAGGCGACCGACAGGAGCGCGCGCGTCGCCTCGGGCAGCCGCTCGATGCGCTTCTCGACCGCCTGCTGGATCGTCGCCGGAAGGGCGTCGGCGGAAAGCTCGGTTTCCTTCGAGAAGCTCCAGGCCCCGGTGTCGTCTTTGGCGATTCCTCCCGAGTCGACGAGGGAACGGACCAGCTCTTTGGTGAAGAAGGGATTTCCCTCCGTCGCATCGCGCAGGCGCTGCGCCAGCGCGTCGGAGACCTTCGGAGCACTGACGAGCGATTCGACGAGCGCGCGGTGCTCCGAAGGAGAGAACGGACCGAGGGTCAGCGAGACGAAGCGCGGATCGTCGGCGAAGGATTCCAGCATGCGAATGAAGGGATGGCGCTTATCGGTTTCGGTCTGCCGGTAACTCGCGACGATCAACGTCGGCGTCGGGCGGAGACGTCGCACGATGTACTCGAGTGCCTCGATCGAGGCCTCGGCGCCGTGAAGGTTCTCCAGGATGAGGACGAGCGGCTTTCCACCGGCGACGCGCGTCAGCGTCCGCGCCATCAGCTCGAAGATCTGTATTCGGTCCTCGGCCTTTTTCTCGGCCGCCGGGCCGGCGATCCGCGAATCGCCGCTGACAGCGGCGCGCAGCTCCGGGATCTCGGACAGCTGCGGGAAGAGTGCGATCAGCTCCGGGGCCAGGTCCGAGAGGTCGGGGCGCTCCCCGGAGGCGCCCGTGTCGCGGGTCTGAAAGTAGTCCTCGATGAGCTCGCAGAAGCCCTGGTACGAGAACGAGCGGTTCTGCTCGACGAAGCGGCCATAGAGCACGCGGATCTTCCGCACGGTGGCGAGGTTCTTGAGCTCTTCGAGGAGGCGCGTCTTGCCGATTCCCGGCTCGCCCGCCACGACGGCGAACTGACACTCGCCTCCGATCGCGGCGTTTAAGCGCCGCTGCAGCTCGGCGAATTCCTTCTCGCGGCCGATGAACGCCGAGAGCGCCGGCCGGGCCAGCGTGCGGCTGGCGGACGAGACGATCGACATCCGGAACTCGTCGCTGTGGAGGCTCGAGCGGTGCCGCCGCAACGCCTCCGAGACCTGTCCCGCCTTGGCCGGGCGGCGGGTCGGGTCCTTCTCCAGACACCGCAGCACGATGTCCTGGAGCTCCTCGCGGATCTCCGCGCCGAGATTGCGCGGAGGCTGCGGGATCTCGTGCACGATCCGATACAGGATCGACTGGACCTCGCCGGTGAAGGGCGGCTCTCCGACCAGACACTCGTAGAGTACGACGCCCAGTGAATAGACGTCGGAGCGCCCGTCGAACGCGCGCGAGGAGACCTGCTCCGGCGAAAGATATGCGACGGTCCCCACGAGCGTCCCGGTCTTCGTCAGCCGCGACTCCGTCGTCGCGTGCGCCAGTCCGAAGTCCATGACGCGTACGCGCACAGCCGCGCCGTCTTCCCGCGTGACCATGATGTTGGCGGGCTTGATGTCCCGGTGCACCACGCCGCGGGAGTGGCTGTAGTCCAGCGCGTCGGCGACCTGGATCCCGATGTCCACAACGTCCCCCAGGCGCAGCGACTGGTCCCGCAGGAGGCGGAGCAGGTTGGTGCCGCTGACGACGGGCATGACGAAGAAGAGCGAGCCCTCGTGCCGACCCAAGTCGTAGATCGGGACGATCGCGGGGTGGTCCATCTGGGCCACGAGCTGGGCTTCGCGCTGGAAGCGCTCCTCGAGGTCAGCCGTCAGGTCCGTGGAAGAGACAAGCTTGACGGCGACCTCGCGATTGAGGAGAGGATCCTTCGCCCTGTAGACGACGCCCATTCCGCCGCGCCCGAGCTCGGCGATGAGCTCGTAACGATTGGCAAGCCGGGTACCGATCAAAGGGTCTTCACCAAACTGAGATCGGGGGAGTCTACACGACAGTCTGCTCGAAAGGGCCAGGAGTCTGAATATGATCCGGCCGTGCAGGACTTCGAGAAGCTCGGGGTCTTCTACCTCGGGCGCGCCTACGACCTGGCGAAGAAGAAGCGCAGGGACGACCTGCTCCTCTACGACTCGCGCGACCTCGTCACCCACGCCGTCTGCGTCGGCATGACCGGCAGCGGCAAGACCGGCCT
>JBKOVK010000257.1:0-5081 GCA_046724475.1 Acidobacteriota bacterium | reverse complement strand
CGGCGCCTGACGCGCGATCGAGGCGTCCGCGTCACGCTGACTCCCGCCGACGCGCGGGGCATCGTCTCGGACCTCCAGGGCCTGACGATGTTCGAGGCCGAGCGCGCTCTGGCCCGGACGGTGGCCGAGGACAACGCGCTGACGGCGGAGGACCGGCCGAAGATCCGGGAGACCAAGAAGGATCTCGTCGAGGGAGGCGGGCTGCTCGACTTCCTTCCCGCGTCGGAGGGGCTGGACCAGATCGGAGGCCTCGCGAAACTGAAGAAGTGGATCGCGACGCGCCGCATCGGCTTCCTGCCGGACGGCGAGGGAGAGCCTCTCGATCCGCCCAAGGGCATCCTTCTCATCCGCGTCCAGGGCTGCGGAAAGAGCCTAGCGGCCAAGGCGGTCGCGGCGGCGTGGGGGCTTCCGCTCCTGACTCTCGACGCCGGGAAGCTGCTGGCGCCGTACATCGGCGAGTCCGAGCGCAACCTGCGCGAGGCGCTGCGCCGCGTCGAGCGCATGGCGCCGTGCGTCCTGTGGATCGACGAGATCGAGAAGGCCTTCACGGCGGCGCGGTCCTCCGAGTCCGACGGAGGCGTCTCCAAGCGGCTCATCGGGGCTCTCCTGACGTGGATGCAGGAGCGCGCGTCGCGGGTCTTCCTGGTCGCCACGGCGAACGCCGTCGAGGAGCTGCCGCCCGAGCTGATGCGCAAGGGCCGCATGGACGAGGTGTTCTTCGTGGACCTGCCGTCCGCCGCGGCGCGGGCGGACATCTTCCGCCTGCACCTCTCGCGCCGCAAGGAGGATCCGTCCCGCTTCGACACCGCCGCGCTGGCGGCGGCCTCGGAGGGCTTCTCCGGCGCCGAGATCGAGCAGGCCATCGTCTCGGCGTTGTACGAGGCGCGCAGCGGCCGCTTCCCGCTCGACACGCAGGCGATCCTGGTCGCGATCCGGTCGACGCGCCCGCTGTCGGTCGTGCGCGCCGAGCGTGTCGAGGCGCTGCGGACCTGGGCGGCGGGGCGCTGCGTGCCGGCGGACTGAGGGCGCCGGCTCAACTGAGCTCGCGGTAAACGTCGAGGCAGCGGCCGGCGGCCCTTTTCCAGCTCAGGGTCCGGACCTCCTCGGCCGCGTGGCGCGCCAGCAGCCAGCGCGTCACCGGGGAATCCAGGAGATAGACGATGCGGCGCGCGAGCGCTTCGGCGTCGCCCGGGTCGATCGTGACGACGCTGCGAACGACTTCCGTGACGCCGGCGTTGCGGGACACGATCGCGGCCACGTGGCGCTGGGCCGCCTCCAGCACGGTCAGGCCGAACGGTTCCTCGACCGAAGGCAGGGCGAAGACGGTGGCCCGGCGGTAGAGCTCGCCCAGGCGGGCGCGCGGAAGAAATCCGGTGAAGGACACGCGGTCGGCGATGCCCAGCTGCGCGGCCCGCTTCTCGAGAAACTCCCGCCGGTCGCCCGTGCCCACGACCACGAACTGCGTCTCGGGCCTCTCCTTCAGGACCTTCCGGGCGGCCTCGATGAAGCACAGTGGAGCCTTCTGCCGTGTCAGGCGGCCGGCGAACAGGACCATCGGGCAGTCGCTCGGAAAGACCCGCTCCTCCGCTCGCGGCGCCGGGTCGATGGCATTGTGAACGACTCGGATCCTCTTCTCGGGCACGCCGTAGCGGCGGTGGACCACGTCGGCCGTCCGGCGCGACACGCAGATGACCCTCGCCGCGCGCCGGGTTCCCTCGCGCTCGACGGTCGAGACGAACTCGTTGCCCTCTCCCGTGCTCCGGGCGAACTCCGTGGCGTGGACGTGCGCGATCCAGGCCTTGCCCGAAGAAAGGTGCAGCGCGATCGCCGCCGGAAACGTCATCCAGTCGTGCGCGTGGATGACGTCGAAGTCCTCGCGCAGGCTCGCCGCGCGGACGCGGCGCGCGAACCGGAGCACCTCGGCCGGCAGGTCCGGTCCGTACGGATCCGCTCCCGCGGACGGGTACGCGGACAGCTGCGTCTCGACCGGAAGTACGCGGAAGGCGGGCTCGCCCTTCGGGACGACGACTCCGCCGAAGCCGCCGGTCGAAGCCGGCCGCCGGGGAAGAACCAGGGAGATCTCGCAGCCCAGGGACCGAAGCCCTCGAACCAGTCCCTCGCACGCCACGCCCAGCCCACCCGCGAGGAAAGGCGGAAACTCCCAGCCGATCATCAGGACGCGGGGAACCGGCCTCTCCGGTTGGGGAGCGGCCAGTGTGTGTTCCATGGGTCGAATCCTCCGTGGACTAGAGTATCGTACTACGATATATTCGGTCTTGCCATGGCCGTCCCGACCGACTCCGACTACCGCCGCCTGGCGCAATTCCGCTACGCGCTGCGCCGTTTCCTCCACTTCTCGGAGGCGGCCGCGCGGGAGGCGGGAATCTCGCCCAACCAGTACCAGCTCCTCCTCTTCGTCCGGGGGTTCAACGGCCACCCCCCTACGATCGGGGAGCTCGCCGAGCAGCTCCAGATCGAGCACCAGAGCGCCGTGGGCCTCGTGGACCGCTCCGAACAGGGAGGCCTCGTGGCACGCCGCAAAGACGAGCGCGACCGCCGGAGGGTGCGGATCGTCCTGACGCCGAAGGGCGCCGCGGTCCTGCGCCGGCTGGTGCGCGTCCACTCCCCCGAGTTCGACAAGCTCGCGGCGGTCCTGTTTCGCGTCCCGCCATCGTGACGGCTTCTCCGGCATCCGCGGCCCGCCTGGGCGACTACTCGACCGATCGGCGAGTCCTGACGCTCGCAGCGATGGCCGTCCTCGTCGGAGGTCTGGGCGCCGGCGCCGCCCGCGCACTGGATCTCTTGATCTCGCTGATCACCAACGTCTGCTACTTCGGCAGTTTCTCCGTCGCGCGGGTCTCGCCCGCGGCCAATACGCTGGGAGCCTGGAGCGTGCTGGTGCCGGTGGCCGGCGGGCTCGTCATCGGCGCGATGGCGCGCTGGGGTTCCCCCAAGATCCGCGGCCACGGGATCCCCGAGGCTCTGGAGGCGATCCTGATTGGGAAGAGCCGTCTCGAAGCCCGCGTCGCGGTTCTCAAACCCGTCTCCTCCGCGATCTCCATCGGAACGGGCGGACCCTTCGGCGCGGAAGGACCGATCATCATGACCGGCGGGGCGCTGGGCTCGCTCTTCGCACAGCGCTTTCACCTCTCCTCGGCCGAGCGCAAGACGCTTCTGGTGGCCGGCGCCGCGGCCGGCATGTCGGCCATCTTCGTCTCGCCCATCGCCGCCGTGCTGCTCGCCGTCGAGCTCCTCCTCTTCGAATGGAAGCCTCGCAGCTTCATCCCGGTGGCCGTCGCCTCTGTCGTCGCCAGCGTGACGCGGCGCCCCCTCTTCGGATCGGGCGGACCGATCTTCCCGGTGGCGCCCCACGGGGGGTTGCCGGCCGCGGCCCTCCTGGGTGCACTGGGCATCGGCCTCGCGGCGGGGCTCGCGTCCGGGGGGCTGACCGCGCTCGTCTACGGGTTCGAGGATCTCTTCGAGAAGTTTCGCCTCCACTGGATGTGGTGGCCCGCGATCGGCGGCCTCGGCGTCGGCCTCGGCGGCCTCTGGAATCCCCGGGTGCTGGGCGTCGGATACGACCAGATCCAGCATCTTCTGGACGGCTCGATGGCGGGCGCCGCGGCCGCCGGCCTCGCGGTGTCGAAGGGTGTCGTCTGGTCCTTCGCGCTGGGCTCCGGCACCTCGGGGGGCGTTCTCGCTCCCCTTCTGATGATGGGGGCCGCGCTGGGCTCGGCGGCGTCGGCGCTGTTTCACGCCGCCGACCCCGGTCTCTGGGCGATCCTCGGGATGGCCGCAATGATGGGCGGGACGATGCGCGCTCCGCTGACGTCGATGTTCTTCGCCGTCGAGCTGACGCACGACTGGAACACCCTTCCCGGCCTGCTGGTGGCGTGCGTCGCCGCCTACGCGGTCACCGTGCTCCTGCTCCGGCGGTCGATCCTGACCGAGAAGATCGCCCGCCGCGGACATCACCTGTCGCGGGAGTACTCGGTGGATCCTTTCGACATCCACCGGGTCGGCGAAGTCATGGACCGGAACGTGCCCACGATCTCCGCCGCGACGACCGTGGGCGACTTCACCGAGCGCCTGCGGCGTGATGCGAACCTGGCCCGACGGCAGGGCACGCCGATCCTCGACGGAGAGGGTCGCTTGACCGGCATCATCACGCGCAGCGACCTCATGCGGGCTCTCGACGCGGACCCGAGCGGCGCCGGAAACGTTCTCGACGCGGGCACGCGAAACCCCGTCGTGGCCTACGAGGACGAGCTGCTCCGCGACGCCGCCGCCCGCATGCTGGACCGCGACATCGGCCGACTGCCGGTCGTGGACCGCGCCGACGGAAAGCGGCTGATCGGATACCTCGGGCGCTCCGGCATCCTCGCAGCGCGGCAGCGCCTGATCGACGACGAAAACCGCCGCGAGCGGGGACCCGTTCCGGTTATTTCGTGACGCTGTAGGCCAGCGCGAGGCCCGCGGGATCGGCCTCGGCGCCCCCCAGGTACCGGTGCAGCCAGTCCATGACCGTGTTGTGCCAGAGGCAGGAGTTGCCGGGCTTCAGGACCCAGTGGCCTTCGTCCGGGAACGTCAGCAGCCTGGACGGCACGTTCTGGACCTGGAGGGCGGTGAACATCATCAGGCCCTGCCCGAACGGCACGCGAAAGTCCTTCTCGCTGGTGACGACCAGCGTGGGCGTCTTGAAGTTCCCGGCCGATTCCATCGGGTTCCACTTCCGGTAGAGGTCCGACGTCCACGGCCAGCCGCGGAACTCCCACTTCGGAAACCAGAGCTCTTCGGTCTCGAGGTTGGCGGAGGCCAGGTCGAATGTCCCATCGTGCGAGACCAGCGCCGCGAACAGCTGCGTGTGGCCGGCGATCCAGTTGACCATGTAGCCGCCATAGGATGCGCCTGCCGCACCGATCTTCGTCTTGTCCACGTAGGGCAACGACGCGAGGTCGTCGGCCTGGCGCATCAGGTCGTCGTAGACCTGGCCTCCCCAGTCGCCGCTGATCCCGTCGACGAAATCCTGCCCGAATCCCGTCGAGCCGCGCGGATTGGCCGCGTAGACGACGTAGCCGTAG
>JBKOVK010000136.1:0-28895 GCA_046724475.1 Acidobacteriota bacterium | reverse complement strand
GCCGAAAGACACACCCTGGGTCAGGCACGTGCGCTTCGAGAGCCCGCGGCTTTCGAAGTTCTGGGGACAACCTATCCTCATCGGGGCGACGATCCTGCTGCCGAAAGACTACGAGCGCGACTCCGGGGTGTATTACCCCGTCAATTACGAGCAGGGGCACTTTTCCATGCAGGCGCCGGGGGGATTTGGCGAGAAGGCCGAGCCCCCCAAACCGGACGCCACCGAGCGGGAGAAGGCGCGGGCTCGCCGGCAGGAGGAATTCTCGAAGGCCTGGCAGTCGGGCTCGTTTCCAAGGATGCTGTTCGTGACTTTCCAGCATCCGACGCCGTACTACGACGATTCGTACGCGATCGATTCCCCGAACATGGGTCCCTACGGCCAGGCCATCACCCAGGAGCTCATTCCCTACATCGAGAAACATTTCCGCGCGATTCGGGAGCCCTGGGCGCGGATACTCTCCGGCGGCTCGACGGGAGGATGGGAGTCGCTCGCGCTCCAGATTTTCTACCCGGACTATTTCGGCGGCACGTTCTCGTATTGCCCGGATCCCGTCGACTTCCACTATTTCGAGCTGGTAAACATCTACGAGTGGGACAGTGCCTGGTACCGAAAGGACGACTGGCGCAAGACGCCGATCTCCGGCGAGCGCCAGCCGGACGGACTGGTCCTCTCGACGATGCGCGAACAGCTGAAATACGAACAGGCCATGGGTCCGGGCGGGCGGTCCGGAGAAGACTGGGACTGCTGGCAGGCCGTCTACGGGCCCATCGGGGCCAATGGCTATTTCCAGCCGCTCTTCGATCCGGCGACGGGAGCCATCGACCACGGAGTCGCCGCGTATTGGAAGGAGCACACGGACTTGAACGCCTATCTCCAGCGAAACTGGAAGGAGATCGGGCCGAAGCTTGCGGGCAAGATTCATATCTGGACGGGGGACATGGACACCTATTACCTGAACAATGCGGTTCATCTTCTCGAGGACTCCCTGAAGACGACGACCTCGCCTCCCTGGGGCGGATCGATCGCCTACGGACCTCGCGAGCCGCATTGCTGGGCGGGACCGTTACCTCTCGAAGAGCGGTTGAAGATGATGGCCGGCTATGTCGCCGTCACGGCGCCCCGCGACGTGGATCGGCCGTGGTGGCGAGAGTAGCCGGCCGCTAAGCGAGGGGGGCCGTCGCTCGCCGCGCGTTCTCGCTCGCCGCGCTCGGGGATTCGGAACCACGCCGCGCGAGGAACGTGTGCAGCTGCGCGACGACCGCGGCCCCTTCGCCGATGGCCGCCCCGACCCTCTTCACGGAGCCGCAGCGGACGTCGCCCACGGCGAAGACGCCCTCGATCCCGGTCTCGAACGGCAGCAGCGCATGATCCGTCGAAGCCACGTCGGCGCCCGTCCGGATGAAGCCCTTCTCGTCCAGAGGGACGCCGCAGCCGGTGAGCCAGCTCGCGGCCGGGTCGGCGCCGGTGAAGAGGAACAGATGGGCTACGGCGTGTTGTTCCTCAGCGCCTGTCCGCCGGTTACGCCACCGGACGCCCTGGAGACCCTGGTCGGGCGTGCCGAGGAGCTCCACGACGTCGGTATCGCAGAGCACCGCGATGTTCGGGGAAGCCGCGATCCGATCGACCAAGTAGCGCGACATGGTGCTCGAGAGGCCGGGCCCGCGAACCAGCATGCGCACGTGCCGCGCGTGGCTCGCCAGAAACACGGCGGCCTGGCCCGCCGAGTTCCCTCCACCCACCAGGGCCACATCCTCGTTGCGGCAGAGTCGGGCCTCGACGGGCGAAGCCCAGTAGGAGACGCCGCGGCCCTCGAACTCGGCGAGGCTCGGAATCTCCGGACGGCGATAGCGGGCGCCGGTGGCCACTACGACCGCGCGCGCCCGGACCCGCCGGCCATCGGCGAGCTCGAGAACGTGCACCGGATCGAGGCCCGGGATCCTCGTCGCGCAATCCAGGCGCGTGACTTCGGTTGACAGGCTGAACTCGGCGCCGAACTTCTGCGCCTGCGTGAAGGCACGGCCCATCAGCGCCTGACCCGAGACTCCGGTGGGGAAGCCCAGATAGTTCTCGATGCGCGCGCTCGCTCCGGCCTGTCCGCCGAACGCGAACCGATCGAGCACCACGATCGAGAGTCCTTCGGACGCGGCGTAGACGGCGGTCGCGAGCCCTGCGGGACCAGCGCCGACGACGGCCACGTCATATGGCTCCGGCCGGAAACTCGCCGCCACCAGGCCCAGGGCCCGCGCCACGTCCTGCTTGGTCGGGTTCTTGAGCACCGTGCCGTCGGACATGACCATGATCGGGAGCTCCCCCGGTTTGGGGGCGAAGCGCTCGAGCAGTGACGCGGCATCCGGGTCCTGATCGGAATCGACGAGTCGGAAGGGAATCGCGTTGCGCTCGAGGAAGCCCGACAAGCGCGTCACGTCCGGGGATCTGAGGGGCCCGATGAGCACCGGGCCGCCAAAGCCGAGATCAATCAACGCCACGCGTCGGAGGATCAGCGCGCGCAGAATGCGCTCGCCGAGCTCGGCCTCCTCGACGAGCAGCGCCCGGAGCGCCTCGGGCCGGACGACGATCGCTTCCACGTCACCGACCGCCCGGGCGTCGATCGGGCTCGGGTCCTGCCTTCCGGAGACCTGACCGAGGTCGGCCATGACCTCGCCCGGGACGACTTCCATCATTTCCTCGACGGGGGCCCCGATCAGCTGCGCGAACGCCGCCACCGGCACAGGTTGCCCTAACGCATCGCGTGCCTCGATCGCAACGCGGCCGGAGAGGATGAAGTACGTCGCGGGGATCGCTCCTCCGGCCCGGAAAAGGAACTCGCCCGAAGAAAACCGCCGGATCTCACCGAAACGTCGGACCCGGTTGATCTCGGCTGGCGAAAGGACCGGGAACATTTGAGTGAACCGTGACGCGAGGGCGGCGTTGGACGTGACCGGCCCGGCCGGGACGGCCTTTTCCGCCGCTTCGTCCTGCTTGCGTCTCTCGTCCTGATCCGCCATGTCTGGTCCCCGATCGGGAAATACCAATCCTACGTCGCGTCGTGGGGCCTCAAGTCGGAGTCGAATGATGCCGGTGTGGGGGGAGGCCGGCGCGCGGCGAGCGGCGGTGCTGCGCGATGAGGAACTCTGCGAGGAGGTCCGCGTCGCGGCGGCGCGGGGAAGTGCGCCGAGCGACCAGCGCCAGCATGCGCGACGGCGCGGGTGACGAGAAGGGGCGCGACACGAGCCGTGTCCCCTTCAGGATGCCCGCGTCCAACGTGATTCTCGGAAGCAGCGTCACGCCCAGCCCTCCCTCGACCATCTGGATCAGCGTGGTCAGGCTGGTGGCCTCGATGCGGGATTCCCAGGTGCCGCGGCGCGGTCCGCATGCCGCGATCGCATGGTCCCGAAGGCAATGCCCTTCTTCCAGCAGCAACACGTCGCCGGTGTCGATCCTCCGGAGCGCGACGTCCTTCGTTCGGACCGCGGGGTCGGTTTCGCGCGCTACGAACGAAAACGTGTCTTCGAACAGCTCACGCACGTACAGGTCGCCGGTATCGAAGGGCAGCGCGATCAGGGCGACATCGAGGCGGCTCGTGCGCAGCCGCTCGAGCAGGCGCCCCGTGAGGTCCTCCCGCAGGTAGAGCTTCAACTCCGGGTACGCGCGCCGCAGCGCCGGAAGAACGGCCGGCAGCATAAAGGGCGCGATCGTGGGGATCGCGCCGAGACGCAGTGGCCCGGACAAGGGACGGGTCGCGGAGCGGGCCGCCTCCGCCAGATCGGTCGCGGCGGCCAGCAGCTCGCGCCCGCGTGCGGCCACGTCCTCGCCCACGGCGGTGAGCCGCACGTGGCGCTTGTCCCGCTCGACGAGCTGAACGCCGAGCAGCGTCTCGAGCTCCTTGATCCCGGAGGACAGCGTGGACTGGGTGACGAACTGGGCCTCGGCTGCGGCGTGGAAGTTCAGGCGCTGGGCGAGCTCCACGAGGTAGGAAAGCTGGCGAAGTGTGGGAAGCGCAGGCATCGATCTTCCCTCCTGACTGTGTGATCGAGATACTCGATCATTCTAATCGAGATAAGTCATTGGACCGGTCAAGGCGCTTCGGAAAGAATCGGGGTTCGACGAAGGAAGAGAGAGGAGAACCGTCGTATGCCCGACAAAGAACACACGAAAAGCGTCAGCGAAAGCGAGAGCCCGGCCATCCCGGCCCCGACTCCCAAGCGGGGCCGGCCCCGGACCAACAAGGACTGGTGGCCGAATCAGCTGGACCTTTCGGTCCTGCACCAGCACTCGCACCTTTCCAATCCGATGGAAGAGGACTTCGACTACGCCGCGAAGTTCGAAGAGCTCGACGTCGAGGCCCTGAAGCGCGATCTCGTCGAGCTGATGACGAAGTCCCAGGACTGGTGGCCGGCGGACTACGGCCACTACGGCCCGCTCTTCATCCGCATGACTTGGCACGCCGCCGGCACGTACCGCATCGCCGACGGGCGCGGCGGCGGCGGCGAGGGCCAGCAGCGCTTCGCGCCGCTCAACAGCTGGCCCGACAACGCGAACCTCGACAAGGCGCGGCGGCTGCTCTGGCCGCTCAAGAAAAAGTACGGCCAGAAGATCTCCTGGTCCGATCTCCTCGTCCTGGCCGGCAACGTGGCCATGGAATCGATGGGGTTCAAGACGTTCGGCTTCGGCTTCGGCCGGCCCGACGTCTGGGAGCCCGAGGACATCTTCTGGGGCCCCGAGGACACGTGGCTGGGAGATGAGCGCTACAGCGGGGACCGCGAGCTCGGCAAACCGTTCGGCGCCGTGCAGATGGGCCTGATCTACGTCAACCCGGAAGGGCCCGGCGGGAAACCGGACCCGAAGGCCGCCGCCCGCGATATCCGCGAGACCTTCGCTCGCATGGCCATGAACGACGAGGAGACGGTGGCGCTGATCGTCGGCGGGCACTCGTTCGGCAAGACCCACGGCGCGGCGCCGGCCCCCTCGAACGTCGGTCCGGAGCCGGAGGCTGCGGGCCTCGAAGATCAAGGCCTCGGCTGGAAGAACAAGTTCGGCAGCGGCAAGGGCGGCCACACGATCACCAGCGGCCTCGAGGGCGCCTGGACCAACAACCCGACGAAGTGGGACAACGGCTTCCTCGAGAACCTCTTCAAGTACGAGTGGGAGCTGACGGAGAGCCCCGCCGGCGCGAAGCAATGGAAGCCAAAGAACCCGGAAGCCCAGGGCACCGTGCCGGATGCGCACGACCCCACCAAACGCCACGCGCCGATGATGTTGACGACGGACCTGTCGCTGAAGGTGGATCCGATCTACGCGCCCATCGCGAAGCGTTTCCGCGAGCATCCGGACCAGCTGGCCGACGCGTTCGCCCGGGCCTGGTTCAAGCTGCTTCACCGCGACATGGGTCCGCGGGCGCGCTATCTCGGGCCGTGGATCCCGGAGCCGCAGTTGTGGCAGGACCCCATCCCGGCGATCGACCACGAGCTGGTCGGCGAGCAGGACATCGCAGCCCTCAAGAAAAAGATCCTCGAGTCGGGCCTGTCCATCCCGGAGCTCGTGTCCACGGCCTGGAACGCGGCCGCCAGTTTCCGCGGCACGGACAAGCGCGGCGGTGCCAACGGGGGCCGAATCCGTCTCGAGCCGCAAAAGAACTGGGAGGCCAACGAGCCCGCCCGACTGGACAAGGCGCTGAAGGCCCTCGAGAAGGTCCAGCAGGACTTCAACAAGTCCGGCGGGAAGAAGAAAGTCTCGCTGGCGGATCTGATCGTCCTCGGCGGATGCGCCGCCGTCGAGGAAGCCGCGAAGAAGGCCGGGCACAACATCACCGTCCCCTTCGCGCCCGGTCGCATGGACGCATCGCAGGATCAGACCGACGTGAACACGTTCGAGGTGCTCGAGCCGGAGGGCGACGGATTCCGCAACTACTTGCGTAAGGGAGACCCGCTCTCGCCGGAGACGCGGCTGCTGGATCGGGCGAACCTCTTGAAGCTGACCGCGCCGCAGATGACCGCTCTCGTGGGAGGTCTGCGGGCTCTCGGCGCCAACCACGGGGGATCCAAGCATGGCGTCTTCACGGACCGGCCCGGGACGCTGACCAACGACTTCTTCGTCAACCTGCTCGACCTCGGAACGGCGTGGAGGCCTTCGGCTTCGGCCACGAACGTCTACGAAGGAAGCGATCGCGCGAGCGGCAAGGTCAAGTGGACCGCCACGGCCGCCGACCTCGTCTTCGGCGCACACTCCCAGCTTCGCGCGTTGGCCGAGGTCTACGCCAGCGACGACGGGAAGGAGAAGTTCGTGCGGGATTTCGTGGCGGCGTGGGACAAGGTCATGAACCTCGATCGGTACGACCTCCTCGCGAAGGCGCGGGGCGGACGCCGGCGGGCCGCGGCCTAGCCGTCGGAAGCTCGCCACCAGCCAGTCCGTCGTAGGCGCGGGCGGCCCGAAAGGGTCGCCCGCGCTAATCTATCGGCCGCGATATGCCCAGGCTCACGCGCTTCGGCGGCGCCGTTTTGCTCGCACTCGCTCTTGCACCGCTTTTCCCGCAAGCCTGCGCGACGGCGACGCGCAAGCCGGCGGTCCCCGACGACCTCCAATCCGCCGCGAAGGTTCCAGGCTTTTCCACGACCATCCGGTATTTTCCGAGCGACGCCACCCACGTCGCCGAGTTCGAGAAGGACTTTCTCCAATCCAACGCGACCGAGACGATGTCGCGCTACAACGAGGGAGAGGAAGGGCCGCTTCCTCCGGCCTCGTATCTCGCGATCTCGGGCGGCGGCGACAACGGGGCGTTCGGCGCCGGGCTTCTGGGCGGTTGGAGCGCGAACGGTACGCGGCCGCAGTTCAAGCTCGTGACGGGCGTGAGCACGGGCGCGTTGATTGCTCCGTTCGCCTTTCTCGGTCCGGCCTACGACGCGGAGCTCAAGGTGATGTACACCGGCGTCTCTCTTTCCGATATCGCGAAGAAGCGATCCGTGCTCTCGGTCATCTATGGGGACGCGCTCGCCGACACGGCGCCGCTTCGGAAACTGATCCAGCGACACGTAACGCAGGAGGTGCTGGAAGCGATCGCCGTGGAACATGGGCGGGGGCGCATCCTTCTCGTGGCGACGACGAACCTCGACGTGCGGCGTCCGGTCGTCTGGAACATCACCAAGATCGCCGCGAGCAAAGTCCCGGGCTCCCTCGAGCTCGTCCAGAAGATCCTCGTCGCTTCGGCCGCCATTCCGGGCACGTTTCCGCCCGTGATGATCGACGTCGAGGTCAACGGGCGGGCCTACCAGGAGATGCACGTAGACGGCGGAACGACCGGCCAGGTGTTCGTGTACCCGGCCGCCGCAGAGATCTACAAGCTGTTTCCTCGGCAGCGTGCGCTTTACATCATCCGAAACGCCAGGCTGGACCCCCAGTGGGCGCAGGTGGACCGTCGCACGCTGCCGATCGCGTTCCGGGCGATCACGACGCTGATCCAGTACCAGGGCATTGCCGACCTGTACACGCTCTATTCCGTCTGCCAGCGGGACAACGTGGACTACAACCTGGCCTACATTCCGCCGTCATTCGACACTCCGCACAAGGAGGATTTCGATCCGGAATACATGAAGGCGCTATTTGCCGTCGGCCAGGGATTGGCGGTGATGGGGCATTACTGGTGGTACAAGCAGCCGCCGGTTCTCCTGTCGGGGGTGAGCCAGGAGCGGCCGGTTTTCTGAGGGCCGGATGCATCCGACACGCCTCTATCTCATTGACGACGTTCCGGGCTTCACTCCGCAGATCGGCCGCCTCGTGTCGATGATGACCTACGTTCGGCACACGACGCTCTCCGACGCGGCGGGCCTGACGGTCGAACAGCTCGATTACCTCCACGACGGAGAGAGCAATTCGATCGGCGCTCTTCTTTCCCACATCGCGGCGGTGGAGACCTGGTACCAGGCGGCGACGTTCTCCGGTCGCGAGCTGGGCGCGGAAGAGATGCGGGAGTGGGGGGCCGCGCTGGACCTGGGCCCTTCCGCACGGCGCGAGATCCAGGGCCACGATCTGGATTTCTACGTCGGCCGGCTGGAACACGTCCGAGCGACGACACTGGAAGAACTGAGTCGGCGCGACGACGAATGGCTCGAGCAGCAGGCGACCTTCTGGAGGGGCGAGCCGGCGAACAATTACTTCAAGTGGTTTCACGTCTTCGAAGACGAGCTCAACCACCGGGGTCAGATACGGTGGTTGCGAAAGCGGGCGTCAGCGTAAGCCAGCACGGGCGCGCCGTCCTTCCTCTCGCGCTCCCCTTTCCCGAGCGGATCCCAAGAATCCGTCCTTCGCGGACACTCGCTTCCGCGGACAACCCCGGGTAAGCGTTGTAGTCTTTCGATTCTGGCGACCTGCCGGCCAAACGGGAGGCTTCGTGGGCAAACTTCGAAACCTGATCTGGATCGCGCCGTTTTTCGCGGTGACCTGCGGCGGACAGAAGCTCGACGAGGGCGGAGGCGGCAGCGCGGGAATGAAGCACGTCGATACGGCGGGAATGGACAAGTCTGTCGCTCCCGGCGACGACTTCTACGGTTACGGCAACGGCGGGTGGATGAAGAAGACCGAGATTCCGCCGGACCGTTCGAACTGGGGCGCTTTCGAAATCCTCGACGAGGAAGTGACCCGGCGTAACGCCGACCTGATCCAGCAGGCGGACAAGTCCGGGGCTGCGGTCGGATCCGACGCGGCGATGGTCGGCGCTTTCTACGACGCCTACATGGACGAGGCGGCGATCGAGAAGCGCGGGCTTTCGCCGCTCAAGGAAGAGCTCGACGCGATCGGCGCCATCGCCGACCGCGCCGGCCTCGCGCGCGTTTTGGGGAGCCAGCTGCGGGCCGACGTCGATGCGCTCAACGCCACGCAGTTCCACACCGACCGGCTCTTCGGGCTCTGGGCCGCTCCCGCCTTCGACGAACCCCAGTATTTCACGGGCTACCTGATGCAGGGCGGGCTGGGCATGCCGGACCGCGACGACTACCGGGGCACGGATCCGAAGTCGTCGGGCCTCCAGGCGAAGTACCGGGCCCACATCGCCGCGGTGTTGAAGCTCGCGGGTGTCTCCGATGCGGCTGCGAAGGCGGGCCGCATCTACGATCTCGAGCGCGCGATCGCCGACACGCATGTCAGCCGCACCGACTCGGTCGATGTCCACAAGGCCAACAATCCGTGGCGTCTGTCCGAGTTTCCGACCCGCGCGCCCGGGTTCGACTGGAAAGCCTTTTTCGACGGTGCCGGGCTCTCGGCTCAGCCCTTGCTCATCGTGTGGCACCCGTCGGCGGTGACCGGCGGCGCTGCGCTCGCCGGCAGCCAGCCGCTGGAGACCTGGAAGGATTACCTGACGTTCCGGGCTTACGACCGCGCGTCGCCCTTGCTGCCGAGGGCGTTCGCCGAGGAGCGCTTCCAGTTCTACGGAACCGCGCTGACCGGAGCCGTCAAACAGCGCGACCGGTGGAAGCGCGCCGTTTCCGCTGCGAATGGAGCGCTCCCCGACCTCGTCGGCAAACTCTACGTCGCGCGCTATTTCCCGCCCGAGGCGAAGGCCCAGGCACAGACCATGGTCAAGAACATCGTCGCCGCTTTCGGCCGCCGCATCGACAAACTGGACTGGATGTCTCCGGCGACCCGCGAGAAAGCCAAGGCGAAGGTTGGAACCCTGTACATCGGCATCGGTTACCCGGAGAAGTGGCGCGACTACTCGGGGCTGAAGATCGAAAAGGACGACCCGCTCGGCAACCAGCAGAGATCGGAGCTCTTCGATTACCGCGCCAGTCTCGCCAAGCTCGGCAAACCGGTGGACAAGTCGGAATGGGCCATGGCCCCCCAAACCGTCGACGCCGTGAACCTTCCGCTGCAAAATGCGCTGAACTTTCCGGCCGCGATCCTGAATCCGCCCTTCTTCGACGCGAACGGCGATCCGGTCCAGAACTACGGCGCGATCGGCACCGTGATCGGCCACGAGATCAGCCACAGCTTCGACGACCAAGGGAGTCAGTTCGACGCCGGGGGGAAGCTCGCGAACTGGTGGACGCCCGAGGACTTCGCGCATTTCAATGCCGCCTCCGAGAAGCTCATCGCCCAATACGACGCGTACGAGCCGCTACCCGGAATGCACATCAACGGCAAGCTCACGCTCTCCGAGAACATCGCGGACCTCGGCGGAGTGTCCGCCGCCTACGACGGCTACCGGATCGCCTTCCCGCAGGGGCTTCCGGACCTCGACGGGTTTACGGCCGATCAGCGCTTCTTCATCGCGTTCGCCCAGGTCTGGCGGGGGAAGATCCGGCCGGAGGCCATGCGAACGCTCCTGATGACCAACGGGCACGCGCCGGGTGAGTTTCGCTCCGCCACGGTGCGCAACGTCGACCCCTGGTATCCGGCGTTTGGCGTGCAAGCCGGGCAGAAGCGATATCTCGCGCCGGATAAGCGGATCCGTGTGTGGTGAAGGATGGCGAGCCGCCGAGGAGTCCGGACGAAGACGGAAACGCGCTCCCGTTCCCGGACAGCCTCTGCCACCGCTGCGCGGCTCCGCCCCGCTACATCCGGACTGCGCGCTCGACCTTCATCTACTGTCCGGTGTTCAGGCGTTACCCGCCGCAGCCGGTCGAAAAATGCGAGAGGTACGTACCGCGGTTTACGGATGGGGAAGGGCCTACTTCTTGACCTCCACGCTCACGCCCTTCGTCTGGCCGGCCAGCTCGAGGCGGAGACGCCCCCCGACATCCTTGGCTCGCAGCTCCACCTTCGTAGCGCCCGCGAGCTTCGCGCCGCCGAAAATGCAGCGTGCGGCCGACCACGGCATCTGCAGCGTGAATCGGGAACCGTCCTTGCTGACGGCCTCGAACGTGAAGTCTTTGCCGTCGCGAGTTCCTCGGAAAGTTCCGCCGTCGCCCCCCTTGCCGGAATACCGGACGCGGGGATCGCGTCGGAGCGCTTCGATCATCTTCACGCCGTCGTCGCTGGCAGGCTTATCGGCCTCGCACTCGAAGCTCATCGTTCCGCCGCTCGAGGCCAGCCACTGCCAGGGAATCGAGACGGCGATCGTCGACGGCTCCTGTCGGCCCGCGGCGGGTTTCTCGGGCGTCTTCGAGCTCTCCTGTGGCGCCGGGGCGCCGGCCGCTGCTCCGATCCGCGCGGTCATCAGCCCGGTCGCCAGCAGGATTCCCAACAAAGGTCGTTCCATCAGGATCTCTCCCTCGATAGCCCGTTACGCTCCGGCGCTGCAGGATGTTCCCAATCCTGAACCACTGGCCTCCTGTACAGGTTCTGACGTTACCGGGGGTAACGATTCGCCGGGTATGTGCAGGAATTGTGGGAAAACAACCCCTGCGTTTGCAACGTGTTGAGAAAGTGGCCTCCGAATTGCGGGTGAAGTAGTACAGGGAAGGGCTTTCTATGACCGACGCGAAGCGCCACGCCGCCTCCGGATCGTCCATGGGTCTCGATCACGGTTCCCTGCGAGGGGAGCCCGGAGCGAGCCACACCCACTACTCCGTGGCGTTGAAGGGAGATGTCGAGGAGCGCTGGACCTCGGCGTTCCGCGCCGTCTGCGCACAGTCGGGCGCGAACCGCGTCTTCGTGCTCAATCCGCGGAGCGCGACGGTCTCCTTCTCCTGCCGCACGCTCGAAGGCCCTGCGCTCGTGTTCGAAATGCTGGATCGGCTCGAGAAGCTCCTTGCCGCGGTGGACCGCCGCGTCGCGTCGGGGCCGGCGCCGCGCACCGGAACGAGTGCTTCGACGCCCCCGCCGCCTCCTCGGCGCTTCGCCGAGTAGGCGACCCTACAGCCGTAACCTTTCCTTCACCCGGCGGTTGTACCGTTCGGGCATGGCTCGTGGGTGCGGGTTTGGCCAGCGGCGCTGAACAGCCGGATGAGCGCCGACTGATCGAGGCGGCGCAGCAGGACCCGAGCCGTTTTGCCGAGCTCTACGACGCGCATTTCCACCCGGTGTACGCCTACATCGCGCGACGCGTCGGCAGCCGCGCGGAGGCCGAGGATCTCACTTCCGAGGTCTTCCACCAGGCCCTGGCCAACCTGCCTCGGTTCCAGTGGCGCGGCGTTCCGTTCGCGGCCTGGCTCTTCCGCATCGCTGCCAACGCTCTCGCGGATCACTACCGCAAGACGGCCCGCGACCGATCGCTGACGCTGCCGGACGCGCCTCCTCAGGAGGATGCCGAGGACGCGGAGAGACGGGCGCGGCTCTATCGCCTCGTCGCCGAGCTGCCGGAGGATCAGCGCCGCGTGCTTCGCATGCGCTTCTCGGAAGAGAAGAGCATCCGCGACGTGGCGCGCGAGATCGGGAGAAGCGAGGGCGCCGTCAAGCAGCTCCAGTTTCGCGCGCTCCAGGGACTTCGGGCGCGCATGAGAGAAGGCTATGTCTGAGCGTGAGCGGTTCGACGAGCTCGAAGCGGCGCTCGCCGCCGTGTTCTCGGGGCGCGACGTGCCGGGCGACGTCGGCGACGAGCCCCGGGATCTCGCGCTCCTCGCGGGCTACCTGCTCGGTCTCCCCCGCGAGGAGTTTCGTGCCAGCTTGAAGGCCGATCTCGTGCGCCCCGGAGCCCCGGCTCCGGAGGAAAAGCGCGAACCCGAAGCCGCGGAGGTAACGCCCCAGACGGTCATTCCGTACGTCGTCGTCCCTCGCGCCGAGCAGTTGATGGACTTCGTCCGCGAGGCCTTCGGCGCGACCGAAGTCCTCCGCTCGGCCGGATCCGGCGGCTTCCACGGCGAGGTGCGCATCGGCGGCACGCAGCTGATGATGGGAGGCCGCCCGGGAATGTCGTGGCCGGAGTCGCTGGCGACGCTGCATCTCTATGTGCCGGACGTCGACGCCACATACCGCCGCGCCCTCGACGCGGGCGCGGCTTCGCTCTATGCACCGGCGGATCAGTTCTACGGCGACCGGGAAGCGGGTATCCGCGATCCGTTCGGGAACCGCTGGTTCATCGGCACGCACAAGAAGGGGCCGTCGCACGTGCCCGAAGGGATGCGGAGCGTGACGCCGTTCTTCCTGTTGCGCGGCGCGTCCGAGTGGATGGAGCTCGTGAAGCAGGCTTTCGGCGCCGAGGAAATCGGGCGCGTGGGCTTGCCCGAAGGCGGCGTTCGTTACGCGAGGATGCGTATCGGCGACTCGATCCTCGAGATGGGCGAGGCGCACGGTGAGCACGCGGCTTCCACGCCCGCAATGCTCTACGTCATCGTGGAGGACGTGGACGCGGCATACACGCGCGCCGTTGCGGGCGGCGCGCAGGCCGTCGAGGCTCCGACGCTCCAGCCCTACGGCGCGCGGGTCGGTCACGTGAAGGATTCGCGCGGAAACGACTGGTACCTGGCCACGCCCGTCCGTCGCTGACTGATCTTCCGCGCCGCATTTGTTAGACTTGCCCCCTTTCTGGAGGGGGAGTGCCAATTTTCGGTAAGTCGGACAGCGTCCCGGGGCAGCCGCCCGCTCCGGAAAAGCCTCAGGTACCGCCGGTTACGGGGAGCTCGGGAACCACGGTGATCGGGCCGAAGGCCCGGGTCGTGGGAGAGATCTCCGGAGACGAAGACATCCTGGTCCAGGGACGCCTCGAAGGCAACGTCACGGTTCAGCGGCGGGTCACGGTGGCACCCAACGGCGAGATCAAAGGGGACGTGCATGCGCGTTCCGTGATCGTCGGAGGGCGCGTGCACGGGGAGATCCGGGCCGACGAAAAAGCCGAGCTCCAGGCCTCGGCTTCGGTTCAGGGCAACGTCAACGCTCCCAAGGTGGTCATCGCCGAGGGGGCCCAGCTCCAGGGCAACGTGACCATGTCCACACCCGCGGCGGCGACCCTGGCCCAGGCAAAACAGAAAGCAGAGGAGAAGTGATGGCCACGGAGATCGCAGTCGAGACGCAGCAGAACTACATCGGCGGCAACTGGGTCCCGTCGGCGTCGGGGAAGTCGTTCGAGGACCGCAGCCCTGCGGACCGCGACGACCTGATCGGCGTTTTCGCCAAGAGTAACAAGGACGATGTGGATGCCGCGGTGGCCGCTGCGAAGAAGGCGTTCCCGGCCTGGCGCGCGACCCCGGCCCCGCGCCGCGCCGAGGTCCTCTACAAGGCCGGCGAGATCCTGAAGCGGGACAAGGAGAAGCTCGCGCGGCTGATGACGCGCGAGATGGGCAAGGTCCTCGCCGAGACGCGCG
This sequence comes from Acidobacteriota bacterium, assembly GCA_046724475.1. Classification (GTDB taxonomy): domain Bacteria; phylum Acidobacteriota; class Thermoanaerobaculia; order UBA5066; family Gp7-AA6; genus DAHUXD01. The sequence goes on along the minus strand of JBKOVK010000136.1, from coordinate 14,730 downwards.
GCGACGTGCAGGAAGCGATCGACATGGCGTTCCTCGCTGCGGGCGAGGGCCGGCGCCTTTTCGGCTATACGACGCCGTCGGAGCTTCCGAACAAGTTCGCCATGGCCGTGCGCGAGCCGGTCGGAGTCTGCGCGCTCGTGACGCCGTGGAACTTCCCGATGGCCATCCCGGCGTGGAAGTCGATGGCGGCGCTCATCGCGGGCAACACGATCGTGATCAAGCCCGCCACGGACACGCCCGCCGCCGTGCTCGCGCTCGCGCGCGTCTTCGAGGAGGCCGGGCTGCCGCCCGGCGTCTTCAACGTCGTGACAGGCTCGGGCGGCGAGGTCGGCGACCCACTCGTCTCTCACCCCGACGTCAAGGTCGTCTCGTACACGGGATCGACCGAGGTTGGGCGCCAGATCTCGATCGCCGTCGCCCCGACGTTCAAGCGCCTCCACCTGGAGATGGGCGGCAAGAACGCGATCCTCGTGATGGACGACGCCGACGTGGACCTCGCCGTCGACGGCGCCGTGTGGGGCGCGTTCGGAACGACGGGTCAGCGTTGCACGGCCTCCTCGCGGCTCCTAGTCCACCGACAGGTTTATGACGAGTTCGTCGGCAAGCTCGCGGCGCGCGCGAACGCGCTCCGGGTCGGCAACGGCCTGGGCGACGTCGACATGGGGCCGTGCGTGTCGGAGAAGCAGCGGGAGACGGTCGCGAAGTACGTCGAGATCGGGAAGAAAGAGGGCGCGAAGCTCGTCACGGGCGGCGAGAAGCTGACGTCGGGCGAGCTTTCGAAGGGCTGGTTCTTCCAGCCCACGGTCTTCGCCGACGCCGACGCGCGGATGCGTGTCTCGTGCGAAGAGATCTTCGGGCCGGTGACGACGGTCGTCCCGATCTCATCGCTCGACGAGGGCATCCGCATCGCGAACTCCGTGACCTACGGGCTGTCCGGCTCGATTTACACGCGCGACGTCAACAAGGCGTTCACCGCGATGCGCGACTTCGAGACCGGCATCTTCTACGTCAACTCGTCCACGATCGGCGCGGAAGTGCATCTGCCGTTCGGCGGCCGGAAGGACACCGGCAACGGCCACCGCGAGGCGGGCATCGCCGGCCTCGACGTGTTCACCGAGTGGAAGTCCATCTACGTCGACTTCTCCGGAAGGCTCCAGAAAGCGCAGATCGACACGCACGAGTGAGGCGCGCCGCGGACAAAACGAGCCCGGACGGAGTCTTTCAGCGCGGAGGACGCATGATCATCGGTCTGCCCCGGGAGATCAAGGACAACGAGAACCGCGTCGGCCTGGTGCCAGCCGGCGTGAAGGCGCTGACCGCGGCCGGACACACGGTCTTCGTCGAGCACGACGCCGGCGTGGGCTCCGGGATCTCCGACGAGCAGTACGTGGCGGCCGGAGCGAAGATTCTCCCGACCCCGGACGAGGTCTTCGCGAAGGCCGACATGATCGTGAAGGTCAAAGAGCCGGTCGGCCCCGAGTACCAGAGGCTCCGCAAGGACCAGATCCTCTACACCTACCTCCACCTGGCCCCGGCCAGGGCTTTGACCGAGATGCTCCTCGAGCGCGGGGTGTCCGGAGTGGCCTACGAGACGATCACGGCGGCGAATGGATCGCTGCCGCTCCTGACGCCGATGTCCGAGGTCGCCGGGCGCATGAGCGTGCACGTCGGCGCGTACTACCTCCAGAAATCCAACGGAGGCCGCGGGGTGCTTCTCTCGGGCGTGCCCGGCGTCGCGCCGGCGGAGGTCGTGATCATCGGCGGCGGCGTCGTCGGCACCAACGCGGCCAAGGTGGCCGCAGGGATGGGCGCCGACGTGACCATCCTGGAGATGTCGCCGGACCGGATGCGGGAGCTCGACGATATCTTCCTGGGACGGGTCAAAACGATCGCCTCCAATCCGCTGACCCTGGAGGAAGGCTGCCGCCGGGCGGATCTGCTGATCGGCGCGGTGCTCATTCCCGGCGCCGCGGCTCCCAAGCTCGTCAGCCGGAAGCTGATCTCGCAGATGAAGCAGGGCGCGGTGGCCGTGGACGTCGCCGTCGACCAGGGAGGCTGTTTCGAGACGACGAGGGCGACCACGCACTCGGACCCCGTCTATACGGTCGACGGCGTCATCCACTACTGCGTCGCGAACATGCCGGGAGCCGTCGCGAGGACCTCGACCTTCGCGCTGACGAACTCGACGCTGCGCTATGGTCTGGAGCTGGCCAACAAGGGCCTGAAGAAGGCCGTCGCCGACAACCCGCACCTGGCCGAAGGGGTCAACACCTACGGGGGCAAGCTCACCTACAAGGCTGTGGCCGAGGCGCAGGGGAAGACCTACACGCCCCTCGCCCAGGCTCTGAACTAGCCCGGTTCCTTTTCCCGGGGAACCTCCGCTCCGTCCGTGCGTACTGGGTTAGGAGGGAGGATTCCATGAACCGTGCGTTGGCTCCCGCGCTGCTTTCCGCGGCCGCCCTGGCGTTGTCCGCCGGAATGGCGGCCGAAACCCGCATCGAAAAGACATTGAAGCTCGCGCCCGGGGGCGAGTTCCGCCTCGATACCGACTTGGGCAGGGTCACGGTCACGGGCAGCTCCGAGCCCGACGCCCACGTCGTCATCACATCGAAGCGCAAGGAGCTCGAGGAGCTCCTGACCTTCCGATTCGACGAGGGCGCCAACGGCGTGACGATCACGGCCCGCAAGCGCCACAAGTTCGACTGGTTTGGCAACTCCGGCAACGTGACCTACGAGATCCGGGTCCCCGCCGAGACACGGGTTTCGATCGAAACGTCCGGCGGAGGGATCAACATCTCTGGCCTCACGAGAGATGCAAACCTGAACACCTCCGGAGGCGGCATCGGAGTGAAGGATCACGTCGGCAACGTTGACTGCGACACATCTGGCGGCGGTATCGATCTCTCGAATATCCGGGGCAACGTGCGCGCCGAGACCTCCGGCGGCGGCGTCACGGCGGTCGGCGTCGAGGGATCGGTCAGTGCCGAATCCTCTGGTGGCTCGATCGAGCTCGAGCGCGTGACCGGCGACATCAAGGCCGACACCTCCGGCGGAGGCATCCGCATCGTCGAGGCCGGAGGGCGCGTGAACGCGGATACCTCGGGCGGTGGCATCGAGGCGAGTTTCGCTCGAGGCAACGCGATGGGCGGCTCGCTCGAAACTTCGGGCGGAGGGATCGAAGTCACGCTCGACCCGTCGGTCGATCTCGCGATCGACGCCTCCGGCAACGGCGTGCGGACGGACCTGCCGCTCCGCATCCGCGGCGAAGTCCGGCGCGGCAACCTCTCGGGCGAGCTCGGCAAGGGCGGCAACACCCTGCGCCTGCACACCAGCGGGGGGTCGGTGAGGATCCAGGGGCTGTAAGCCGTCCCAGGTCCCAAGTCCCAGGTCCCAGGTCAGGACTCGCTTCGGGTGGTGCGGGCTAATTTTCTGCCGACCAGTTTCGAGCTCTTGAGATAGCGCATCAGCGTCGAAAGCCGACGGCTGAGCCGGAGAACCGCTTGAGAGACTTCTGTGGATTCAGGCGGCGAGATTAGATTGAGGTCCGCGGCCACGTAAAGTTGCGCACGAAGCTCCCCGGCAGAACCCTTCGCCTGTGAAAGGAATTGCTGGAATTCGCGGTCGCCGTCTCGCTCGAATCCTTCCGCAATGTTCGAGACGATCGAGATTGCCGATCGCCGGAGCTGATCACGTAGTACGAAGTCCCTTCCTAGCGGATCTGAGGCTGTCAGCCGGTAGACCTGCCGAACCAGCTGCCGGGATTCGGAAAATATTTCGAGATCTTAAGGACGGCGAACCTTCACAAAAACCTCTCTTTCTTAAATTGTCTCGGGTGCGCTCGGTTCGACTTGGGACTTGGGACCTGGGACCTGAGACCTGGGACCCGAAGGTAAGATCTCGCCGTGACGCGTCCCGTCGTCGTCGTCGGCGCCGGCCCGACCGGCATCGCCTGCGCCATCGCCCTCGAACGGCGCGGAGTTCCCGCGGTCTGCTGGGACCGCGAGTTCCTGCTGGCATCGATCTACGGCTTCCCCGAAGAGATGCGCTGGTTCTCGACGCGCGATCTCCTGGACATCGCGGGCGTCCCGTTCGGCTCGCCCGACGCGCACCCGACGCGGCTGGAAACGCTGGCTTACTACCGGAGCGTGGCCGAGCGATTCGGCGTGAAAGTCGAGACCGAAACGTCCGTCGAGAGGATCGAGCCTGTGCCCGGAGGCGGACTGGCGCTGGAGGGGATCTCGCGATCGGGGCCGTTCCGGCGCGAGGCCCCGGCGGCGGTCTTGTCCACGGGATTCTTCGTCAATCCTCGACGCCTGGGCGTTCCTGGCGAGAGCCTCCCGCACGTCCACGCGCGCTACGTGTCGGGCTACCCCTTTCACGGACGACCGGTCGTCGTCGTCGGAGGGAGGAACTCCGCCGCCGAGGCCGCGTTGGACCTGTACCGGCATGGGGCGCAAGTGACGATGGTCGTCCGGGCCGCGACCATCTCGGATCGGGTCAAGTACTGGATCAAGCCCGACCTGGAGAACCGCATCGCGGCCGGCGCGATCCGCGCGCTCTTTCGCTCGCGCGTCGTGGAGATCACGCCGCGGGATGTCCGCGTCGACACACCCGACGGAGAAGCGTCGCTGCCCGCGCAAGCCGTGTTTCCGCTGATCGGCTACGAGCCCGATTTCGCGCTGTTCGAGCGCTGCGGGATCCGCCTCGAGGGCGACGCGCGCGTTCCGGCGCACGACCCCGAGACGCTCGAGTCCAACGTGCCCAACCTCTACCTCGCCGGCGCGATCCTGGGAGGTCGCGAGGTCGGCCGCATCTTCATCGAGAACAGCCGCCACCACGCGGACCGGATCGCCGACGAAGTCGCCCGGCGGGCGAAGGCGGTCGCGGCCCAGTAGAGTTGCCGGATGCAACCATCCGCCCGCGAGCCGTGTTTGAACGGTCGGAGGGGCGAGATGACGAGCGAGTGCGTCCCGGAGGCGGGACGGGGCTCCTGGAGGTTCGGGGGGGACTCGAGCCCGCGGCTGGTGATGGGCCAGCCGGAGCTGCGGGAGGACAGAACGGACCGGGTGTCGCATGACGGAGTGCTCCGGGAGAGGCTCGCCGAGGATCTCGACGGGTCCTTCGAGGATCTCGTGCGGACGTACCAGGACCGCCTGTTTTCGTACGCGCTACGGCTGACCGGAAAGCGCGAGGACGCCGAGGAGGTTGCCCAGGACGCTTTCGTGCGGGCCTACCGCGCGTTGGCCACGTACCCGGCGGCGCGCATCGCGGGTCTGGCGCTCCGCCCCTGGCTCTACCGCATCACGCTCAACCTGGCGCGCAACCGCTTTCGAGGAAAAAAGTTGAGGACCGTCTCGCTCGACCATCCGATCTCGGGGGATGCGGATGCGCTCTGGGAGCCATCGGACGATCCTTCGGAGCGGCCCGATGCTCGCTACGAGGGCGCGCGGCAGAGAGCCGACATCGCATCTCTCGTCGCGAGCCTGCCCGAGAGGTACCGCGCGCCGCTCGTCCTGCGCTACGTCGAGGGCCTGCGGCTGGAAGAAGTCTCGAAGGTCCTGGCGCAGCCTCTGGGAACCACGAAATCCAACGTTCACCGCGGAGTCAACGCCCTGCGCGAAGCGCTGTCGGCGTCCCGCCGGGGAGAGGTGCAGAAGTGAAGACGATGAAGGAGTCCCTGACGCTGGCCCGTGCGCTGCGGTCGATGGAGAGATACCGGGCGCCGGAGACTCTGCTCCCGGCGGTCATGCGCCGCGTGGGACTGGCCGACACGTACTGGCGGCTGGAGTCACCCGTCGGCCCGGTGTTCATCGCCCACAGCAAGGCGGGAATCTCGATGGTCACGCGGGCGAAGTCGGGGGCGGAATTCGAGAAGGCCTTCCGGCGGCGGCACGGCCGTTCCGTGTACCCAGAGAAGTCCGTGGCGCCGGCGAGGGTGCGCGCGCTGGTGCGCAACCTGAAGGAAGAAGGCCGCAAGGATCTGCGGTTCGACCTGCGCGGGCTCTCGGAGTTCGAGCGCGCCGTGCTGATGAAGGCTCTGGAGATCCCGGCGGGGGAAGTCCGGCCGTACAGCTGGATCGCCAAGGAGATCGGGCATCCCGGCGCCGTGCGGGCGGCGGGCTCGGCACTGGCCAAGAACCCGGTTCCGCTCCTGATCCCGTGTCACCGCGTCGTCCGCAGCGACGGACACATCGGAAATTATTCCCTGGGCGGCGCGCGCAACAAGCGGACGCTGCTCGAGGTCGAAGGGGCGCACCCGGAGACGCTCGAGAAGCTCGCCACCGCGGGCGTGCGCTACCTCGGAAACGAGAAGGGCCACTACTACTGCTATCCGACGTGCGGCGGCATCGAGACTCTGGTCGGGTCCAACACCGTGAAGTTCCATTCCGCGCGGGAGGCCATCGAGGCGGGCTACCACCCCTGCGGGGACTGCCGGCCGATCGCCGCCGCCTCCTGAGGGGCTGCCGGGCGCGATAAGCTCGGCTCGGTGTACAACGAGTTTTACGGCTTCCGGGAGGCGCCGTTCAACATCACGCCGGACCCTCGGTTCCTGTTCTTCTCCGACAAGCATCGCGAAGCCTTCAACCACGTCCTCTTCGGCATCCGCGAGCGCAAGGGATTCATCCAGATCACCGGCGAGGTCGGGGCCGGAAAGACGACGGTGTGCCGCGCGATCCTGGCGGAGCTGGGGGATCACTGCAGGACCGCCCTGATCCTCAACCCGATGCTCACGGCGACGCAGCTGATGCGGACCATTCTCACGGAGCTGGGTCTGGAGTCCCGCAGGGCGGACCGCGCCGAGAACCTCGACGTGCTCAACCGGTTCCTACTCGCGCAGGCCGCGGCGAACAACGACGTCGTGCTCCTGATCGACGAGGCCCAGGACCTCGACGACGAGCTGCTGGAGCAGGTGCGGCTGCTCTCGAACCTCGAAACCGATCAGCGCAAGCTCCTCCAGATCGTCCTGATCGGCCAGCCGGAGCTGCGCGAGAAGCTCAACCAGAGAGGGCTGCGGCAGCTTCGACAACGGATCACGGTGCGCTATCACTTGTCGCCGCTCAACCGGGAGGAGACGGGGCGCTACATCGCGCACCGCCTCAAGGTCGCCGGCGCCGACGGCGTGCCGCAGTTTTCGTCGTGGGCCATCCGCCGGATCCACGGCTATTCCCACGGCGTGCCGCGCCTGATCAACGCCGTCTGCGACAAGGCGCTGCTGTACGGCTACGTCAACGGTACGTACGAGCTCAAGGGGCGCGCGGTGCGCCAGGCGATCCGGGAGCTCGAAGGGGAGAGCGTGTGAGCCTGATCGACGACGCCTTGAAGCGCGCGCAGGAAGCCGCCGAGAAGGCCGGACCGGCGCGTGAGAGGCCGTGGGTGCCGGCGCCCCTGCCCGATCCGGCGATTGCCCGGCGCCGCCGTGTCGTTCGGCTGCTCGCGTATGCGGCAGCGGCGGCCGGGGTCGTCGTGATCGGAGTCTGGGCGTTCCGGGAGATCTTCCACTCCCCGGTCCCGCGTCCCTCGGACACGCCGCCGCCCGAGAACCGCGCCGCGGTTGCGCCCGTCCTTCCCACGCCCCAGCCGACGCTCGTCGCCGTCGAGGTATCGCCTCCGCCGTTCTCTCCGCGGCCGACACGCGCGGCGCGGACCACACCCAACCCCGATGCCGCTTCCGAGGAGACGGCCGCGCCCGACGAAACCTCGCCGGCTCCCCGGCCGGCTGCTGACAGCGGAGTCCGTGTCCACGCCGGATCCGTCGTTCTTCCGGGCGGGGGAAAGATCGAGCTGGGAGGAATCGTGTGGTCGGAAACGGAGCCGCGCGCCCTGGTCAACGACCGGATCGTCGGTGTGGGCGGCTACGTCGAGGGCTACACGATCACGAAGATCGAAGAAGATCGGATCACGCTCGAGAAAGACGGCGCCACACTGGTCCTCGCGGTCAAGTAGCCGCGCTCACCGCAGCCCGGCGAGATAGAGTCCCGCCCAGATCTTCGGATCGATGACCGCGCCCTCGGCCTGCCGGCGGCGCGCCCAGTCGGGAAGCCCGGAGACCGGGACGACGTGCACGCGAATCTTGCCGACGTCGTGCGGCGCCTGCGCTCCGGCGCGCACGGCCGGACGCGCCAGAAAAAACGTCACCATCTCCGAGCTCTGTCCCGCCGACCCCGGACCACGGTCGAGAAGGACCAGCCTCTCGGCGGCATATCCGGTTTCTTCCAGCAGCTCCCGCCGCGCCGCGTCCGCGGCTTCTTCGGGGCCTTCGTCGCCGATCAGGCCCGCCGGAAGCGAGACCACCGGCGCGTTGATGGGGAGACGGAATTCCTCGGCCAGCACGATCTCGTTCTTGGGCGTCAGCGCGACGACCATGGCGGCCTCGGGCGCCGTGCAGTGCTCGACGTACTCCCAGCCCTTGCGCCGGAGAAAGCGCATGTGGCGTCCCTGGAGGAGCACCTCGGGATCGTCGCTCATCGAGGCGACATCCTAGCCCGCTCGCTCCACCGCCGCGATCAGGCCTTTCAGGTCGGAGGGCAGGGGAGCCACGATCTCGATCCACTCCTGCGTCTCGGGATGATGGAAGCCGACACGCTCGGCGTGGAGGGCCTGGCGCGGGAACTCCTGCAGGCGCTTCTTGAGAGCCGCGTCGCGAACGCGCGGATAGCGTGGAGATCCGTAGACCGGGTCGCCGACGATCGGAAGACCCGAGGCCGCGAGGTGCACGCGGATCTGGTGCGTGCGGCCCGTGACGAGCCGGCAGCGAAGCAGCGCCAGACCCAGCGGGAACCAGTCGCGCTCGATCTCGTAGAGGGTGCGGGCCTCACGCGCCGCCGTGGGCCGATCGGACGCCGTCTCGCGAAAGGCCTTCATCTTCTTGCGGTCTCGCGGATCGCGGCCGATCGCCAGCGTGACCTCTCCCTTGCGCACCCGCGGCACGCCGGCTGAGAGCGCCAGGTACTCCTTCCGAAGCGTGCGTTTGCGCATCTGGCGGGAGAGCATCTGGTGCGCGCGGTCCGTCTTGGCGACGAGGAGGACTCCCGAGGTATCGCGGTCGAGCCGATGCACAATGCCCGGACGGAGCTCTCCTCCCACCCCCGAGAGGTCTCGCACGTGGTGCAACAGCGCGTTGACGAGCGTGCCGGAAGCGTGCCCCGGCGCGGGATGGACCACGAGCCCCGGGGGCTTGTCGATCGCCAGCAGGTGGCCGTCCTCGAAGAGGATCGACAGCGGAATGTCTTCGGGCTCGAGCGTCGAGGCGCGCGGCTCGGGCACCTCGATCGAGACCTCCTCGCCGGCGCGAACCAGGTGCGCGCGGCGGGCGGCGGAGGGTCCGATCCGCACGCGGCCCTCGTCGATCAGCTTCTGGATGCGGGAGCGAGACAGGTCCGAGCAGGCCCCCGCGAGGAAGACGTCCAGCCGCGTCCCCGCCGAAGGGGATCCGACCTGGAATCGCCTCTGCATCGGGGCGAAGCCTAGCAGGCGGACTACGCTTCCGCGCGGCTCCTGCGCGAGAGAAAGAAGAGCATTCCGCCGGCGAGCGCCGCGGCCAGCAGGCCGATGAACTGGGAGGTCGAGAGCAGGCCGGGAATCACGAACCCGCGCACGACGTCGCCCCTCCAGGTCTCGAGGATCCCGCGGGTCACGGCGTAGAGGAGGACGTAGAGCCAGAAAACTTCTCCGTCGAACGTCTTGCGCCGGTAGACCCATTGCAGGATCAGGAAGATCAGGAGGGCGTTGAGCGACAGGTAGATCTGCGTCGGGTGAAGCGGGACGTTGAGCGGTGTGCCCACCGCTTCGTGGGCGAACGGATCCGTGAACGTCACCGCGAAGGGTCCGTGGCTCTCCTTGCCGTAGCAGCAGCCGGCGGCAAAGCAGCCCCAGCGGCCGATGGCTTCGCCCAGGGCGATCGAGGGCGCCGCCATGTCCGCGATCCGCCAGCCCGGCAAGTCGTGCTTGCGCATGTACCAGATGGCGACGGCGGTCGCAGCGATCAGGCCTCCGTAGAAGACGCCGCCCGAGCGAAGCACTTCCACGAGGTCTTTCGGATTGGCGGCGTAGCGGCGCCACTCCACGGCGACGAGCAGGAGCTTCGCTCCCAGGATCGCGGAGGCCAGGATGTACAGCGACAGATCCAGGATCTTCTGCTCGGGCAGGTCCTCGCGCAGGGCCTTCCGGCGCAGGAGCCAGATCCCGGTCAGGTAGGCGATCGCCAGGACGACGCCGTAGGTCGGCAGGTAGAAATTGCCGATGTGGATGAGACGAGGAAAAATCGGGTTATCCCCCCGGCGCGGTGTCGGGACGCGGCGTCTCGGCGTCCTCGTTGCGGAGCATGTCGAGGAAGAGCAGGCCCACCCCGATGCAAATGGCCGAGTCGGCGACGTTGAAGGCCGGCCAGTGATGCCCCGACAAGGAGAAGTCCAGGAAGTCCACGACGTAGCCGAAGCGCACGCGGTCGAGCAGGTTTCCGACCGCGCCGCCCAGAATCAGAGCCAGGCCCACCTGGAGCCGCACGCTCTTGTGAGAGGACCGAAGCGCGTAGGCGGACACCACCAGGAACACGATCACCGCCACGCTGTTCAGCAGGATCGCCTTCAGCGACGAGTCCACCGAGGCGAACAGTCCGAAGGCCGCGCCGCTGTTGCGCACGTAGGTCAGGTCGAAGACGTCGCCGACGATGGTGCGGGACTGGTGCACTTCCATCGTCCGGGTGATGATCCCCTTGGTCCACTGGTCCAGGAACAGAACCGCGAGGGAGACGGCGAGGTAGGCGCCACGATAGAGCGTGGATTCCTTGAGGCGGGAAGGGGCGTTCACGCGGCGGCGCCTCCGATCACGGACCGGCAGCGGGCGCACAGTCCCGACTCCTCGACCTCCGGCTTGACCTTCCAGCAGCGCTCGCAGCGGCGGCCCCTCGCCATGACGAAGGCGATCTTCAGGCCTGAATACGCTTGCGAATCGCGCCAGTCCAGATCCGCGGGGGCATCGGAGCCCTCGCGGGTCTCGGAAACGATGAAGAGATCGGCCAGGTCGGCGCCCCGGGCCCCGGCCGCAGCGCGGTCGGCCTCCAGGGCCTCGTTCGCCGTCAGCGCGATCGCCCCTTCGAGAGAGGAGCCGATGAGCTTCTGCCGGCGGGCTTCTTCGAGGATCACGGAGGCTTCTTCCCTCAATTTCGTCAGGCGTTCCCAGGCGGCCCCGGGGGTTTGGGTTGCGACGTCGTCCAGCGCATCGAAACGCGCCAGGTGCACGGATTCTTCCTTCTTTCCCGGCAGCGCGGACCAGATCTCCTCGGCTGTAAACGGGACGATCGGCGCCTCCGCGGCGGTCAGGGCGCGCACGATTCGGTACATGGCTGTCTGCGCGGACCTCCGCTCGATAGACCCGGCCGCCGATGCGTACAGGCGGTCCTTGAGAATGTCCAGGTAGAACGCCGAAAGCGTGGTGGCCGAGAAGTTCACGAGCTGATGGTAGATCACGTGAAACTGATACGTCTCGTAGGCTTCGCGGACCCGGGCCAGAACGCCTCGGGTTTCCGAAAGCGCCCAGCGGTCGAGCGGGAGCAGCTTTTCCGGGGGGACCGAGTCCGACGCCGGATCGAAGTCGTAGAGGTTTGACAGCAGGTAGCGCGCGGTGTTCCGGATCTTCCGGTACCCTTCGGCGCAGCGTGCCAGGATCTCCTCGGAGATCGGCGTGTCATCCCGGTAGTCCAGGGAGAAGACCCAGAGACGCAGGATGTCCGCGCCGTAGCGGCGGATGAGCTCCTGGGGCTCGACGACGTTCCCGAGAGACTTCGACATCTTGCGCCCCGACACGTCCTGGAAAAAGCCGTGCGTGATGACGGACTCGAAAGGGGCGTCGCCGAAGAGGGCGACCGAGGTCAGAAGCGACGACTGGAACCAGCCGCGGTGCTGGTCATGGCCCTCGATGTAGACGTCGGCCGGACGTTTGCCGTCCTCGCGCGTCAGCTCCGGCCATTCCCCGGAACGCAGCACCGCCATGTGCGACACGCCGGAATCGAACCACACGTCGAGGATGTCGGTCTCCTTCTCGAACGCGTCGAAGCCGCGACGATCGGCGTCCGGCGGCAGAAAGTCCTCCGCGGGCCGCGCATACCAGGCGTCGCCGCCCTCCCTCGCAAAGATGCCGGTCAGCCGATCGAAGAATTTCTTCTGCTCCGCCGGCGAGTCGCGCCAGGGATAGATGTCCGCGCGCTCACCGTTGCGCATCGCGTAGAGGAGCGTGATCGGGGAGCCCCAGCGACGCTGCCGGGAGACCACCCATTCGCGCCGGTTCTCGACCATCCCGGCGATGCGGGCCTCTCCCCAGGCCGGGATCCACGTCGTTCGGCGGATCGCGGCGAGAGCGCCGGCGCGGACGTCGGTCTTCGGGTCGTCCAGGCGCACGAACCACTGGACGGTCGCGCGGAAGATCACCGGGTTCTTGCAGCGCCAGCAGTGCGGGTACTCGTGAAGGAACTTCGGGTCGTACGCGACGAGTGCGCCCGCCGTACGCAGATCCTCGACGATCTGGGGGTTCGCATCGAGGACCTTCTGCCCGCGGTACTTGGCCGCGGTCGTGAACCGTCCGCCCTCGTCCACGGGCGAAAGGATCGGAAGGCCCTCGCGCCGTCCGATCTGGAAGTCGTCCTCGCCGTGCCCGGGAGCGGTGTGGACGAGGCCCGTCCCCGCATCCATCGTGACGTGCTCGCCGAGCACCACTCGGAACGCCCGCGCCTGCTCCTCGGGTGTGAGCTCGCCGCGCGCTTCCGGCGGGAGCGGATGGCGATACCGGATTCCTTCGAGCGAGCGGCCGGGGAGTGAGATGACCGGTTTCCAGGCCGCCCAGCCCGCCGCCTTCGCGACGCTTTCGGCAAGGCGCTCCGCCGCGAGGTAGTGATGCCCGTCCGCCTCGATCCAGACGTACGTCTCGTCGGGATGGACGGCGATTGCGACGTTGGAAGGGATCGTCCAGGGAGTCGTCGTCCAGATCAGCAGCCGCGCATCGGGGAACGGCGTTCCCTCGGCCGGAAAAGCGACGGTGATGGCGGGGTCCTCGCGCTCCTCGTACTCGAGCTCGGCCTCCGCGAGCGCCGTCCGGTCCGTGAAGCACCACCGCACCGACTTCAGGTCCCGGAAGAGGAGGTCCTTCGCGTAGAACTCTCCGAACGCGCGCGCGATCGTCGCCTCGTACCCGAGGCTCATCGTCAGATACGGGTGGTTCCAGTTGCCGCCGACTCCGAGGCGCTTGAACTCCTCGCGCTGGATGTCGATGAACTCCTGCGCGTACTCGCGGCAGGCCCTGCGGATCGCGACCGCGTCCATGTCCCGCTTCTTCGACCCCAGCTTCTTGTCCACCTTCTGCTCGATGGGAAGCCCGTGGCAGTCCCAGCCGGGCACGTACGGGGCGTCGAAGCCCAGAAGGGTCCGGCTCCGGACGATGCCGTCCTTGAGGATCTTGTTCATGGCCGTGCCGAGGTGGATGTGCCCGTTGGCGTAGGGCGGACCGTCGTGGAGGATGAACTTCGGCCGGCCGGCCCTCGCACGGCGGATCGCACCCTCGAGGTCCATTGCGTCCCAGGCGGCGAGCCTTTCGGGCTCCCGCCGCGCTAGATCCGCCTTCATGGGGAAGTCCGTACGGGGGAGGTTCAGCGTGCTCTTGTAGTCGCCTCCCTCGCTCATGCGAGGGGGAGTGTAGCCCAACGGGTCAGCCGCTCTCCTCCGTCAGCAGGGCGACCACGGCGGCGGCGATGTCGCGGCCGTGCGTGATCGTGACCTCGGATCGGCGCACGTTCAGAGCCTGCGCCCGGTCGAGCGCCTTGCCGTGGAAGGAAAGCAGCGGCTTGCCCCGCGCGTCGCGCCCGACCTCGATGTCGCGAAACGCGAGACCCCGCCATCCCAGACCCAGGGCCTTCATCGCCGCTTCCTTGGCGGCGAACCGGCCGGCAACGTGCTCGGCGAAGGCGCGGGGATGGCGGCGCTGGCTCCGGATCTCCCCAGGGCGAAACACCCTCTCTAAGAAGCGCTCGCGATGGCGTTCGAGGATGCCGGCCACGCGCTCGATCTCCGTCACGTCGAGGCCGAGGAGCAGCCCGATTCCGTCGGTCACTGGAGGCCCTTGAGCCCGAAGAAGCGCGCGATCTTCACCCGCAGCGATTCGGGCTCGTCGGCCGACGCGGACCCGCGAGCGCTGTCCAGCCGGTCGGCGGTCCGGCGGCGCCGTTCCAGGATGATCGCGTCGAGCTTTTCGACGAGCGAGGGATTGGCCACGAGCAGCGGCGCCAGCGTGTCCTTGTCGATCTCGATCAGCGTGGCCTCGGTCGCGGCCTTCGCCGTAGCCAGGCGGGGCTCGCCCGTCAGAAGGCTGATTTCTCCGAAGGCGGAGCCGGCCTCGAGGATGGCGACTTTCTGGCTCGCGCCTCCGCCGCTCCGGGCCGAAATCCCGACCGTGCCCGACTCGATCAGGAACATGGACGAGGTCGTGTCTCCCTCGCGCACGACGACCTCACCGGGACCGAAACGCCGCCGGCGCGCGCCGGAGGCGAGCTCCTGTCGCTCGTCCGCGGAGAGGGGGGCAAAGATCCCGCCCTGCAACTCCTCGGGTGCGACCGCGGAGATCTTCGACAGTCGCAGAGGCCCTGCGGCGTACTGGTGCTGGCGGATCACGGGGTATGCGAAGGAGACGCCCGAGCGTTCGAAGCGGTACCAGATCCTCTCGCGAATCTCGGCGTCGATCTCCATGAAC
>JBKOVK010000237.1:0-3257 GCA_046724475.1 Acidobacteriota bacterium | reverse complement strand
ACTCGTGAACCGCCTGCTCGGGATTCTCCTCGGCCGCTCGGGCGTGCCGCCTCGCGGAGAGGATGATGCCGCGGAAGGCCGACAGGATCGCGTCGCGGAGGGGAACGCCGCGGCGAAGCTTCAACTTCGCCCCCCGAGTCGAACGGCGCGGCGGCGCCGCCGGCGCCCCCGCGATCGCGACGGGATCGCTCGCCAAGGCGCCGGATTGTAGCAAGTCGGCCGCCTACGGCGAAGGCCGGGCAGCGGGAGTCGGGGTAGGCGTAGCCGCCGCGCTGCGATTGGCGGCCAAGAGCTTGGCAAGCACCTCGTCGTAGTACGGCTTCTCGCGTAAGCCGGCGTACTTGCCCAGGAAGTCGACCAGGGTCACGTCGGCGATCCCACGCGCGGCGTCGAAATTGTTTATCACGACGGCGAGTCGCTGGTCGTGGGGCAAGCGGATGTTGTCGATCATCGGAAAGTCGAAGTCGCCCACCCAGAACTCGGCGGAAGTCGTATCCACGGTACCGCCTTCGTCGGTGCGCACCGTGACTCGTAGCTGCACCTGCTCGGCGCCGTTGTCGACGTCGAGCGCCTCGAGCTTGAAGTTGCGCCGGATGCCGTCGACGACGAGGTTGCGTTCGACGGCTGGAATCTCGCCGCTTCCGTCGGGTGTGATGAAGGAGAGGGTCTTGGTGTTGATCGTGGCGTCGAACTTCTGCCCGCCCTCCTCGATGATGAGCATCTGCTTCTTGGTGACCTCCTCGGCGACGCGCTGGAGACGGGCCAGGTAGCCCTGCCGGTTCGGGGTCTCCTTGATCTGGCGCTCGATGTGGGCGAAGAGGGGCTTCAAGTTGAGAGACTCGTGAAAGTTGTAGACGAGAAGCTCCAGATTCAGCAGCTTCTGCTCGAGCGTCTGCGGTCCCGCCCCCAAGAACGAGTTGATGATGGACGTGAACATGTCCTTGCGCAGGGCGCTGTCGGACTCCTCCCGCTTGCTCGTGAGCTCCGAGTAGAGGCGCGCGTTGGTGTCGCTCTGCTGCATGCGCTCGCGCAGCTCCGAGTCCCGGACCTCGCGCTTGCGCAGGTAGCTGGACGTGTAGAAGCCCAGGATCGCCACCGCGAGGGCGGTCAGAAGGCCGCCGACCGGCTGAAGGATGATCTGGGCCTTGTCCCAGCGATCGCGCTGCGTATCGGCCATTACTTACGCGAGAGCGCGAGCTTGCCGGACTCCTGCTTGACGGCGATGTCGTAGCGACTCGGCTTCTCGTAGACGGCGACCTTCAAGGAGCCGCTGGCGCCCTTGTAGTCGACCGACAGCGTGCAGTCTCCCGTGGCCGCGACCTTCAGGCTGTAGCCTCCGAAGTCGTCGGTCGCAGCGGAAGCCGTCGTTCCTCCGCAGTCGAGCTTGAGTCCGACCTTGGGAACCGGCTTTCCGTCTTCGCTGACCGTGCCGTGGATTTCGGCCGCCGCCGCCGCGAGGGGAAGCGCGAGGGTCAATGCGAGGGCGCCGAGAATCGTCTTGGTCATGTGTCCTCCTGCCGACAGCCTAACGGAGATTCGGCGCCGCGGAATTCCCCGCCCGCGCGGCCTCCCGATAGATCTCGAGGGTCGCCCGGGCGGTCTTCGCCCAATCGTATTGCGCGAGCCAGTCACGGCCGGCCGCGATCAACCTCTCCCGCAGGCGCTCGTCCTGGTCGAGGCGCGACAGCGCCCCGGCGATCGCCTCGTCGTCGGCCGGATTCACCAGCAGCGCCGACGGGCCGACGACCTCGGGCATCGCGCTGACCGTCGATGTGACGATCGGTACGCCGGCCGCCATCGCCTCCAGAAGGGGCAGCCCGAAGCCCTCGTAGTAAGACGGGTGGAGCAGGATCCGCGCGCGGTTGTAGAGCGCGTTGAGCACTTCCGGAGTCACGTACGGCAAGACGATGACCTTGGCCTTCCCTTGCGGCGTGCGAAGCAGCCTATCGAGCTCTCTGTCCCCGCCCGAGAAGCGGCGAACGAGAACCAGCCGATAATCCGCACGATCCCGAAATGCCCGCAGGAATCCGCGCACCGCGTGGAAGTGATTCTTGTAAGGCGAGCCCTGGCCGACCGTGAGCACGAAGGGGGTCGTCGGGGCGATGATGGACTTCAGCGCGCGCGCCGCGCCGGCGTCATCGAGCGGATGGATCCGCCTCCGATCGAACCCGAGGTGCACCACCCGGATCTTCGGCTCGTGCCCAGGGAAGAGCTCGAGGATCGCGTTTCGCGTCGCGTTGGAGATCGCGATGATCCTGACGGCGTGATTCATGGCCGCGATGACGCAGTTTCGGTAGAAGAAGCCTCCCGCCCGCCGCATGAACCAGTTGTTCGAGTTGTATGCCGGATCGACGACCCAGTTGATGTCGTGAACCGTCACGACGAGCGGTCGCGTGAGGCCTGAGGGTGCCACTTCGTAGGGCGAGTGGAAGACATCGAACCTTCGGCCGCGGAGGAAATGGCGCAACGCCAGCGGCGTCAGCGGAGAGTCGTGCGGGAACGGCACCGGAATCCGCTCGGCGGAGAGATCCGCGATGGCCGGGCTCCCGCGCCGACCGTTTTGGACCAGCACCAGCTCGAGGTTCGGGTCCTCCGCCTTCAGATGCTGGATGAGGTTGAGAGTGTAGTTGCCGACGCCGCTCTCAGCGTTCGTCAGCTTGCGCGCGTCGATGGCGACCCGGAACGTTCGCCCTCGGTCGCTCGTCGACACGGCCGGTCACCCTTGGGATCGGACGCGGAGGCTACTTCTTGCCACCCTTGCGTGGGTCGTCCTTCGGGTTGACGTAGGTGATGGTGAACGGTCCGACTCCGTGTACCTGCACCTCGGTGTCTCCCTTGAACCAGGCGTAATGATGCATCTGCGACGGCATCGAAGCGAAGCCTCCGGCGGCCAGGGTCGTCCCTTGCGCCTCGTCGAGCTTGTCGCCCATCCCGATGCCGAAGTTTCCGGAGATCACCGTGATGTTCTCGCGCGTCGGGTGAAAGTGGGCCGGGATCTTGTAACCGTCCTTGGCCTTCAGACGCACCGTGTAGACGCCGCCCTTGCTCGGGTCGCCCTGCAGGACCGCCATCTTGGCTCCCGGAGGGAAGGCCGGAGGCGCGTCGCCCCAATGGATCTCGGACTCGTTCAGGATGACGTGCGAGGGAGTCTTGGACGGCGTGGGCTCCTGGCCGGGAGCGAGTGTGACGGCCAGGAAAGCGAGCGCCGCGAGGCCGGTCGTCTTGCACATGGCGGGTCCTCCTGCCGCGGATGCTAT
>JBKOVK010000363.1:0-21043 GCA_046724475.1 Acidobacteriota bacterium | reverse complement strand
GGGTCGATGCCGTGGCGCGTCACCAGGTACTCCTTGGCGGCGTCGGCCCGCTTCTGGCCGATCTCCAGGTTGGCCTTCTCGCTGCCGGTGTTGTCCGTGAAGCCGGTGACCACGGCCGTGGCGTTCAGGTCGTTGCGCATGCGCAGCGCCACGCCGTCCAGGACCGCCTTGGCGATGTTGGTCAGCCGCGCGCTCTTGCCGTCGAAGAAGATCTCGTCCGAAGTCGTCCTCGGCGCCGGGCGCGGCGGAGGCTGGGGCGCGGGCGCCGGAGCGGGAGCCGTTTCGACCACGCGCTGCTCGACCACCGGCTCGGGCGCCGGCACGACGACCGGCGGCGGGGGAGCCGGAGGCCAGGCGGCGTACGTGATGCCGATCAAGCCGCCGAAGGGGTTCTGGGCGACGCCGTTGGAGAACAGCATCGTCATGTTGGTCGAGAACCCGGCCGTCAGGGCCCAGCCCGAGTGGCCGAACCAGATGCGGGCGCCGCCGATCATGGTGGCGTAGTCGGGCTCGGGGACATCGCCGCCGTCGAGGACGTTGTAGTTGATTTCGCCGAGGATGTGGATCAGCGGCGCCACCGGCACTTCGACGCCAGCGCCGAATCGCAGCAGGTTCGGAACGCGCACGTCGCTGTCGGGCGGCTGACCCGAGAGTTGATAGGACACGAGTCCCGTGAAGATCGACTTGGTAATCGCCGCCCCCCACTCCCAGTCGGTGCGTCGCGTGTTCAGGGACTGGATCGGTTCACCCGTGGTCTCGTTGTTGACCGTCGCGTTGCCGACGGGGATGTTCGCCGACAGCCAGCCGGCGATGCGGAAATCGTAGTCGACTTCGGAGTGGTAGTTGAACTTGGTTCCGACGCGGACCTTGGTGCCCTCGCTGACCTGGAACGGCCCCGCGATCGGCACGCCGTTGATGACGCCGCCCGCCCAGCCGCCGCCGCTCTTGGTCACCTGGCCTCCGCCGGCGACGAAGATCGACCACCAGTCCGTCAGGCCGAGACCCATCGACGCGTTGCCGCCGTAGTTGACGAAGTAGCGCGAGTCGGTGGGCTGTCCGGGAACGAGCTGCCCCGCGATCCGCGGGAAGTACCAGCCGTAGAACCCGAGCGTGAACTGTCCGGCGCGAGGATTATCCGCGGTCGACATCGTGAAGAGTCCGATGTCGCCTCGAGCGTTCGGCGCCACGATCGGCGGCGTGACAGGCTGCGCTATCGCCGCAAGGGCGGTCAGGCACATAAGCATCCCGAGGAGCGCGGTCCGCTTCGCCATCATGAAAACGTCTCCTTTCGAGCCCGCCGGGGATAAATAGCTTCCGAAAATGATAAGGCAAAAGTGGCCTATTGCCAAACATCTTCTGCTCGGTCAGGAGGCCGTCCATTCGAACAGGTGCAGTGTTTGCGGGCCGCGCCAAGGGCGTTCGGTATCGCCAAAAAAGTGAGCAGGGACACAAGCGCCGAACTCCGCTCGACCAATACGAGCGAGTTAGGCTGCGGAGACCCGGCGAGTCGTGACTCGAGCCGTGGACGAACAGGGTCTCCGCTACCTCAACTCGCGGCCTAGACCTTGGGCTGCATCACCAGCGACATTTTTTCCTGGAAGGACTTCATGATGGCGGGACCGCGAATCGAGGAGATCGCTTTCTCGGTGTGGCGGATCAGGTCGCGCACGGCCTCGACACCTCGTCCCCGGTCGATCTCGGCTAAAGCCTGCTTGTAGGGCCGGTCGATGCCCGGCAGGTTGGATTCTCCGATGGCGGTCTCGGCCTCCTGCTTGACGCGCGTGCAGAGGATCATGAGGATCTTCTTCTCGTCGCCGAGGACGCCCGGGCTCGTCCCTCCGGACGGCGACGCGGTCGATCGGAACGCGGGCGCCGCCGGGACGGGAGCCGGACCTGCGTCGGCCGCCGAACCCTTGGCCGCTTCGCTGCGGGCGGCCGCGGCGTCACGCGAACGCATGTCGATCAGGTCCGCCGTCACGAGGCCGTAGAGGACCTTGGCCGTGTCGAAGGAGTTGGAGTTCGTGGCTCGCGCCAGCTCCTCCACTGTCTTTCGCCCGTCGATCCGGATGACGAGGTTCCACTCCGGAGGCGACAGGGTCACCGCTTCGCCCATGTCCCGCGGCTTCAACATCGGGATGTAGTCGACCCCCGGGATCTTGCGGGAAAGGACCTTCCACTCGTCGAGCCGCCGGGCCGCCTCCATGAGGAGGGAGGTGTTGGTCTTGTCGATGGTGGTGGCCTCGGTCTCCTTGCCCGGCGTGAACTGGAAGTCGCCGGAGGACCAGATCGCCAGGGCGTAGACGGCCTCTTCGCCCCGGATGCTCCCCAGCTCCGCGTGGACGATCTTTCCGTTGCGGAGGTAGATATAGCCCCTCTCGGACCCCCGCATCAGCATGAACATCCCGGTTTTCCCCGAGACTGAAACGAGCTGGATGATGTCGGGGACAGGGAGCTCCTGGATCGAGCCCTGGAACGACATAGTCGGAAAAGATGCTAGCACCCCGCCTAACGCCAGCGCGCCGACGACGCGTGGACGTGGCAGATCGCCAGGGCGAGAGCATCGGCAGCGTCGAGAGGTACGCGGGCTCGGTGCCGGGCCAGGAGCGAGAGGACCATCGCGCGGACCTGCTCCTTCTCGGCCTGTCCGTAGCCCACGAGCGCCTTCTTGACCAGGCGCGGCTCGTACTCGAACACGGGCACCGCGCAGCGTGAAGCCGCAGCGAGCAGGACGCCCCGGGCGTGGGACAGCTTGAGCGCCGAGGCGATGTTCCGCGCCGCGAACACCGTCTCGACGGAGACCGCGGCGGGGTGGCTGTCGTTGAGGAGCTCCACGGCCGCGTTGAGGAGAAAGGCCAGCCGCCCGGCAAACTCGAGCCGCGAGGGAGGCCGCCAGACTCCGCACTGTTCGAGAGCAAGGCGGCCGCTTTCGAAGGAGACGATCCCGAAGCCCGTGGCCGTCGTGCCGGGATCGAGGCCGAGGACCTTCATCCGTCCGAGTCTAAGCGGACGTGCTCGTCTCCTCGAAGTCGAAGTTGGCCCAGACGTTCTGGACGTCGTCGTGGTCCTCGAGCGCCTCCATCAG
This sequence comes from Acidobacteriota bacterium, assembly GCA_046724475.1. Taxonomy (GTDB): domain Bacteria; phylum Acidobacteriota; class Thermoanaerobaculia; order UBA5066; family Gp7-AA6; genus DAHUXD01. Next base: position 17,961 of record JBKOVK010000363.1, on the reverse strand, counting down.
CTTGACCATCTGGTCGGCTTTGCGGGCGTCGAGGGCGACCTCGGTGGCCGGGATCATCGAGACCTCGGCGACGGCGAGCGGCAGGCCCTTCGCTTCCAGCTGCGACTTGACCTGGTCGAAGCTCTCGGGCGACGTCTTGACCTCGTGGTACTGGTCGGTCGTCTCGACGTCGTCGGCGCCGGCCTCGATGGCGGCTTCCATCACCGCGTCCTCGGTCGCCTTGTCCTTCTCGATGGCGATGTAGCCCTTCTTGGTGAAGAGGAAGCGCACCGAGCCGGACTCGCCGAGGTTGCCGCCGTGCTTGGAGAAGATCGTCCGGATCTCGGGTAGCGTCCGGTTCTTGTTGTCCGTCAGCGCCTCGATCAGGATGGCGGTGCCGCCGGGGCCGTAGCCTTCGAAGGTCACTTCCTCGTAGGAGACGCCGGGCAGCTCGCCCGTACCGCGCTGGATCGCCCGCTTGATGTTGTCGGCCGGCATGTTGACGGCCTTGGCGTCGTCGATGGCCTTTCGGAGGCGGGGGTTGGACTCGGGCGCGCCGCCTCCCTGTTTGGCGGCCATGGTCATCTCGCGGATGAGCTTTGTAAAGACCCGCCCGCGCTTGGCGTCGGCCGCCCCCTTCTTGTGCTTGATCGTGCTCCATTTGTTGTGACCGGACATACGCGCTCCTAACGAGGCCGGATTATATGGGGCCGAAAGCGTACGGTGGATCCCCGCTTCTCCTTGATTTCCTTCGGTTTCCGGCGACAATAGGTTCAGTTCATGCCCAAAAAAGTTCTTTTGATCGAATACGAGCCCCGCTACATCGAGCGGATCCGCGCTCTGCTCCAGCCTCTCGGGCATGCGCTGACGGAGACCCACGACGGCGAGGCGGGTCTCCAGACCTTTGGTTCCAATCGGTTCGACCTGGTGCTCCTCTCGGGGATGCTTCCGCGTCTTCCGAGCGCCGAGGTCATCCGCGAGATCCGGAAGAAGGGGGGCGCCACGGCGCCGCCCATCGTCCTGATGATGAGCGGGTACCGTGGTACCAACCGCAAGGCGGATGCCCAGAAGGTCGGCGCGTTCGATATCCTGGCGCGTCCTTTCTCCGACGAGGATTTCATCGCCTCGGTTCGCGAGGCCGTCGACTCCTCCGACGTCGGGGCCAAGACGATGCGCATCGACACCGCGCAGCTTCCCGGCGCGACCCCTCTGACCTCGTCCGACATCTTCTCGGACGTCCTGTCGGATCTGACCGGCGACGCGTCTCGCCCGGCCGCGCCCCGCGCTCCCGCTCCTCCCTCCGTGCCCTCGGACCGGACGCCTCCTCCCGCTGCCCCCAAGCCCGCGGCCGCGGAGAGCGACGTCGAGAAGCGGCTGCGCGACACGCTCTCGGGTCTCAATCTCGACGGCAAGGCCGGGCGCGCCGCCGGAGGCACGGCCGCGCCTGCACCGCGACCCAAGCTCTCCTCCGACACCGACGTGGACAAGATCCTGTCCGACACGTTGTCGGGCCTTTCTCTGCCGAAGTCGAAGCCCGCGCCGACGGGCGCGACTCCGCTTCCGATACCGTCGTCGCCCCCGGCTCCCGCCGCTCCGCCGCGCCGGCGCGAGGAGCCGGCGGCCGCGGTCCCGTCCACCGGGCCGGATCACTTCGGCCAGTACGAGATCCTCGAAAAAATCGCGAGCGGCGGCATGGCCGAGCTCTCCAAGGCCAAGCGCACGGGGGTCGAGGGCTTCCAGAAGATCGTCGCGATCAAGAAGATCCTGCCGCACCTGGCCGACGACGAAGACTTCATCACGATGTTCGCCGACGAGGCCAAGCTCGCGGCCCAGCTGAACCATCCCAACATCATCCACATCTACGACCTCGGAAAGATCAAGGCCGGCGGCTACTTCATCGCGATGGAGTACGTCGACGGCCGGGACCTGCGCGCGATCGAGCTGTCGGCACGGGAGCTGGGCGTGCCGCTGCCGGTCCCGCTCGCGGTGTACATCGCGTCCAAGGTGGCGTCCGCTCTGGACTACGCGCATCGCCGCCGCGACGCCGACGGGCGGGAGCTGAACATCGTTCACCGCGACGTGTCGCCGCAGAACATCCTCATCTCCTACGAGGGCGACATCAAGCTCTGCGACTTCGGCATCGCCAAGGCCGCGTCGAAGGCGTCCAAGACCCAGTCGGGCGCGCTGAAGGGCAAGATGCAGTACATGTCTCCGGAGCAGGCCTGGGGCAGGCCGATCGACCGCCGCAGCGACCTCTTCTCCCTCGGCGTGGTGCTGCACGAGCTCCTGACGGGGGAGAGGCTCTTCCGCGGCGACACCGACATCAACATCCTCGAGAAGGTCCGCAACGCCGAGGTCGCGCCGCCCTCGCGTTCGAATCCCGAGGTCTCCCAGAGTCTCGACGCCGTCGTGATGAAGGGGCTCGCGAAAGATCCCGACGAGAGATACGCCAACGCGTCGGACATGCTGCGGGACTTGGACTCCGTCCTGTACTCCTACACGCCGGCGCCGGGGAGCGCGGACATCGCGATCTATCTCCACCGGCTCCAGGCCGAGGAGGCGGCGGTCTCCGAGGCCAAGGCCCGCGAGGCCGCGGCGCATGCGGCCACGCTGGAGTCGGAAGCCGAGCCGGCCCGCAAGCGCAAGTCCAAGGGCGCGCCGATCGCGCGCCGCCCGGACACGGCGCCCCGTCCGGAGCCTCCGGCGGCCGCGCCGCACCCTCCGACTCCTCCGGCCCGGCCGGCGCCGCGCAGCGAGGAGGTGTTCGGCTCCCTCGATCGCAGCGCCGAAGCCGAGCGCAAGAGCCGCACTCCGCTCTACGCCGCGATTGGCGTGGCGGCGGCGGTTCTCATCGGCTTCGGCGTCTGGAAACTGACGCAGCGCCAGGCCCCACCGCCTCCCGCGCGCGTGGCGGCGACGCCGTCTCCGGCGGCGGCAATCGTACCGACCGCGGTCCCGGTGGCGTTGACGCCCACGGCGCCGGCCCTCGATCCGAAGGCGGTCGAAGCCGAGGTACAGCGACAGCTCGCCGCCAAGCGCAAGGAAATGGCTGCGGCGGCCGCGGCCGCTGCCCCTAAGAAGACCGCCGAGGCCGCGCCGGCCGCGGCGGAACCGGAGCCGACGCTCGCGCCTCCGACCGCTCCTCCGACGCCGGTGCCCACGGTACGGCTGGAACCGACCGCCGTGCCCACGGAGGCTCCGCTCTCTCTCGGCGGCAAGGAAGCCGAGGTTCAGAAAGGCGACCTCGTGGGTCCCGGAGCGGGAGTCGTGGAACCGGCGCTGCTCGCGCCGCCGCGAGTGGTCTATCCTGCGATCGCCCGGCAGCAGCACGTGGGAGGAAAGGTCGTGGTGCTGGTGCTCGTCGACGAGACGGGCACGGTCACCGACTCGCGGCTCCAGCAGGGTCTGGAAGGTCAGAGCGCCGTCAACAACGCGGTCGTTTCGGCGGTGAAGGCGGCGAAGTTCCGGCCCGCGACAAAGAACGGGATTCCCGTGAAGATGTGGCGTCCCGTCATAATCGAAGTCAGGCCTTGAGAACGCATTAGGAGGTCAGTGTTAATGGCCCTTTCGGCAGATCAGAAGAAGTTCTATGAGAACACGCTGACGGTGACCAAGCGCGAAATCCAGGATCTCGAAGGCGAGATCCAGGAGGAGCTCGCCAAGGTCAAGGACCGCCTGGCCGAGCTGCAGAACGCGCAGAAGGCCGCGCGGCAGATGTACGACGCCGCGTGCCAGCGCCTTGGCGTGCGCAACGAGCTGGAAGAGGCCGAGTCGCAAGGCTGAATTCGCCGACGCCACACGGCTCACAGCTTCTCGCTCTAGAATCGCCGCCCTGAGGCGACTACGAAGAGCGGAACCTGTCAGCCGTGAGCCGTAGGCTCGTTTTTGTTTTTGCCTTCACGGCGATTCTCCTCGCGTGCCGTGAGCCGGAACCAAGCGCCGCGGCCGCGTCTCCCCGGCGTGTGGTGGCTCTCGCTCCGAACCTGACGGAGATCGTCTTCGCGCTCGGCGCCGGCGATCGGCTGGTCGGCGTGTCGGAGTACTCCGACTTTCCCGAGGAGGCGAGGAAGATTCCGCGCATCGGAGGCCTCGAGGTGGACGCGGAAAAAGTGGCCGCGCTCAAGCCCGATCTGGTGCTCGCCGTCGCCGAGGGCAACGCGCAGGGCTCCGTGCGCGCGCTCGAAGCGGCGGGTCTGCCGGTGGCGGTCGTGCCCTCTGGCTCGCTCGACGCGGTTCTCCAGGCCATCCGCGAAGTCGGCGACCGTCTCGGGCGCCGCGCCGAAGCGGACGCCCTGGTCGCGCGACTGTCGCGAAAGCGGGAGGCGGTCCGCAGCCGGGCCGCGGCCGGGAATCGGCCGCGCGCGCTCCTGCTCGTGTGGCCGGATCCGCCGCAGGCGGCCGGGCGCGGGACGTTCCTGGACGATCTGCTGACGGAGGCCGGGGCACGCAATCTCGTCGGGGACCGCGGCGGCTGGCCCGTTCTGTCCGCCGAATACCTGGCGACGACCCCGGTCGACGTGCTCATCGTGCCGGAGTCGGAGCAGACGAAGGAGGCGTACGCGCGGGCGTTCGCCTCCGGCCCACTGTCGCGCGGACCCGTCGCGAAGGCGAAGGTCGTCCGTCTGGACGAGTCGGCATTGACCCGGCCGGGTCCTCGCGTCTTCGACATGCTCGAACGTCTGTCCGCGGCCCTTCGATGAAAGGCCCGCGAACGCGCTCCGCGCGCATCGGAACGTTCCTGCTGGGAGCGGCGCTCCTCGCCGCCGTCGCGGCGATCGCGTTTTCCGTCGGGGGAGTGTCGCTTTCCCTTTCGGATCTGGTTTCGGGCCAGGGCGAGGCGGGGCAGACGGCGCGCACGATCGCGTCTCTCCGCGCGCCGCGCGTCGCTCTCGCGGCCCTGGTGGGAGCGTGCCTGGCGCTGGCGGGAGCGGCGCTCCAGGCGCTGCTGAAGAATCCGCTCGCGGATCCGTTTCTCCTGGGAACTTCGGGAGGTGCGGCGGCCGGGGCGGCAGTCGCGGCTTTGCTGTCGGTGTCCCCGCTTCTGTCGCCGGCGGCCGCATTCGCGGGCGCGGTGGCGGCGTCGCTCGGCGTGGCCGCGCTGGCGCGTCGCGGAAGGCGCCTGGATCTTCAGCGTCTCCTTCTGGCCGGGCTGATCGCCAATGCGTTCTTCTCGGCGCTGCTCCTCGCGGCGTTTTCGATCGCATCCGGCGAAGCGGCGCGCACCATGCTCTTCTGGATGATGGGAAGCCTCGCCAACGCCACACCCGGCAAGGTCGCGGCTCTGCTGCCGTACATGCTCCTCGGAGGCCTGGTCCTGGTCGCCATGGCAGCGCGCTTGAACCTCTTCGCCGTCGGCGAGGAGAACGCGGCGGCCCTCGGCGTCGACGTCGAGCGCACCAAAGCAATCGTGTTCCTCGCGGCGTCGCTCTTGACCGGAGCCGCCGTCGCCTTCGCCGGCGTGATCGGCTTCGTGGGCCTGCTGGTGCCACACGCGGTGCGCATCGTCGCGGGCAACGACCAGCGGGCCCTGCTTCCCCTTTCGGCTCTCGCCGGGGCCGGCCTCCTCGTCGCGGCCGACGCCGTTTCGAGAGCCGCGCTCTCCCCGGCGGAGCTGCCGATCGGCGCGATCACGGCGGGCCTGGGCGCGCCTCTCTTCGCCTGGCTCCTGTTGAGGACTCCATGACCGGCATTGCGCGCATCGAGGTTCGCGGCCTGACCGCGGACTACGGCGCCAACCAGGCGCTGTCGGGCCTCGACGCGTCGATCGAGGACGGAGAGATCCTGGCGGTCCTCGGGGAGAACGGGTCGGGCAAGTCGAGCTTCCTGAAAGTGCTGGCGCGCGTGCTCCCGCCGTCGGGAGGAGAGCTTCTCTTGGACGGGCAGCCCCTGGCGTCGCTGCCGCGGCGGGAAACGGCGCGGCGCATCGCGTACGTTCCTCAGAGCGTGGGCCTCGTCTTTCCGATCCGGTGCCTCGATCTCGTGCTCCAGGGCCGCGCGCCGCACGGCCGGGGCTTCGTGGCCGAGACCACCGAGGATCTCGAGACGGCGCGCGCCGCAATGAAGGCCTGCGACGTTCTCGCGCTGGCCGACCGCGACGCCGCGGCCCTGTCGGGAGGCGAGCGGCGGCGCGTGTTCCTCGCCCGGGCCCTCGCGCAGGAGGCCGAGATCTGGCTGCTCGACGAGCCGACCGGGGACCTGGACCCGCGGCACCGGCTGGAGTTTCTCGAGACGCTGTGGCGCGTCCACCGGGAGCGGCAGACGACGGTGGTGCTCGTGACGCATGAGATCCTGCTCGCCTCGGACCTCGCCTCGCGTGTGCTTCTGCTGAAGGAGGGGCGCGCGATTGCGCAGGGGAGCCGGCGGGAAGTCCTGACCGCGGACAACCTCGAACGCGCGTTCGGGGCGCCGTTCGCGGAACGGTCCGGCCGCTTCGAAGTCGTCAGCCGGATCCTCCCGGGTCCGCCCCCGGGTGTCTAAGTCCTCCGGGCAGAGCGGGTTGTCGCTCGGCCGCCGGCTTCCTGCTAGGATCGCGTCCTTCGACACATGTGGTTCAAAAAAGATCGGGCGCCCAAAGAAGTCCGCGAGGGACGCACGAGCAAGGTGCCCGAGGGGCTCTGGGTCAAGTGCGACAACTGTCGGCAGATCCTCTACAACAAGGAGCTCGCGCGGAACTTCAAGATCTGCCCGAAGTGCGGCTTTCACTTTCGCCTCTCCGCGCCGGAACGTCTGCGGATGCTCTTCGACGACGAGAAATACGTCGAGATCGACACCGGCCTTCGCTCCTCGGACCCGCTGAAGTTTCGTGACAGCAAGAAGTACCGCGACCGGCTCCGGGATGCCGAGGCCTCGGTCGGCCCGTCCGACGCGATCGTGATCGCCACGGGCTCGCTCGAAGGGACCCCGGTCGTCATCGGCGCCATGGAGTTCTTCTTCATGGCGGGTTCCATGGGTTCCGTCGTCGGCGAGAAGATCGCCCGCGCCGCCGAGCGGGCTCTGGCCGAACGCCGTCCGCTCATGCTGGTGTCGACATCGGGCGGCGCGCGGATGCAGGAGGGCATCCTTTCGCTGATGCAGATGGCCAAGATCTCGGCGGCGCTGGGACGGCTCGCCGAGGGCAGGATTCCGTACATCTCGATCATGACGGATCCCACGACCGGCGGCGTGACAGCGTCGTACGCGATGCTGGGAGATCTGAACATCGCCGAGCCCAATGCGTTGATCGGCTTCGCCGGCCCGCGCGTCATCGAGCAGACGATCCGGCAGACGCTGCCCGAAGGGTTCCAGCGCTCCGAGTTCCTGCTCGAGCACGGGATGCTCGATCTGATCGTCGAACGGTCCGAGATGAAGGCGACGCTGGGCCGGTGCCTGCGGCTGCTCTGGGACGGGGCAGGCCGCGAGACGGTGGACGGGAGACGGTAGACGGGTGTCGATCCGTCTTTCGGCTTCCATCTCCCGTCTCCCGAACCTCCTTCGGCTCGAATCGCTGGGCATCCGCGGCATGAAGCTCGGGCTCGCTGCGATCGACGCCGTCTGCGAACGGCTGGGGCGGCCGGAGCGCAAGGTGGAATCGGTGCTCGTGGCCGGGACCAACGGCAAGGGCTCGGCGGCGGCCACGCTCGCCGCGATCGCCGCGGAGGCGGGCCTGGCGACCGGTCTCTACACGTCGCCGCACCTGATCGATGTGACCGAGCGGATTCGCCTGGGCCGAGCCGACATCGCTGCGGAAGAGCTGGACGACGTTCTCGGCGAGGTATTCACGGCGGCAGATCGGGAGCCGGAAGTGCCCGTGACGTATTTCGAAGCGATGACGGCGGCGGCCTTCTCGATCTTCGCGCGCCGGGGACTCGACCTGGCCGTCCTGGAGGTCGGGCTGGGCGGGAGGTTCGACGCCACTAACGTCGCGCCGGCCTCCGTTTCCGTCGTGACTTCGATCTCCCTCGACCACGTCGAAGAGCTCGGCGGAACGGTCGCGGCGATCGCGGCGGAGAAAGCGGGAATCTTCCGTGAGGGCAGGCCGGCGCTCGTCGAAAGCCCGCTCGAGCCCGTGCGGGAGGCCTTCCGGAACGCCGCGAAGAACGTGGGCGCGAGACTGCACGAGATGGAGGAGGAGACGCGGCTGACCGGAGTGGAGGCGGCCCTCGAAGCCACGCGCTTCCGGCTGGCCACGCCGGTCCGGGAGTATTCCCTGGAGACGCCGCTTCTGGGCGCGCACCAGGCCCGCAACGCCGCGACGGCCGTCCGCGCCGCCGAATTGCTGAAGCCGGATCTTTCCGCCGAGACGATCGCGCGCGGCCTCGCGTCGGTGCGCTGGCCGGGGCGCCTCGAGCGCTTCCGCGTGCGCGGCGCGACGGTCCTCCTCGACGGCTGTCACAACGCCGACGGCGCGCTCGCCCTGCGCCGTTTCCTTTCGGAGGTGCAGGTCGCGCCCGACCTTGTTTTCGGAGCGATGGCCGACAAGGACGTGGAGGCGATGGCCGCGGCGATCGGGCCCGCCGTCACGCGGATCCGCCTCGTTCCGGCGGCGTCGGCCCGCGCGGCGTCGCCGGAGGAGCTCGCGCGCCGTTTCGCCGACGCCCGGCCCGACGCCGCTCCCGCAAAGAGCCTGGAAGCAGCGATGGACGAGCTCCTCGTGAGGCCGACCGCGGAAACTATAATCATCGCGGGCTCGTTGTATCTGGTCGGCGAGGCGCGCGCGGCGCTGCTCTCCGGCCGATTCGACTAGCGAAGGGAAATGACCACCGCCGTCGCGTATTCGCGGGAACACTTCGAGCGCCTCGAGGAAGAGCGTCTGGCCGTTTTCGCCTCCAAGAGCGCCCGCGCGCAGCGCCCGCGCGGCCCCGTCTCGTCCAGCCCCGGCGACGCGCGGACCGACTACGCCCGCGACCGCGACCGCATCATCCATTCGCGTGCCTTTCGGAGACTCAAGCACAAGACGCAGGTGTTCATCCCCTACGAGGGCGACCACTTCCGCACGCGCCTGACGCACACGATCGAGGTGTCGCAGATCGCGCGCAGCGTCGCCCGCGCGCTGGGACTGAACGAGGACCTGACCGAGGCCGTCGCGCTGGGGCACGACCTCGGCCACACGCCGTACGGGCACTCCGGCGAGTACGTGCTCGACCGGCTGCTCCGCGAGAGCCATCCGGAGGCGGGGGGCTTCAAGCACAACTTCCAGTCCGTCCGCGTCCTCGACCGCCTCGAGAAGCGCTACGAGGAGCCCGGCCTGAACATGACCCACGACGTGCGGGAAGGCGTCCTGAAGCACACGGCGTGGCCGCGCGACTTTCCGTTTCCCCTGGATTTCCCGGAGGGCCTGCGGTTCGAATCGGGAGGCAGTCTCGAGGCGCAGGTCGTCAACTGGACCGACGAGATTGCCCAGCAGACGCACGATCTCGAGGACGGATTGCCGTTGACCGAGGAGCAGGCCATCGAGGATCTCGCGATCTCCAGGCAAGTCCGCGCCGCGCGGGGATGGGGCAGCGACGCGGCGTCGCGGCGCGCGGCCTTGATCCGAGGCATGATCGGAATCCTCTCGGCGGACCTCGTGGAGGGCTCGCGTGCCCGCATCGAGCGCTGGCTCGAAAGCGTCCGGATCGAGTCGACCGACGACTTCTACGCGCGCCGCGAAGCTCTCCCCGGAGACCTCGTGGGTTTCACCGACGCGGGCCGGCGCCTCTACGCGGAGCTGCGCGAGTTCGTATACCGGCACATCATCCACTCTTTCCCGGTGTCGCGGCACGACGGCCACGCGCGTCGCGTGCTCTCCGGCCTCTTCCGGGCGTACGCCGAGAATCCGAGGCTCCTGCCCGACGACGTGCTGCGCGTCCTCGAGCGGGAGCTTTCCGTTCCGTTTCTCCGGGAGGTTCCGCTCACGCAGGTCGACCGGGAGGTCGAGGAGCGCTACCGCACGCGGCCCGGCTTCTACCGCGCCATTGCCGACCACATCGCCGGCATGACCGACAGCTACTGCAATTCCGAATACCGACAGCTCGTCTTCGAATAGAGAGGACCCTATGGAGACCGCGGCCGGCCACCCCGCTTCCCTGATGGATCGCGACCTCGAGGTCGTGGATCCCGAGACGGCCCGCTGGATCGCCGCCGAGGCGCGCCGGCAGAACGAGGGCATCGAGCTGATCGCGTCGGAGAACTGGGTCTCGCGCGCGGTGCGCGAGGCGCAGGGATCGGTGCTGACGAACAAGTACGCCGAGGGCTATCCGGGGAAGCGCTACTACGGCGGCTGTGAGTTCGTGGACAAGGTCGAGCAGCTCGCGATCGATCGGGCGAAGGCGCTTTTCTCGGCGGAGCACGCCAACGTCCAACCGCACTCGGGCTCGCAAGCGAACATGGCCGTCTACCTGACGGCGCTCCAGCCGGGGGACACGATCCTGGGCATGGACCTCACCCACGGCGGCCACCTGACGCACGGGCATCCGCTCTCGTTCTCGGGGCGGGAGTACAAGGTCGTCGCCTACGGCGTGCGCCGGGAGGACGAGCGCATCGACTACGAGGCGCTGGCCGCGCTGGCTCGCCAGCACCGGCCGAAGATGATCATCGCCGGCGCCTCGGCCTATGCCCGCGTCATCGACTTCGAGCAGTTCGGCAGGATCGCCGACGAGGTCGGCGCGGCGCTGATGTGCGACATCGCCCACATCGCGGGACTGGTCATCGCCGGGCTCCATCCGTCGCCGGTTCCGCACGCTCCGTTCGTGACGACGACGACGCACAAGACGCTGCGCGGTCCCAGAGGGGGACTGGTCCTCTGCCGCGCGGTGCACGCGAAGGACCTCGACCGCAACGTCTTTCCCGGAATCCAGGGTGGCCCGCTCGAGCACGTGATCGCGGCCAAGGCCGTGGCGTTCGCCGAGGCGGGAGGCGCGGATTTCGTGGCGTACCAGCGTCGCGTCGTCGAAAACGCCAGAGCGCTCGCGGCGGCTCTCTCGGGCCGCGGCTTCCGACTGGTTTCCGGCGGGACCGACAATCACCTCATCCTGGTGGACGTTGGCGCGAAGGGAATCCCGGGCAAGGACGCGGAGAAGACGCTCGAGAAAGTCGGACTGACCGTCAACAAGAACACGATTCCGTTCGACACGCGCTCCCCGATGGTCGCCTCCGGCATCCGCATCGGCACGCCCGCCGTCACGACGCGCGGCATGGGAACCGCCGAGATGGAGATCATCGGCGGGGCCATCGCCCGCGCGCTCGAGGCGAAGGACGACGCCGCGGTCCAGGCCGAGATCCGCCGCACGGTGTCGGAGCTCTGCGCCGCCTACCCGCTGGTGTGAGTCGGCGGAGAATCGCGGGCGCCGCCGCGGTCGCGCTGCTGGCGCTGATTCTCCTCGATCAGAGCTGGGCGGAGCTGCCGCGGCGGGTGCGGTCGCTGGCGGCGTTCGCGCCGAAGGAGCTGGCGGTGAGGCGTCTGGGAGGCTCGGGCGCCGCCTTCGATCGCGGCTACTTTTCGTTTCTGGAAAACGTGCGCCGAAGTCTCCCGCCCGAGACTCCCGGCGTCGTTCTCACACGCCCTGCCGGCGAGGGGCCCTATCTCTATTTGGGTGCGTACTGGCTTGCACCGCGCCCAGTGGTGGACGCTCGCTTGTTGTCGCAGTGGGGGCCTGCGAGCGGATGGGTCACGGCCGCCTATGCCGTGTTTCCGCCCGCGGGCGCCGACCGCGTGATCGCGCGACTTCCTGAGGGGACCCTTTGGGGGCCGGCTCCTTGACGCTCCTTCTCTCCATCCTCGGCGTCGGCGCGATCCTCTTCGTCGCGTGGCTCCTCGGATTCGTGATTTCTACGGCGCTGCTTCCCGCCGGAGAGCGCTTTCGTCTCGAACGCATGGGCTGGTCCTACTCTCTGGGATGCGCGCTCCTCTCCGCGTCCGTTCCTCCGGCGCTGGCTTTGCACGTAACGCCGCTGCTCGTTCTGATCGCCATCGCGGCCGTGCTGCTCTCGGTCCTCCGGCGGTTCAAGCTGGCCCCGGACGACGCGGGCGCGGCGCCGCGGCGAATCCCCACGCTGCTGGTCGTGGCGGCCGTGCTCGGCGTCGCGTTGTACGCCCTGCGCGCCCTGACCGAGCCGATGTGGGCCAACGACTTCATCGCGATCTGGGGCCTGAAGGGCAAGACGCTCTTCGGCGCGAGAGGCTACCCCGAGCGCATGACCACGCTGGAGTACTCCCACCCCGAGTATCCGCTGGGCCTGCCTCTCCTTTTCGCCGCGGTCTCCTTCCTCTTCGGTCATTGGGACGACCATGCGATGGCGCTTCTGTTTCCGTTGTTCCAGGCCGCAACCGTCGTCGTCCTGGTCGGATGGCTGCGCCGTCGGGGCGTCTCGCCGGAGGTCGCGGGTCTGGCCGCGGTCCTCGTCGCGTGGTTCGAGCCTCTCTACTCCGGGTTCCTGACGGGCATGGCGGAAGTCCCGCTGGCCTTCGGGGTGCTCCTGTTCGGCGTGTCGCTCGCCGACGCGCTCGACGACACGGACGGGGGAGCGGTTCGCCGCCTGGTCGTCGCGGCGTTGATGATCGCGGCGACGAAGAACGAAGGCATGTTCTTCGCGATCGTTGGCGCGGTCATCGCCCTCGTTTTCGGAAGGCGAAGGCGCTGGAAGATCGCGCTCGCGGCGTTCGCCCCGGCGCTTCTCGTCCGCGTGCTTCACTGGCCGTGGCGCAGCCGTATCCCGTTGGCGGACTTCGACGCCGGCCTCTTCTCGACGAGCCGCGTCTGGGACTCGCTCGCGGAGGCCGGACGGCTGCTCGGCCCGAAGACCTGGATCGGTCTCGCGCTCGTGGTCGTCCTGATCGCGGCGGGCCGCTCCGTGTTCTCCGGGAACCGACTGCTTCTCCTCGGCGCCGCCGGCGTCGCGGCCTACCTCGTCATCCCGGCGTTCGCCGTCCGAGGGCCCGCGTGGCTGATCCATACGACGCTCCTGCGCACAACCGCGGCCCTCGCGCCGCTCTTCGCGGCCGCCGTGGCCGCTCGCTACGCCGGGGAAGAAACGCGCGCCTGATCGTTTCGGTGCAGCCACCGGATGCGCAGGACGTCCCAGAGCGTCTGGATCGCGTCGCGCACAAAGCGCACCTTCGACTCGGGGGAGTTGATCCAGACGACCGGGATCTCGGCGATCGCGAGGCCGCGCCGCCGCGCGAGGAACAGGATCTCGACGTCCCACGCGAAGCGGTCGACGCGGGCCTCCGAGAAGAGGGCGCGCGCCACGTCTCCCCGGAAGAGCTTGAAGCCGCACTGCGTGTCTTCGATACCGGGCACGGCGAAGAGCTGGATGACGGCGTTGCCTGCCCGGCCCAGCCAGACCCGATAGAACGCCTGGCGCTTGCGGACGAGCTCCTGCTGGAGCGCCCGGGAGCCGATGGCGACCGGGTGATCCGGAAGCCGGTCGGCGAGCTTGGTCCACTCCGAAAGAGGGGTGGAGAGGTCCGTGTCCGACACGAGAACCGGATCCCCCTTCGAGGCGAGGACGCCGACTCGGATCGCGGCGCCCTTGCCGCGGTTGCGCTCGTAGCCCAGGACCTTCAGATCGACGCCTTCCTCCGCAGCAAAACGGCGGGCGAGCGAGGCGGTGTCGTCGGTCGAGCCGTCGTCGACCAGGAGGACCTCCCAGTCCATTCCTCCCGGACGCGCCCGCGACCACTCGGCGACACCCCGCACGCACGCTTCGATCCGCCTCGCCTCGTTGTAGGCGGGGATCACGAGGCTCGCCCTCACGTCCGCTGGGCCTCGAAGACGAACTGGTAGCCGAAGAGCGTCGGCCAGATCCGGGCGGAACCCGTGGCGAAGGCGCGCACCGGCGTCCGGAGCGGCGGCCGGCCGAAAGCTCCGATCGCGAGCTCATACGGCATCGCCGTGGCCGTGACCCTCCGGACGGGGAACCCGGCGTCTTCCAGGAGCGCGCGCGCCGATCGGCGCGTGTAGAACTTCAGATGCGTGCGGTCCAGGATTCCGCGCTCGGCGTACGGAAAGCGTCCGGCCAACAGCGCCGCGCGCACCGAGACGTTGGCGACATTGGGGATCGACACGAAGAGAATTCCCCCGGGCCGCAGCCACTCCCGAATACGGGCGAGCAGGTCTTCGGGTCGAGGCAGGTGCTCGAGCACGTCGGCGCAGACGACCGCGTCGAAAGGCGCGTCCCAGCGCCCGGCCGAGAGCGCGTCGCAAGCGCGCCAGTCGTCGTAGCTCTCACGGCAGGAAGCGGGGAGTCGGTCGTCGGGCTCGACCCCCGCGAGGAACGTGCAGCGGTCGCGCACCGCGCGCCCGAGGTGTCCGCCCGCCGCGCCGAGATCCAGCAGACGCAACCCCTCCGGCAGCGCGCGGATCCGGCGACGCAGGAGATCGTGGGAAGACCCCGGGATCTCCTTCCAGGCGTAGGTTTCAGACACGGTACTTCTGAGCGATCGGATACCGGCGGCCTTCGCCGAAGGCGCGCGCCGTCACCTTGGGGCCCGGCGCCATCTGGCGCCGCTTGTATTCGTTGCCGTCGATCCGCCGCGCGATCTCGCGCGCCAAAGACAGCCGCGCCTTCGCCGCGCGCGCGGCGGCGGCGACCGGCAGGGCCCGGTCCACCAGGGCCTCGACTAAGGGATCGAGAACTTCGTACGGAGGCAGCGAATCGCTGTCCTTCTGGTTGGGACGCAGCTCCGCCGAGGGAGGCTTTTCGATGGTTGCTTCGGGGATGCGGAGTCCGTCGCGATTGAGCTCCTCCGCCAGCGCATAGACCATCATCTTGGGAACGTCGGAGATCAGCGCGTAGCCTCCGGCCATGTCTCCGTAGAGCGTGCAGTAGCCGACGGCGATCTCGGACTTGTTTCCCGTGGACAAGACGAGGTGGCCGTAGCGGTTCGACAGCGCCATGAGGATCGCGCCGCGGATACGCGCCTGCAGGTTTTCCTCGGTCACGGACGAGCCGCCTTCCCCGATCGCCGGTGCGAGGGTCCTGCGGTACGCGTCGAAGACGTCGCCGATCGGGATGATGTCGTAGTGGATCCGGAGACGGCGGGCCAGCTCCTCCGCGTCGGCGAGGCTTCCCGTCGAGGAGTAGGGGCCCGGCATCGCCACGCCGTAGACGTTTTCGGCGCCGAGCGCTTCCACCGCGAGGGTGGCCGTGACGGCCGAATCGATCCCGCCCGAGAGGCCCAGCACGGCCGTGCGGAAACCGCACTTGGCGGCGTAGTCCGAGAGCGCCAGCACCAGCGCGCGGCGCAGCCCGGGGATCGCGGATTCCACGGACGGGATGGGGCCGTGGCCTCCCGGCAGGGAGATCGTCCAGAAATCCTCTTCGAAGCGTTTTCCGGCGCCGACGAGCCGGCCGCGCGCGTCGAACGCCATCGACGATCCGTCGAAGACGAGCCCGTCGTTGCCACCGACGAGATTGCAGAAGACCAGGGGAACACGCGTCGACCGGGCGATCCGCTCCATCATGCGGCGCCGCAGCCGGTGCTTTCCGAGCGTGTACGGGGAGGCGGAGATGTTGACGTGCAGGTCCGGCGACTCGGCCTTCAGCTCGATCAGCGGGTCGCTCGGATAGAGGGGATGCTTCCAGAACGTCTTGTCGTTCCAGATGTCCTCGCAGATGGTGACGGCGACTCGCCGGCCCTTGACCGACAGCGTCAGGGAGGCGTTGCCCGGCTCGACGTATCGCCCCTCGTCGAAGACGTCGTACGTCGGCAGAAGCCGCTTGCGGTAGACGCCGATCACTCGCCCGCGGCGGGCGGCGACGGCGACGTTGTGAACACGGCGGCCGCGCGCCGACGCGTTCCGTGACAGGGACCCGAAGATCCACACCGCGTCGCCGCTGCGGCGCGCGATGCGCCGGGCGGCTCGCTCGGCATCGGCGACGAAGGCGGGCCGCTCGACGAAATCCCGCGGCGGATATCCGCAGACGGCTAGCTCCGGGAAGAGCACGATGTCCGCGCCGGCCGCCTCCGCCCGACGCCCCGCGTGCAGGATCCGGTCGGCGTTGCCTTCGAAATCCCCGACCGTGGTGTCGATCTGCGCAACGGCGACGGTCAGCGGACGCGAGCCCGGCCGGGCTGTGCGCCGAGCCGGTCCGGATTTCCGCCGTCCGCTACTCAACGGTCAGCGCGTGGCCGGAAAGCCGGTCCGCCGGCGTGGGTGCCGCGGCGTCGGATCGGGTCCACAGGAGGGCGAGTCCGCCAGTCGCCGCGGTCAGCAGCGTTCCGAGCCACCGCCGGGTCGCCGCCGGGGCGGAGAGGCCGGCACCCGATTCCGGACGCGCCGAGAGGTCGGCCAGCGCCATACCCACCGTCTTCCCGAAGAGGACGAGGGCCGGCACCGTCGCGAAGAAGGACAGGAAAACGGCGAAGCCGGCGGTCCAGATCAATCCCGCGGGGCTCGGGCTTTCGCCGGTGACCAGGCGCGCGGCGAGGATCGCGATCGCCGTCAGGAGCAGCACGCACGCGGCGTCGGCCGCCGAAGCCGTCACGCGCGCCGACAGCGGCGCGGCGCCGCCGGAGAAGGCTGGGGGAGTCGCCTCCATATCGGGGACCGCGGCGAGCTCCGCGCCGACGGTCTGGCCGTGGATCGGGAAATCGTCGAGCGGGCTTCCGGTCTCCCTCACGGGTCCCACTCTCTCACGACGGAACTGGCTAGGGCCGCTGCTGGATGTGCCGGACGTAGATGCGGCCCATCAGATCCAGATCGCCTTTGCCGTAGCGCTCCGCGAATTTCTTGTGGCGGGCCGACGCCATGTCGTTCGGATCGACCGCGATCACTTCGCCGAAGCTCTCGGCCGCCTTGGCATAGAGACCGTTCTGGAGCTGGGCGATGCCCTGGTTGTAGTACGAACGCAGCAGATAGGACCGGGCGTCCTGATTGGCACGGTCCGCCTGGAAGATCCGCCACAGGATCGGAATCGCGGTCTCGTATTCGCCCTCGTTGTAGAGCTTGACCGCGGGCGTGAGCTCGCTGACCTTGTCCGACGCCGACGCCATCAGCGTCGCGAAGCTCGGGTCCTGCGAGTACGCCGGCGCGGCCAGGTTGAAGCTCTTCAGCGCGTCGATGTAGCGCTTCTCGTTGAGCGCCTTCTCCGCGTCTTCACGCTGGCGGACGGCTTCGGGAGGAGGTCCCGTCGTGGCCGGCGCCGAGGCCGCGGTTTCCGCAGGCGCTCCTTCGCCGCTCGCGGCCGCGGGCTGCTCTCCGCCCTTGCGCGTCAGGGACGCGAGGAGCTTCTGGGCGCGTGCATAGTCGGGATGTCCGGGGGAGATCTGCCGCAGCTCAGCGACCGTCTCGGCCAGCTTTCCTTCGCGGAAGAGTGCGGTCGCGTGCTCGAGCGACGGGCCCTCGCCGGCCGGAGCCGGGGCGGCCTTGGATCCTCCCGAGCGCAGCATGAAGTACGCGCCGACGGCCAGCGCCAGGACCAGCGCGCCTCCGAGGGCGAGGAGGAATCGCCGGTCCATCGGCCGCCGGGATCCCTTCGCGGCGGAGGCCGCCGCTTTCGGCGCGACGGCGACGGGTTCGTCGGCGATCGCGGGCTCGGCCGTTTCGGCCATCTCTTCGGCGAGGATGTCGCTCGCCGGCGTCTTGCGCGCCAGGTCCAGTCCGGCCGAGGGTCGGGCCAGCTCCTGCTCGATGCGGTCGAGGAAGGAGCGCGCGGTGGCGTCGCTCTCGTCGAGGGCGAGGACCTCCAGGAAGGCCTCGCGCGCGGCGGTGAAGTCTCCCGCCTCGAATTTCTCGCGTCCGCGCCGAAGGCCTTCGGCGACGCGGCGGTTGCCTTCGGCCATCTCCTTGCGCGCCGCCTCGATGCGGCCGACGGCTTCGGAGTTGTTGATGTCGATCAGGAAGATCCGCGACCAGATCTCGATAGCCTGCTGCCGGTTGGCCAGGCGCGCCGCCTCGTCGCCCCTGGCCAGCAGCGACTCCACTTCCTGCTGCGGCGAGGGTTCCGCAGCCGCCGTCGAAAAGTGGGGCTCCGCCGCGGGGGCCGGCTCCTCGAACGTCGAGAAGCCGAAGCCGGTCCCGG
>JBKOVK010000045.1:0-12936 GCA_046724475.1 Acidobacteriota bacterium | reverse complement strand
CGCCACGTTCACCGTCACGAACACTTCGGACTCCGGCGCCGGCTCGCTGCGCCAGGCGATCCTCGACGCCAACGCGAGCGCCGGAGCCGACACGATCGTCTTCAACATCCCGGGTCCCGGACCCTACGTGATCACGCCGCTTCCGCCGGGCCTCCCGGCCATGCTTGGTCCTACGACGGTGGACGGGACCACGCAGCCCGGATACGCCGGCACGCCGATCATCGAGCTCGCAAACTTCAGCGGGGCCGGCCTCAAACTCCAGGGCGGATCGAGCACGGTTCGCGGGATCCTCGTGCGCGGCATGAATACCGGCATCGGCGTCGAGAGCAGCGACAACCACGTCGAGGGCTGCTACGTCGGGACCGACCTCACGGGCACGGTCGCGGCCGGGAACGGCACGGGCGTGAGCGTTCAGGCGGGCGCCAACGGCAATACGATCGGCGGTCCGTCGGCCGGCCAGTCGAACCTCATCAGCGGCAATTCGACCGGTATCGCGCTCGTCAACAACGCCGACAACGTCGTCCAGGGCAATCTCATCGGCACCACGCTCGACGGCAACGGCAACCTCGGCAACGGAGAGGGCATCCTCGGCACGGCCACGACGAACTTGACCATCGGCGGATCGAATCCGGGCGAGGGGAACCTCATCTCGGCGAGCACCACCAACGGCATCCACCTCGCGGGCGGGAGCGGCGCGCGGATCCAGGGCAACAAGATCGGCACGATCGCCGACGGATCCGAGGCGCTGTCCAACTTCAACGGGATCTCCGTCCAGAACCACCCGGGCCTCGTGATCGGAGGCAACTTCAACAACGGAGAAGGGAACCTCATCTCCGGCAACACCAACGACGGCATCTCCATCTCGAGCCCCGGAACCGTCGTGAAAGGCAACACCATCGGAACGGACCCGACGACCGTGCAGCCTCTCGGGAACGGGAAAGCGGGCATCGAGCTCGATCCGACGTCGACGACCGCGGTGATCGGGAGCGTGACGCCCGGCGAAGGCAACGCGATCGCGTGGAACGGGGCCGGTGTGCTCAACTACGGAGTCCAGAACGCGATCCGCGCCAACCCGATTTTCTTCAATGCCAACCTCGGGATCGACAACGCGCCGCTCGGAGTCACCAAGAACGACGCGGGCGACGTCGACACCGGCGCGAATCAGCTTCAGAACTTCCCTTTCATAGCGACCGTCGACTACGGCACCACCACGATCACCGCGCACGGCATCCTGAAATCGACCCCGAACACGACTTTCGACATCGACGTCTTCGAGAGCCCCTCGTGCACGCCGCATCCCCGCGACCTGCTCCAGAGCGCGTACTTCCTGGGCACTCAGCAGATCACGACGGACGGCGCCGGCGACGCGCCGTTCGACATCACCGTGCCCGACGCGAACGCCCCGACGCAGCCGCCGATCTCGATGACGGCGACGGATCCGAACGGCAACACGTCCGAGTTCTCCCAGAACGTGATCTATGCCTCGACCCCGAGGTCAGGACCGCCGGCCGGCGGCGTGGTCGTCAACCTCACCGGGACGCACTTCGTGGCTGGCGTGACCGTGACATTCGGCGGCGTCGCCGGCACGAGCCCCGTCGTGACAGACGAGACCGACATGACCGTCACGGCGCCCGCGCTCCCGGCCGCCACGGTCAACGACATCACGGTGACCAACACGGACGGCACCGCCGGCACCCTCAAAAAGGCCTGGATCGTGGACTTTCTCGACGTTCCGCCCGCCCAGCAGTTCTACAACTTCGTCACGACGCTCGTCTCCAACGCCATCACTGTCGGAATCGGCAACGGGCTCTACGGCGTCGACGACCCGACCAAGCGGCAGCAGATGGCGGTGTTCCTCCTCAAGGGGCGGCACGGCATCTGCTACGTGCCGCCTTCGTGCACCGGCGTCTTCCCCGACGTCCCGTGCCCCTCGACGTTCGCCGACTGGATCGAGGCTCTCTTCCACGAGGGAATCACGGGCGGCTGCGGAAGCGGCAATTACTGCCCGCAAGATCCGGTCCGGCGCGACCAGATGGCCGTGTTCCTGCTCAAGGCGGAGCATGGGCCTAACTACACGCCTCCGCCCTGCACCGGCGTCTACCCCGACGTGCAGTGCCCGTCTCTCTTCGCCGACTGGATCGAGCAGCTCGCGGATGAGGGAATCACGGGAGGCTGCGGCAACGGGAACTACTGTCCCCTGAACCCCAACACGCGCGGCCAGATGGCCGTGTTCATCACGAAGACGTTCGGACTCCAATAGAGCCCTCGCGCGTCTCCTTCGGACTCCCGCCGGGAAATCTCCCGGCGGTTTTTTTTGGACGACGCCTGTCCCTACGAAGCCTGGAGCGCGTGCGCGGGCGCGACGGGATTTGTGCGCTGCGCGGCCTCGTGCTCCTGGAGGTACGCCGCGGCCTTCATCATGCGCTGCGTGCGCATCAGGACGCGCGTCAGGTACGGGATCTCCGAGGGCTTGATCTGCCGCATCCAGTCGATCCAGCGCTTCTCGCCCGAGGTGTTCAGGATCGAGCGCCGCCACGTCTCGGCGTAGAGCTCGAAGAAGCGCTTCGCGCCCAGCCGCGGCTCCCACAGGACGTGGTGCATGTCGTACTTGAACCACGGCTGACCCTCGAGGATCGGGGCGAGCTTCTGGAAGAGCTCGGTGCCCGGAAGCGGGGTCAGGATCGTGTAGCCCGCCCGCTGGAAGCCGTGCGCCGCCACGAAGTCCCAGAGCTCGCGGAACTGATCTTCGTCCCAGTCCGGGTCCACCAGGAAATTGCCCGTGACTCCGTAACCCAGGGACCGCGAGATCCGCGCGGCGTCGACCGAGGCGGAGACGCCCGTGTCTTTCGTGACCCCGGCCAGACCCGCGTCCGAAGCGGCCTCGAGGCCGAAGAAGATGTCGAAGTCCTTCGCGATGGGCCGCCACTCCTCCAGGAGATCCGCGTTGCGGCAGACGACGTCGGTGCGCGTCTGGACGAGGATCCAGCGCTTCTTCACACCCCGCGCCTTCAGCGCGCGCGCGAGCTCGCGGCTCCTTTCGGCGTGATTCCAGAAGAGGTCGTCGGCGATGAAGACCGCATCGCCGACGGAAGCCAGGTCGTCCACGACCGCGCCGATCGAGCGCTCGCGGAAGGACCGACCGTAGAGCTGCCATACCGAGCAGAAGCTGCAGCGGAAGGGGCAGCCCCGCGCGGTCTCGACCAGCCAGACCGGGCGAAAGAGCAGACAGTGATACTGCTTCCGATCCCGCTCGACTAGATGCCGCGCGGGCAGAGGCACGGCGTCGAGGCCCGTGCGGTCCTCGAGCGGCAGCGTCGAGATCCAGCCGCCCGAACCCGGCAGGCGCAGCGCCGGAACGTCCGTCAGAGGACGACCGGCCGCGAGCGCATCGGCCACGGCGGGAACGACCTCCTCGCCGTCGTCGGCGCAGATGGCGTCGACTTCGGGAAACTCCAACGGTCCTGGAAACGCCGCGGCCGCGTGGCCTCCGACGAGGATGAACGCGTCCGGAGCGGCGCGGCGGACTTCGCGAGCCGTTTCACGCACGCGGTCGTATTCGAGCGCGTGCATGCACGAGATTCCCACCAGGCGCGGCCGCGTCTTGCGGACCCACGACGTCACGCTGTGCCCGAAGCGCAGGTCCACGATGTCGCTCTCGTGGCCGGCCGCGGACAGCGCCGCCGCCACGTACTCCAGACCCAGGGGCTCGACCCGGAAAAACGGCCCCAGACCGAACCGCTCGTTGCCCGGATCGGGGCGTAGCAACAGGACGTTCATCGCGTGCACCGCGGATTGTAGACTCAAGCGTCGCATGGGTGAAACCGAGGCGGGCCTATTCCTTCCCGAAAAGCCGCCGCCCGTGCGCGGGCGCAAGAAGTGGGTCAGCCACGGCCTCTCCAACCGCGTCGTCTACGGCGGCCTGCACTACGGCGCCCGATGGCTCCCGATGGCCGCGCTGAACACGATCAACGTCGTCGGCAATGCCCTCGCGGTGACCCTGCTCCAGCGCACCAAGCGCGGCATGCGGCACAACTTCCGCACCGCCCTCGGCGTCTCCGAAGCCGAGGCCGAGGAGCTGACGCGAGGACAGTTCTTCGAGTACGGCCGGCATACCATCGACGTCTGGCGGCTGCGCAGCGAGGCGTTCACGCCGCGCATCACGACCTTCGACTCGGACGCGCGGATGCTCGCGAGCGTGCGCCCCGGCGGCCGCGGATTCCTCCTCGTCACCGGCCACGTCGGCAACTGGGAAATGGGGGCGGTGACGCTCCGGCGCCACGACCTCGTGGCCGCCGTCGTCGGACAGCCGGAGCTGGACGAGAACGTGCACGACATGCGGCGTCGCCTGCGCGATCGCCTCGGGGTCGAGTCGATCGACATCGGCTCCTCGATGGCAACGGCCTTTCGCGTCCGCGCGGCGATCGAGAAGGGACGCGCGGTCGCGCTGCTCGTCGACCGCGCCTATCCCGAAGACCAGGTGCTCGTGCCTTTCTTCGGGATGCCCACCCCGTTCTTGCGGTCGCCGGCGCTGCTCGCGCGGTTCTGCGGCTGCCCGGTCCTGCCCGGGTTCCTCCTGCGGAACTCCGACGGGTCCTACTTCAACGTGTGGGGAGATCCCCTGCGCGCGGATCCGTCGCTTTCACCCGACGAGGACGCCGTCCGGATCCTCACGCGCGTTGCCGCCGACCTCGAGGGCGTCATCCGCCGCCACCCGACGCAGTGGTTCAACTTCTACAAGTTCTGGGGGAACTCGGGTGAAAGTAAGCAGTAAGCCGTAAGCAGTAAGCAGGACCGGGGCCCGCGTTCTTACCGCTTACCGCTTACCGCTTACTGCCCACTGAAACAGGCCGCTCCCACTTGCCGTAGACCCAGTTTCCGCAGCATCGCGCGCAGATAGGAAGGGGCTCCCGCGCCAGCTTCGCGCGGAAACGGGCGGCTTTCTCCCCCGTCCAGATCTCCCTGAAGTTCTGCTTGCGAACGTTGCCGATGAAGTAATCGGGGAAGTCGCCGCAGAAGCAGACCTCGCCGTCCGGCTCGATCTGCGCGAAGTACCACGCCACGGGACAGAGGCCGTGGCCGAAGGTCTGGCCGTGGTCGGCAAAGTACTCGGGAACGTTCTCGGCGGCGACGTCGGGGACGAAGGAAATCCACGGTCTTCCGCGCGCCGACTCGAGGAAGCGCCGGCGGCGCAGCCCTTTCAGGAGCTTGACGAGCTCTCCCATCTGCCGGCCCCGGGTCGCGACGAGCTCGCGCCCGTCGAAGGTGAACCCCTTCCACGAGTCGGCAGCAATTCCGAACTCCTCGCGCATGACGCGCTCGTATTCCGCGCCGACGTCCTCCGGCACGAACCAGCGCAGCCCGACGTTGACCGTGTCCAGCGGGAGCTCGCGCAGCGCCTCCAAAGCCGGCGCGATCGCGTCGAGGTTGAGCTCGGTGATCGGCAGGATCGCCATCACAAACGGCCGCGCGCTTCCGAGCTCGCGCTGGGAGCGCCGCACCGCGCGCACACCCGCCGCGAGCTTCTGGAAGCTGTCGTCGCGCCCCCGAATTCGATTGTGGACGTCCGGCGGACCGTCGACCGAGACTGCGATCGAATCGATTCCGGCCTCGACGAGGTCGCGGGCGAGCGTCTCGAGCCGTCCGCCGTTGGTGATCATCGTGCAGGTCAGCCCGCGCCGCTTGATCTCCCGAACGAGGGGAAGGATGTCCGGGTACAGCAGCGGCTCTCCCCCGTAGAGGCTCACGATCGGATCGAACGGCGCGATCTCGTCGAGGAGGCGGACGTAATCCTCGAGGGACAATTGCCGCTTCGCGCCGATCAGCTCCAGTATTCGTGCGCGCTCGAGCGCTCCGTCGGTCGCGTCGGCGGACGGGGAGTGGGACCGGAAGATGCCCGTGTCGCCCCACTGGCCGCACATCTTGCAGCGCAGGTTGCAGAGGTTCGTCACGCGCAGCTGCACGAACGTCGGCATCGGGACCGGGGAGGTCTCGGGACGCGTGAGGTGCTCCATCACGCCTCGCCGGCCCTGCCCCATCCGGCTCAGGTGCCGCCGCGCGAACCCCGTCAGCGCGATGCCCCGGCGGAAACTCAAAGCCCTACCTCGAGTAAAGGTCGATCACGCGATCGATCTCCCTGCGGCAAACGGCGCAGAATGGAACGTCGTCCCGCGTGAACATGATGCAGTCTTCCTGCGGCCGGTAATAGCCCCTGGACTCGTAGAGACAACCCTCGAACGCGCCGACCTTCCCCGAGTGCTGGTCGGTGCCGAGGAGGCGAGTCTCCTCCACTTTCTCGTCGGAGAACAGCTTGTCGATCTCTTCCTCGGGCCGGTTCTCGGCACGGAGCTTGCGCCGGCGCTCCTGGAACGCCTTCGAAGCCTTCTCGAACTCCTCCTTCTTCCAGGGCGTCGGGATCGGAATTCCCGGCGTGACGAGGTCCTTCCACTTCAGGTTCGCGGGGTCGGGCAGCGCCGTCGCGTTGGCCTCCCATGGTTCCACGCGCACCGGAGAGGATTCGTAGGCCACGGAGGACGTGAAGTACTCGTCGGCCAGGCCCGCGAAATGATGGCCGAACTCGTGGATGAAGACGTACGGCGCCCAGAGGCTGTCGGCCGCCACGGTGGCGTAGAGCCCGAAGATTCCGCCGCCGCCGTAGGTCTTCGAGTTCGTCAGGATCTCGACGAAGTCGTACGGCGCGAACGACGCGGCGTCGCGGAAGGCGCGATTCTCGAACGTCAGCACGTAGCGCTCCGAGCCGAACGTGTCGTAGCTCGCGCCCAGAGGCGAGCGACGGTGCACTCCCGTGGAAGGCCGGGAGATCCCGGACTCCTCCGCCGGCGGGCACAGGGCCCAGACGTTGAAGTCCTTCCGCCTCTCCTTGAACGGCGAGACGGCGAAGAGAAGATCGGTCAGCCGCTTCGCGTCCTTCTCGAACTTCCCCCTCTCCGCCGCCGTGTACCCGTCTCCCAGGATCAGGAAGTCCACCTTGTCGGCGGGATCGCCGGTCTTCTGAATCTCGAGCAGGGCTCCGGGAGAGGGGGGCCTCGCCGTGTCGATGAAGATGTCCTTCGGATCCAGGAGAATCGTCCAGACCTCGCGAAACGCGTTGCGAGAGTCGCGCTTCTTCAGCACGATCTGCACGGGACCGGCCGGCGCCGGAAAGCGGAGCGACTCGGAGAACGTGCGCTTGACCTCCTTCGCCTCCCCGGTCGTTTCCCACTCACCGCAGATCGACGCGAAGCCGCGGGAGTAGAGGACGCGGTTGGTTCCGCGATCCAGGACCTCAAAGGAATATTTCCCCAGGTTCGTATCGTCTATGGACTTGCGGGGATTACCCGGCCAGGGGAGAGGCTCGAGGACGACCCGATCCAGGCTGAAGGTCTCCGCCGACGCGTCCCCTGTGTGGAAGTAGTCCAGGCGCATCGTGCGAGGGGCGGCGGCGAAGGCGTTTGCGGCGACAAAAGACATGACGAGGAGGCTCCCCCGGATGATGCGCGTTCTCATGGAGTTCGCATATCCTACGCTCCTCGTGAGGCGCGCGTGACGCCATGTCGTTGCTCCCCTTCTCCTGAGAGCTCGCTTAAGCCGGCCGGCGCCGTCGGCCGGACGCCACAGAATCCGCCCGCCAGACTCCGACGAGTCATCGACGACACCGGAAGACCGCAACCCCTAATTCGAGGTTTTGACAAATGATTTACGACAGCATCCTCGGCACCATCGGCAACACTCCCGTCGTTCGGATCAATCGCATCGCACCGCAGGGCGTGACGATGTACGTCAAGTGCGAGGCCTTCAACCCGCTCGCTTCGGTCAAGGACCGGCTCGCGATCGCCATCATCGAGGACGCCGAACGCCGCGGGACCCTCAAGCCGGGACAAACGGTCATCGAGGCCACGTCGGGCAACACCGGCATCGCCCTCGCCATGGTGTGCGCCGCGAAGGGCTATCCGTTCGTCGCCATCATGTCCGACAGCTTTTCCGTCGAGCGCCGGAAGCTGATGCGGATCCTCGGCGCCAAGGTCGTCCTGCACCCGGCGGCCGAGCGCGGCAGCGGAATGGTCAAGAGAGCCGAGGAAGTCGCCAAGAAGAACGGATGGTTCCTGGCGCGCCAGTTCGAGAACGAGGCCAATCCCGAGTACCACCGCAACACGACCGGCCCCGAGATCCTCCGCGACTTCGCCGGCAAGCGCCTGGACTACTGGGTCACGGGCTACGGCACCGGCGGCACGCTGACCGGCGCGGGCGAGATGATCAAGAAGGCGCGCCCCGGGACGAAAGTCGTCGTCGCCGAGCCCGAGGGCGCCGCGCTTCTCTCCGGACATGAGTGGAAGCCGCACAAGATCCAGGGCTGGACTCCCGATTTCATCCCGGCCGTCCTCGACCGCAAGGTCGCCGACGAGATCGTGACCGTCACCGACATCGAAGCGCGCGACGCCGCCAAGGAGCTCGCCGAGAAGGAAGGCATCTTCTGCGGCATCTCCTCGGGCGGAACGTTCGAGGCCGCGCGCAAAGTCGCGCGGAAGGCGCCGAAGGATTCGGTCCTCCTCGCGATGCTGCCCGACACGGGAGAGCGATACCTCTCGACGATCCTGTTCGAAGGCATCAACGAGGGAAGCGACGAGGTGGCGGGGGTATAGCTCTTGCCGTCGTTCCAAAACGCCGTCATCCCGAGCAATAGCGAGGGATCCCGTCCCGGGCAGGCTTACGAGATGTAATGCGGAACAGCCGAGGCCTCCTCGGCGAGTCGAGGTCGGGATCCCTCGTCGCCCGCGCTCCTCGGGATGACAGCGGAAAAGGGATCGACGAGCTAGAGCCCGAAGGTCTTGACTAAGAACACGGCCATCTGCCCCCGCGTGTTCGCGCTCGAGGGACAGTAGAGCAGCGGCGAGGTCTGGCATCCGCCGGTGATGTTCTCGGCGTGGAGCTGCTCGATCCAGTCTGAGAACTGGCCCGGGCAGACCACGTCGCCGAAGACGCCGGCGCACGCGGGAGGCGTGTACGAGGAGCCGTGCTCCGTCTTCAGGAGAAAGACGGCCATCTGGTCGCGCCGGACGGGATTGGCGGGACAGTAGTTGCCGCCGCCGCAACCCGCGGTGATGCCCTCGGCGGAGAGCTGTTCGATCCAATCCGCGAAGAGCGACGGGCAGGTCACGTCGGCGAAGATCCCCGCGCAGGCCGGCGGCACGTACGAGGAGCCATGCTCCGCCTTCAACAGAAACACCGCCATCTGCGCGCGCGTCACGCCGGAGTTGACGCAGAAGTTGCCGTTGCCGCAGCCCGCCGTGATGCCGGCGCGGAAGACTTTTTCGATATCGTCGTGAAAGAGGCTGCCCGAGGGCACGTCGTTGAAGTCGGCCAGGAACCCGGCGGCGAGGGTCCCCGCAAGCGAGCTCGGATTGGTCACGATCACGTCGTTGAGAGTGCCCGCGGAAAGCAACGGCGTGGACGCCTCCACCTCGGCGCCGCTGACGACGTTGACCAGAGTCGCGCTGGCGCCGCCGATCTTCACCGTGGCGCCAGTCTGAAAGTTCGTTCCGGAGATTGAGACCGGTGTGCCGCCCGAGGCGGGACCGGAGGTCGGACCGATCGCGGTCACCGTCGGCGCCGGGACAGGCACGCAGGCCGAGAACTCGGACGTGTTGCCGGCGGGATCCGTCGCCGTCGCCGTGATCCAGGGCCCCAGCGCCGCCGTCGGCAGAACCGCCACGAACGCCACCGTTCCGCCGGCGTCGGTGGTGCGGTCGGCGGCGCCCATCGGGCGCTGTCCGGGACCGTAGCCCGAGGCGTCGCACACGAGCGAGCCGAAGAACTCGAGGCGGAAGGTCAGGTTCGGAAGACTGTTGAGCGTTCCCTGGATCTGCGTCGAGCCCGCGTCGAGGAGCACGGGACCGAGAACCGGAAAGTTCTGCAGCAGGTTGGCGCCGACATCCGGGTCGCCGAGGTCGTTCGGCGTTACGCCGAGAGGCGCCAGATCGATCCCGAGAGCCGCGTTGAACGAGATCGTGTTGCCCAGAATCGCGTTGCCCGTTCCCGACTCGACGAAAACTCCCCGTCCGCCGTTGAAGGCGAGGACGTTCTTGGTGCCGGGCCCGGTTCCTCCGACGACCGTGCCGACGGCGCCCTGGATGTCGACGCCGTTGCCGCCGTTGGCGAGCGGAGCCGAGGCCGTCGCGTTGGTACCGACGAAGTTGCCCGACACCACGTTGCCCTGCGTGGTCGCGTCCACCAGCAGGACCCCGTTTCCGGTGTTGCCCGAGATGACGTTGCGATCCGCAGCGGTCCCCCCCAGCGTGTTGTCGGACGCGGCGTCGTTGATCTGTACGCCGTCGGCGTTCGGCAGCGCCACCGTCACCGAGGCGTCAACACCGATGTAGTTGCCCCGAACCACGTTTCCCGAGGCGCCCGACCGGAGGCGCACGCCGTTGGTGCCGTTGCCCGAGATCAGGTTGATCGGGCCGACGGTGTTGTCGTTCGCGCCGGAGACGATGACGCCGTTGAGTTGATTGCCGATGGCCGCCGTGCCGGCCGCGTTCGTCCCCACGAAGTTGCCGGTGACCGTGTTCCCCGTGGACCCCGTGATGATCAGGACACCGCTCATCGCGTTGCCGGAGATCACGTCGCCGGGACCGACGGTGTTGTCGTTGCTTCCGCCGATGTCGACCCCTTGGCCCCCGTTGGGCAGCGCGGCCGTACCGGCCGCGTTCAATCCGATCCAGCAGTTGGTCACGACCGAGCCGGCGGAAGTTCCGGTGAGCACGATCCCGTCGCCGTCGTTGCCGGAGATCAGCGTGTCGGCCGGAATCGACGCACCGACTTTGTTCCCGTTGCCCGACCCGATCGACACGCCGCTGGCTCCATTCGGCAGCGCCGCGGTTCCCGAGGCATTGGTTCCGATGCGGTTCCCGGCGATCGTGTTGTCGCCGGAGCCGGCGCCGAGGACGCGGACCCCGAAGCTGTCGTTGCCGGAGATCACGTTGATTCTAAGGCCGGCGTCGATGCGGCCCACGAGGTTCGAAGAAGAGCTCGAGATCTGTACGCCGTCTCCCCCGTTGCCCAACGCGGTGGTGCCGGCCATGTTGGTGCCGATGTAACACCCGCGGATCTCGTTGCCTCCCGTCGTCTCGAGAAGGATCCCGTTTCCGCCACTCGCCGGAAACGCCGTCAGGAATCGGTTGATGACCAGGCCGGTCACGAGGCTCCCGCCGCCCGAGATCCGGAGCCCGTTCGAGCCCTGTCCCGCCAGCGAACCGTCGAGCTCGATGATCGGCGTTCCAGAGAACCCCGGCTGCGTCGTCCCGTCGATCGTCACGGGCTCCAGAATCGTGGGCAGCGCCGCCGTCGGCTGGATCGTTTTCGGCCCCGAACCGATCGAGAAGCGGATCGTGTCCGTGCCTGCGGTCGCGTTCGCGGCGTTGATCGCCTCGCGCAGCGTGCAGTTGGCGGCATTGCAGACGCCGTCGTCGGTGTCGGCGCTGGAATTGACGGTGAAAGTGGCAGCCCGCGACGCAGCCGTCACCGCGAAGCACAGGAGTCCCGCGAGGACCCGGGCGGGATGCACGTGTCGCAGTTTAGCGCAGCGCGGAAGCTAGGGGCCTGCGACTTTTTCGGCAATGGCCGCGGATGCGGGGTGGTCCGCCCAGTCGATCGTGAGCGAGGCGGGGAGGCGAACGAGCTGCGTCAAAGTCGCCTGGAGCTCCTGCTTCTCGCCGACGCGGAACGGGTTGACGTACTCCCACACCGTCTCGCCCTCCGGCGTAATCTCGAGAGCACGTCCGGCGTTCGACTCGAGGATCAGGGTGTCTCCGTTTTCGAGCCGCTGGGCGCCGCCGTTGGTCTCGGAGAACATCGCCTGGCCGGGCTTATCGCCGTAGCGCCATGCGATCTCCTGCGTGAACGGATCGAGCTCGATGACGCGCGAAGTCCCCAGCTTCAGGCCGCCGAAGTTGTCGAAGACGAGCATGCGGCCGTTGCCGAGGAGGCTCGGGGAATGCTGCGCGCGCCACTGGCCGAGGAGAGCCCAGACGATCTTCCCGGACTGCGGATCGAGTATCGCCACCGCGTTGAGGCTCCGCAGCGAGACTAAGAGATTGCCTTTGCGGAATGCCGGCGAGCGCGCAGCGAGGCTTCCGTCGAGGATCGAAACGCCGTTCGCGTGGAGAATGTCCCCCGATTCGGGCATCGCGGTTAGCACGGCGGCGTAATCGGAGCCCTCGAAGGCCGCCAGCAGAGAGATCCGCCGCCGTGGCCGGCCGTCGGGCTCCAGGATCGATACGAAGTCCTCGTAGACCGGGTCTTCTTTGTTCACCCAGGGCACGACGTGGACTTCGCGGGTCAGAGCGTAGATCGTTCCGTCCTCGCCGACCGCGAGATCGTGGTGTGCACCGTTGTCGCTGGCCCACTTCAACTGCGAACGCCGGTCGATGCGCGCCATCCCGATGAATTCCCAGACGACGAGAAGGTCTCCCTCGGGCAGCAGCTCCGCGCGGCGCCAGTATTCGGCGTAGGCGCGCCGTCCCGGGTCCAGCTTCAGGCCCGGCCATACCTTCTTCGAGTCGATCGACCAGCGATGACGGGCCGCGCCGCGCATGTCGAGCCGCTGGGCCGACGCGGTGTGCGCCGAGACCGCGAGGTTCCAGCCCGGCGACGCGCGCGTCTCGTCGAAGACCCGCACGCCCGACTTGCCGCTCGCGGGGTTGTACCCCTGCATGTACGGCAGCTGCGTGAGCGCCCCGATCGCCTCGCGTTGGGCGGCCTTCCCGGCATCTGCCGCCGCAATCACCGCGCGCCGCGGCTCCACCACCCCCGGCTTCACCTTCTGGTACGCGGCGCGCATCAAGCGGAACGGGAACCAGCGCTTCTCCATGGCGGCGAATCCGTAGAGGCACCCGATTGCGAGAGCCGCTGCGAGACCCAGTGCCGTGAGGGCTTTCTTCACGG
>JBKOVK010000211.1:0-6564 GCA_046724475.1 Acidobacteriota bacterium | reverse complement strand
GCACGACGGTGATCCCGGGCGTCCGGATCGTCGGGGACCTGACGGGCATTCCTCTACTGAAGTTCTCTACGGACACCGGAGCACGCGCGGTGCTGGCGATCCTGGAGGAGCCGGACTTCCACACTGCAGCCGAGCAAGGGGACGTCTTCGATCTCGCGATCGTCGGCGGAGGCGTCTCAGGTCTCGCCGCCGGAATCCAGGCGAAGAAAGCGGGCCTGTCCTTCCGGATTTTCGAGGCCGCCGAGCCTCTCTCGACGGTGGTCAACTTCCCCCGAGGCAAGCCGATCTACACCTACCCGGTCGGCATGACGCCGGCCGGCGACCTCCAGTTTCGCGCCGAGGTCCACCCAAAGGAGACCCTCCTCGCGGATCTCGAGGCACAGCGCCGCAAGGCGGGTATCGAGTTCACGTCCGCGCGGATCGAGAAAATCGAGCGCCGCGGCGGCCTCGTGCATCTTCGTCACGCCGGCGGCGGGGAGACGCGAGCCCGCCGCGTGATCGTGGCCATCGGGCGCAGCGGCGACCACCGCCGTCTCGGCGTGCCCGGCGAAAACCTGGACAAAGTGTTCAACCGCCTCTACGACCCGAAGGAATTCGCGGGCCAGCGCGCGCTCGTCGTCGGAGGCGGCGACTCGGCCGTCGAGTCGGCGATCGCGCTCGCCGCCTCCGGAGCGCGCGTGACGCTCTGCCATCGCGGCAGGGAGCTCTCGCGGCCCAAGCCCGAGAACCTCGCAAAGCTGCGGGTCCTGGAGAAGAATCCGTCGGCCCCGGTCGGAATCGAGCATCCCGTCTCGGACCTCGTCACGACGGCAGCCGGTCCATTCTCGAAAGGGGCTGCGAAGGCGGCCGGCTCCCTGCGAGTCCTGCTGTCGACCGAGGTCGTCCGCATCGAACCCGAGCACGTCGTCGTGAAGGCTTCCGCCGGAGAGAGGCGCCTCGAGAACGACGTCGTCTTTACGATGCTGGGACGCGAGGCGCCACTCCCCTTCTTCCGGCGATCCGGGATTCCGATCCGCGGCGAGTGGACCGCGGCGACGTGGGCCGCGTTCGCCGCGTTCTTTCTCTTCTGTGTCTTTCTCTACAACTGGAAGGCCAACGGAGCGGTCAACCGCTACTTCCAGGAGCACCGGCTGTTTCCGTACAACCTCGGAGCCATCGCTTCCGATCCGGCGACGGTCCTCGGCACGCTATCCATCTCGATCAAGGATCCCGGCTTCTACTACTCGCTCGCCTACAGCACGGCGATTCTGGCGTTCGGGATCCGGCGGATTCGCCGCCGCCGGACCCCCTACGTCACGCGCCAGACCATCGTGTTGACGCTCGTACAGTGGATCCCTCTCTTCCTGCTGCCCTTCGTCGTCCTGCCGTGGCTCGGCCACAACGGCGTCTTCGATGCCGGCTTCGGAAAGACCATTGCGGACCATCTCTTCCCGAAGGCCGACGCGCTCCACGGAAGGGAATACTGGCGCGCCTTCGGCTTCATCCTCGCCTGGCCGCTCTTCATCTGGAACGTCTTCTCGTGGAAGCCGCTGTCGTGGTGGCTCGCAATCTCCTTCGTGCAGACCTTCGTGCTGATCCCGCTGATGCTGCGGCGATGGGGCAAGGGCGCGTACTGCGGCTGGATCTGTTCCTGCGGCGCTCTCGCCGAGACGATGGGCGACGCGCACCGCCAGAAAATGCCGCACGGTCCCGTCTGGAACCGCGTGAACATGCTCGGGCAGGCGATCCTGGCGCTCGCCTTCGCGCTCTTCCTGGGCCGCGCGATCTCCTGGACCTGGCCGGCCTCCCGGCTCGGCGGCAAAGCGCAGAAGCTCTACGACGGCCTGCTCTCCGGATGGCGGCCGCTGGGAGTGGAGCTCAACTACTACCACGTCGTGGACATGTTCCTGGCCGGGATCGTCGGCGTGGGCGCGTACTTCTGGTTCTCGGGGCGCGTCTGGTGCCGGTTCGCCTGTCCGCTGGCCGCGCTCATGAACGTCTATACACGTTTCTCGAGATTCCGCATCTTCCCCGAGAAGGCGAAGTGCATCTCGTGTAACGTCTGCACGTCCGTCTGCCACCAGGGAATCGACATCATGAACTTCGCCAACAAGGGGATCCCGATGGAGGACCCGCAGTGCGTGCGCTGCTCGGCGTGCGTGCAGATGTGTCCCACGGGCGTCCTCTCGTTCGGCCGGTTCGACGGCGCGGGTCTGCCGGTCCTCGACCGCCTGCCGGCCTCCCCTGCTTCGATGGCGGACGCGCCGCCGCGGCGATGAGCTGGTTTCTGGCGATCCTCGTCCGCGGCAGCCACGTCGAGGGAGAACTCGACGTGGACCGCGTCGGCGACAAGCTGTTCCGTCTCATCGAGGCCTCCGACGCCAACGAGGCGTACGACAAGGCCATGGTCCTCGGACCCACCCTTCGCGACGAATACACCGACACCGACGGCATCGCGGCCACTCTCGAGTTCGTGGGCCTCGCCGACCTCTGCGCGATCGCCGATGCCGAGATCCGCGACGGCACCGAGGTCTACAGCCAGCTCTTCTCCGGAAAACCGCTCGACCAGGTCGTCGTCCGCGAGCAGCTGAACGTCTTCACTCCCGAGGCGCCTCCCGAAGACCCCAACGCCGAGCCCGAAGAGGTCGGACCCTCGCGCGCATCGCCGATCCGAGAGGGAGACGGTTGATCCCGATCGTCGCGCTCGCGGCGGCGATCTCGCTCGCCCCGCCTCCCGCGCGGCGCGTGGCCGTGACGTTCGACGACTTGCCCGGCGCCACGGCCTCCATCGTCGGCGACGGGGTTCCGGCGCTCGAAGCGATGACGCGCCGCCTCCTCGCCGCGGTGCGCGAGGCGCACGCTCCTGCGATCGGCTTCGTCAACGAGGGCAAGCTCGCGCCCGACGGACGGCGCGAGGAGACGCGCGTGGCTCTCCTCACCCTGTGGCTCGACGCCGGGCTCGAGCTCGGCAACCACACCTACTCCCATTCCGATCTCCATCGCACGCCGCTCGCCGATTTCGAGAACGACGTCCGCCGGGGCGAGGAAGTGACGCGGGCCCTGCTGAAGGATCGCGGAAAGAGCCTGCGCTACTTCCGGCATCCGTTCCTCCACACCGGCCAGGACCTGCCGACGAAGTTGGGGCTCGAAGCGTTCCTGAAGGCGCGAGGATGCCGCGTCGCTCCCGTCACGCACGACAACTCCGAATGGATCTTCGCCCGAGCCTACGCCCTGACGGCGCAGCGCGGAGACAGCGCGACCGGGTCGCGGATCGCGGAGGCCTACGTTCCCTACATGGACGCAAAGTTCGACTATTTCGAAAGGCAGTCGCAGGCTCTCTTCGGACGCGAGATCCCGCAGGTCCTTCTTCTCCACGCCAACTCGCTCAACGCCGATAAATTCGGCGCGCTCGCCGCGATGATGAAGAAGCGCGGGTATGCGCTCGTGACGCTGGACCGCGCCCTCGAAGACCCCGAGTATGTCTCTCCCGACACCTACACCGGGCCCGCCGGCATCACCTGGCTGCATCGCTGGGCGTTGACGCGCGGCGGGAAGGATCTCGTGCTGCCCGACGAGCCTCGGACTCCCGACTGGGTGCTGCGCGAGGCCGGGGTCGACTCGGAGTGACCGTCAGTCCTCGTAGAACTGACGGTAGAGCAGTGCGACGCCCCTTCGAGGCGAGTCGATCCGGATTCTGTGGAGTCCCGGACCGAGCGCCGGCTTGGCGAACACGACGACGTAGTGCCCGCTGATCGCCGAAGCGACCTGCTGCATTGCCCAGTTCGGGAACTGGTAGGTCGGGACGTAGAAGCCGCCGGTCTCGAAGGAGAGCTTGCGCAGCGCCTCCTGAAGCTGGTGCTGCCCGCTGCTGACGTCGAGCGTGAAGACCGGAGCCTGAGCGGCGGAGAGCATTTCCCGGGCGCGCTCGTACTCCTCGGAGTAGAGGACGTTGCCCATGTGGTAGTCGCCGGAGCCGGCGGGTGCCAGCGCGTTCCAGCGGCCGACCTGGTATCCGAAGAAGAGCACGGCCTTCGACCCGGGCAGCGGCTTGAGCGCCTTCCCGACCGCGAGCAGGGCTTTCTCGATCGACGTCGCGCGCTCCTCATCCTCCGGCGCCAGGCGCGCCGCCATCGAATGCTCCGGAGGATTGTCGACGCGAACGATGTCTTCGTCCCGCGTCGCGTCGCCGATCGCCTTCCGGATGGCCTTGCGGTCG
Source organism: Acidobacteriota bacterium (assembly GCA_046724475.1). Classification (GTDB taxonomy): domain Bacteria; phylum Acidobacteriota; class Thermoanaerobaculia; order UBA5066; family Gp7-AA6; genus DAHUXD01. The sequence goes on along the minus strand of JBKOVK010000211.1, from coordinate 2,369 downwards.
GCCGTGAAGTCCAGACGCAGCCACAGGCGGGCGCCCATCGCGAGGACGGCGACCTGGTCCTCCGGACGGAGCGTCTCGACGAAGTCGAGGGCCTGTCGCTTCATCCGCATCAGGCCTTCTTCCTTCTGCCCGGCGATCTCCCGCTGAAAGATCATGACGATCCGGCGGCTCGACGGCGCAGGAGGCGGCGCCAGCCCGGGCCCTTCCGAGCGGACTTCTTTCGTCGGAACCGACGTGGCGTCGCCCGCCGAGGAAACCCACTCCGCCGACTCGATCGGGATTCGCTGGTCGTCGACGAAGAGACTGAAATCGCGCCGCTCCAATCCCTGAACGGGTGCGCCGCTCCGGTCCGAGACGTGGAGTGTGACCTCGACGCGGTTGACGGTGACGGTCTCCTGGACCGGCTGCTGCGCGGCAGACCGCGACGCGATCGCCGCGGCCCCCGCGAGGAGGAGCGCGGCCCGGCGGGCGCTCAGGACAGCTCCGCCGGCGGATGGGTCTTCAGACGCGAGCGCCGGTCGCGGCGCTCGAGCGCGAGACGGATCAGCTCGTCGAGCAGCCGCGGAAGCGGAAGCCCGGACGCCTCCCAGAGCTTCGGGTACATCGAGATCGACGTGAAGCCCGGCAGCGTGTTGACTTCGTTGACGAGGAGACGGTCGGTTCCCTTTTCGAGGAAGAAGTCCACCCTCGCCATCCCGGAGAGATGGCACGCGCGGAAAACGTGTTCGGCCAGCGCCTTCGCCTCCTTCACTACGCTCTCGGGCACCGGCGCGGGGATCAGCAGTTTCGCCTTGTCGTCGCGATACTTGTCGTCGTAGTCGTAGAACTCGTGCCCGGGCACCACCTCTCCGGGAATCGTCGCCCGCGGAGAATCATTCCCCAGGACCGCGCACTCGAGCTCCCGCCCGTCGATTCCTTCTTCGACCAACGCGCGCTCGTCGTACTGGAGGGCGGCCGCCACCGCCGCGTCGAGGTCCTCCATGCGCTTGACCTTCGTCACGCCCACCGAGGAGCCCCCGTTGGACGGCTTGACGAAGAGCGGCATCTCGAGTCCGGCCGCGGCGACGCGCTCGCGCGCGGAGACGGAATCGGACGTCCCGACCGCGACGGAACGGGGCGTGGGAATCCCGGCGTCGCGCATGAGAGCTTTGAAGAGGGCCTTGTCCATGCCGACCGCCGACCCGGCGACGCCGGCGCCGACGTAGGGCACACCCAGCGTTTCCAAAAACCCCTGAAGGACGCCGTCCTCGCCGGTCGTGCCATGGATGATCGGAAAGATCACATCCACGCGGCCCGGCGCGATCTCCCGAGGGACGAGCGCCTCGGAAGGAGGGACCGAAGGGCTCTCCGCCCGGCGGAAGCGATCCGGCACCGGCCCATCGGCCAGCAATTTCCCCGACTCGGCCGCCGACAGGAACCGTCCGTCCTCTCCGACCGCGACGGGAAGGACCTCGTAACGCGACGGGTCGAGGGCGCCGGCGATCGTGCGCGCCGAGATCCGGGAGACCTCTCTCTCGACGGAGCGGCCGCCGAAGAGCACGGCGACGCGCGTCCGCGTCACCAGCTCACCACTCGCACTTCTTCCACCGCCGGGGCATTGCGAAGCCGTTCGAGGACCGCGGGAGGCGGCGCCGAGTCCACGGCGATCACGGCCGCGGCGCGCGAGCCGTCCCCGCGAGCCAGCGAGAAGTTGGCGATGTTGATGCCGCCCTCTCCCAGGATCGTGCCGACGCTGCCCACGACGCCCGGCACGTCGCGATTGCGCAGATACACGACTGTTCCCTCCGGGTGAAACTCCAGCGGGAGGCCGTCCACCTCGACGACCCGGGCGTCGCTGCCGGTGAAGAGCATGGCGTCGGCGCGTCCGGTGCGGGCTCCTGCCGTCAGCGTCACCCGCAGCGAGCGGGCGTACGTGCTGGGCTCCTCGTGGCGCGTCTCGCTGACGGCGAGCCCGCGGTCCTGCGCGACGTACATCGCGTTGACGTAGTTGACGATCTCCGGCGTGCTCGCCTCGAGCGCGCCCTTGACGGCGGCCACCGTCACCGGGCGGAGGAGATCCTCGGGAAGCCCCCACGTCTCGACGGTCAGGCGCGAAAGGCGCCCGCCTCCGACCGTGGAGAGAAAGCGCGCCGTGCGCTCGGCCAGGCGCATCCAGCCCGACGCGCCAGCCGCGTCCTTGGGCCCTCGGAACGGAAGGTTCACCGCGGGAACGTACGGCGCGCCCGCCTGAGCTTCGAGGAGAGCTTCGACCGTCTGCGTCGAGACGCGCTCCTGCGCCTCGACGGTCGACGCTCCCAGGTGCGGTGTCGCGACCACGTTGGGAAGGCGCAGCAGCGGATCGTCCGCCGCTGGCGGCTCCGGGTCGAAGA
>JBKOVK010000120.1:0-51248 GCA_046724475.1 Acidobacteriota bacterium | reverse complement strand
CCCGCGGCGGCCATCGAGCGCTCGTAGGGAGCCGCGAAGGCGAAGCAGACGGCGAGCCCGACGGCGAATCCTGCCGCCAGGCGCAGCAGCGAGCGCCGGTCGACCCGAATCCCGAGCCGGGGAGATCGTTCAGCGTCCTTTGCCCGCGCCATGCCTCTCGACGGCGGCGCGCCGGCCCGTTCCCCATGTGGCCCAGAGCAGGAAGAGCAGCACGCCGCAGAGAACGACGACCGACTGCCAGAGGACCGTGTGCGACGAGGTGAAGAGGGAGGGACGATGCGCGCCGATCCAGAAGAGGGAAACGACGCGCACGAGGTTGATCACCTGGATCGCGGCGAGACCGAGGAGGAGCCCGATCAGCCGGCGTTTCCAGGGCGCCGGAAACGCCAGCACCGCCGAGACGAAGAGCAGCGCCGTCTCCACGCCGTTGCAGCCGTTCTCGATGTTGACCGCGAACCGGTCGGACCGGATCTCGGTCCCGACGACGTGCGTGCCCTCTCCGAGGATGGAGAGGATTCCCGCGGAGACCCGCGCGATGGCCGCCGTGAATGGGACGATGACGGCGTCGTTGACGGGCCGCCAGGCCACGACGAAGTAGAAGACCACCAGCAGGGCGAGGAAGCGGGCGAGAAAGCCGAGGGAGCGGCGGCGGCCGGCCGAAGCGGCCTCCGTCTTCATGGCGTCGCGGGCTCGCCGTCGAGGGAGTCCTGGAACGCGAGGATCGATGTGCAGAGAGACCGGAGGCCCGAGGGCAGCGTCAGGAGCAGCTCGCCCTGGGCATTCAGGACGACCTGTTCGGTCTCCGCGGCGCAAAGAAGGTCTCCCGATTCGCTCCGGATCTCGTAGTCCATGACGAGGCGCGCCACGGCGGGAGAGCGCAGCCGCGCGGTCACGTGGATCGTCTGGTCGGGACGGGCCGGAGCCCGATACCGAAGCTCCATGCGCGTGACCGGAACGAGATACCCCATCTCCATCGCCCGGGCCGCGGTGAAGCCGAACTTGCCGGTCAACGCCTCCCTCGCGTGCTCGAGATAGAGCACGTAGTGCCCGTGCCACACCACGCCGTAAGGATCGCACTCGGCGAAGCGCACCGGGACTTCCAGCGTGAAGCCGCGGAGCGGCTCCGCGGCGCGCGGGGAAGCCTTCATGGGGCGGATTCCATCACGGCGGCGAGGAAGTTGCCTCCCGCTCCGAAGGAATTGACCAGGGCGAGCCGCGCCTCGCCCGCCGACAGGGCCCGGGAGGCCGCGACGAGCTGAGCGCCGCCCGCCGCCGCCATCTCGCCGATCGCGTCTTTGACGACGAGGCAGCGCGGCGGCCGCGGCCCGAAGACGCGGTCCATGGCCTCGGCCTCGGCGCGGTCCATCGCGACGACCCCGTCGCGGGAAGGAAACCAGATGTCCACGTCCGCCTCGGAGGCTCCGGCGTCCGCGAGGGCTCCCCGCATCGCGCGCTCCATCGCGCCGGCATCGGGCGCGAAGCGATAGGGCTCGGAGGCCACGCCGGCCGTCGCCACACCGGCAACCCGCGCGAGGGGAGCGGCGCCTCGCGAACGCGCCGCCTCTTCGCTCTCGAGGAGAACGACGAAGGCGCCTTCGCCCTGCACGATCCCCGTCGGGCGCCGGGAGCCGCGAAGCGCGCCGACCCGATCGAACCCCATCGCATAGAACTCGTTCCACTCGTCGACGGCTCCGACGAGCATCGCCTTCGCGCGGCCCGACGCCAGCGCGAGTGTCGAGAAGAGCAGCGCGTTGAGGCCGGAAGGATCCTTCTGCGTGATCGTGACGTTGGGCCCGTAGATCTTGAGCTCGATCGAGACCTGCGAAGCCGGGGCGTTGGCGACGGTGTTGGGGAAGTGAAAAGGGGGCGCCGCCTCGGGAGACTCGAGGAGGAGGACGCGCAGGAACTCGGTCAGCGCACCGGCGCCCGCCGAGCCGGTGCCCAGGGCGATGCCGATCGCCTCGGGATCGGGTGCGATCGCGTAGCCCGCTTCCGCCACCGCCTGCATGCATGCGATCAAGGCGAACTGGCTCCCGCGGTCGAGGCGGCGCGCCTTCATGGCCGGGATCTCGGGCTGGGGCGAGAAGCCGTCGTAGCGGGCCACGTGGGTGGCCTGGAGGCTTCCACGCTCCTGTGCGGACATCTCCCGAATCGCGGATTCGCCGGCGCGCAGGCGATTCCAGAACTCCGGCGCGGAGCGGCCCAGCGGCGAAACTGCTCCGGTCCCGGTGACGAGACCTCGCGACGCCATCAGCCCCGTTCGCCGTAGCGGGCGAGGACCACGACCGAGCTGTTGCCGCCGAAGGCGAAGGAGTTCGAGAGCGCCACGTCCACGTCCGCGTCGCGGGCGACGTTGGGAACGTAGTCGAGGTCGCAGGCGGGATCCGGGTTCTCGTAGTGGATCGTGGGCGGGACCTTGCCGTCGCGCACCGACAGCGCCGTCGCCACGGCCTCGATCGCGCCGGAGGCGCAGAGGCAGTGGCCGATCATCGACTTGATCGAGGAGACCGGGATCTGCCGCGCGCGAACACCCAGCCCCGCCTTCAGCGCGGCGGTCTCGGCCGAGTCGTTCTGCGGCGTTGCGGTTCCGTGCGCGTTGACGTAGTCCACGTCCTCGGGATTGACGCCGGCGTTCTCGAGCGCCGCCTTGATCGTCCGGCCGCCGGCGGTCCCGGAAGGATCCGGTGCCGTCATGTGGAACGCGTCCGAAGTCACGCCGTACCCCAGGAATTCGGCGACGACCGGGGCGCCGCGCTTTCGGGCGCGCTCCTCTTCCTCGAAGACGAGAATGCCCGCCGATTCGCCGATCGAGAGTCCCTTGCGCTCGCGGTCGAACGGGCGGCAGGGCTCGGGGTCGACCGACCGCAGCGAGTTGAAGCCCCCGTACGTCAGGCGCGCGAGGACGTCCGAGCCGCCCGTGACGACGACGTCGGCGAGCCCCGCGCGGATCGCGTCGAAGGCATAGCCCATCGCGTTGGCCGAGGACGAGCACGCGGTCGTGATCGTGGACTTGATGCCCTCGAAGCCGAATCGCTGCGCGATCCGGTCGGTGATCGAGTCGGGCAGGTGGTTGAGGACCTTCGAGGGACGCGCGCGGCGACCCCGGAGGTACATGTCGAAGAACGTCTCCGAGTCGATCAGCCCGGACGTTCCTCCGCCCAGGATCACGCCCAGGCGCGAGGGGTCTTCGCGGGAGAGATCGAGCCCAGACGCCGCCAGAGCTTCGCGCGCCGCGGCCACGCCCATCCGATCCGCGCGGGACATGCGGCGCCTCTCCGAGGGCGTCAGAAATGCGTCCGGGATCTCCAGAACCTCGCCGGCCGTCTGCGTCCGATAGGCGCTCGGATCGAACAGCGCGATCGGGCGGATTCCGCAGACGCCCGCGAGCAGGTTCTTCCAGAACACCGAGAGGGAGGCCCCGATCGAGGTCACGGCTCCCATTCCCGTGATGAGGACGCGGCGGTTGGGGGTCACGCTCCGATTGTGACATAGCCTCTTCCATCCCGCCGCGGCTGGTCCGAAGAGGCTTGACGGGTCGGGCATAATGCGCGCCGATGAGCGAAGATCGCGTCGACTGGCACACCTACTTCATGAACATCGCGCGCCAGGTGTCGACCCGATCCACCTGCCCGCGCAAGCACGTCGGGGCGGTGATCGTCCGCGACAAGACGATCCTCTCCACCGGCTACAACGGTTCGATCCGCGGACTGCCGCACTGTTCGGATGTCGGTTGCGTCATCGAGGATGGACACTGCGTATCGACGGTCCACGCCGAGACCAACGCGATCATCCAGGCCGCCAAGAACGGCGTCGCGATCGACGGCGCCGAGCTCTACACGACCGCGAGTCCCTGCTGGCCCTGCTTCAAGCTGATCGCCAACTCCGGAATCCGCCGCGTCTACTACGGCGAGTTCTACCGGGACGAGCGCTCGATCAAGGTCGCGCGCGACGCGGGGATCGAGCTGGTGGATCTGTCGGCGCGGCCGGCCTAGGTGTCTCGTCCTGGGTCGATTCGCCGGATCGCCGCCGGCGCTCGGCACGCGGCGGCCATCCTCGGAAAGTTGCGACCGGCCGCCGCTGAGGGTTCGTCGCAGTTGACGATCCTCTGGATGAAGATTCCGTCAAGATCCTCACCCATCACCTCGCGTCCGGCGGCGGTCCGGCCGGATTGCGCCGCGGCGCCGGCGGCGGGAGGTGATGTCCAAGGGCCCGCGCCGGGTCGTTAATCGGCGCCGTTACGTGGCTGGGCCCGCGGACTCAGCGCCGGCCGGAGGTGAGTTCGGACGCCTGCCGGCGCGTGCCGACCGCGACGGCGACGCGGCGCATCTAAACAACTCTTGAACTGAACACCGTCGGAGAGCTTACGGCTCGGCCGGCGCTTCGCCCAGGGCCAGGATCCGCAGGCACTCCTCGAGGTGCGCCCGCGACGTGGCCGAGAGTTGGAAGAAGCGGCAACCGAGGCCGCGATCGGCGTCGCGGCCGGCGCGCATGACGATCGCCTCCGCGACGACGGTGCGCACGCCGTGCTCGACCGGAACGTCGAAGGAGACCTCGATCCTCGCACCCAGAGGCTGGCGCGAAGGCGTCCGCACGAAGAAGCCCCCGCGCGATAGGTCGCGGATCGTGCCTGTGTGCTGGAGACCGTCGCGCCAGAAGGTCACGGACCAACCCACGGCGGACCGCGCTTCCTCCCTCGGCATGACCTGGAGGAACCGGCGCAGGAGCGTGAAGAAAGATTCGGGATCGAGCGGCAACGGAATCGCCGCGTCCGCTCCGGCCTTGGCCGCGGTGGCCTCGCCGCCGGCTGCGACAACGAGCACGATGGGGATCCGCGCCGAGAGGGGATCGGCTTTCAGCACGCGGCACAGGTCCGCGCCCGTCATCCCCTGCATCTCGCTGCTGACCACGATCAGCGCGGGTTTCTCCTTCCGCGCGACGTCCAGAGCCTCGGTGCCTCCGGCCGCGAACAGCACGTCGCAGCCGGCGCGCCGGAGAACGTCTTCGGCGGTGGCGCGAAACACGCCCGAGTCGTCGACGAGGAGGATCGAGGGCATGCGGCGCGGAATTATAGGGGCCGAGGCCGTGCGACCGCGAGGGGCCGCATCACACGACCCGCGGCCGGAGGACGACCTCGCCATGCACGATGTGCGGCGGAGAGCACAGGACGTACATCAGGGCGCTCACGACGTCGTCGGTCGAGAGCATCAGAGGCCGGTCCAGCGTCGGACGGTAGTTCTCGAAAAACCCCGTGTCGACCGAGCCCGAGCAGATCGCGGTGACGCGGATGTTGGCGGGCTTCAACTCCGCGGCGAGGGCGCGCGTGAATCCCACCAGGCCGGCCTTGGCCGCGCAGTACACGGTGCCCTCGGCGAAACCCTCGAGCCCGGCAATCGAGGAAACATTGACGATGTGCGACGGCGCGCTCCGGAGCAGGGCATGGAGGCACGCCTGCGACAGGTAGATCGCGGCGGCCAGGTCGGTCTCGAGCATCGACGCAATCTCGGATCGCTTGGCCTCGAGCAGCGGCGCCCGGAACCCCAGCCCCGCGTTGTTGATCAGGACGTCGAGACGCCGGTAGCGCGCGAGCGCGACGTCGACGAGGTCGTAGAGGGACGGAACGACGCGCACGTCGCAGACGTGGTACGCGGCTTCGCCTCCGTCTGCGGCGATCTCCTCCACGACTTCCCGGAGCTTCTCCTCGCGCCGCGCGACGAGAAAGAGTTTGGCGCCGGCTTTTCCGAGGGCGAGCGCGAACGCGCGGCCCAGGCCCGAAGAGCCGCCGGTGAGGAGGACGACCTTGTCGCGCAACGGCTGGTCCGACATCGCTCCTTCGCGCCTTTCCTGACTGTATCATCCGGGCCCGCATGGACACGGTGACGCATGCCTTCGCGGGGTCGGTGCTGGCCCGCTCGGCGTCGGAGCAGAACGAGACGCGCCTCGCGCTGCTCGTGGGCGGGCTCGCCGCCGTCGTGCCGGACCTCGACTTTCTCTTTTTCTCGACGCGCCTCGACTATCTCAAGGACCACCGCAGCTGGACGCACTCGTTCCTGGTGCTTCCGTTTCTCTCCCTCGCGATCGCTCTCGCCGCGAAGCTCATCGCGCGCAGGGCCCCGCTCTGGAGGCTCTGGCTCTTCGCGGCCGTGGGCATCGCCTCTCACATCCTCTTCGACTGGATCACGTCGTTCGGGACGATGTTCTGGACCCCGGTTTCGCGGACGCGCTACTCGCTGGACTGGGTCTTCATCCTGGATCCGATCTTCACGGGCATCATGCTGGCGGCTCTGATCGTCAGCCTGGTTTTTCGGAGGCGCGCGCGGGCGATCGCGATCGTCGGCAGCGCGGTTCTGTTCCTTTACATCGGCTTCTGCGCGGTGCTCCATGCGCGGGCCCTCGCCGCCTGGAAGCGCATGGACAACCCTCCGCCGGGCGCGCGCATGTCGGCGCTGCCCCAGTTCCTGTCGCCGTTTCGGTGGCTCGGGCTTTCGGACCACGGAAACGCGCTCCACTACGCTTTCTTCGACATCGGCCCGTTCGCACGCGGTTCGGGCGACGTCCATCCGCCGCAGAGGTGGTCTGAAATCCTCCAGAGCCTGTCGGACTCCTACCCGCCTCCGAAAGACGCGAAGATCGTGGTGTATCCGGCGGCGGAGCCTTCGAAGTTCCTGTCGGCCGCGCGAGAGCTCCCGGATTGGAAGATCTACCTGGCCTTCGCGCGCTTCCCGATGGAGACGGTCTATCCCTCCAAAGACGGCGGCGCCGACGTCATCGTGCAGGATCTGCGCTTCCTGCCGTGGTTCACCGGGCCGTGGGAAAGGGGAGGCAAGGAAGGCCTACGCCGGCAGCCCTTCGTCTATCGCGCCCGCTTCGACGCCGGCCTAAACCTGGTCGACCGGGGCTTCGTCCGCGACGGGAGGCGCTGAGGGGACGGCGCCCGGCGCCGCCGTCGCCACATACGAGTATTCCGGGGATTTCGTGCGCGTCAGAGCTTCCGAGATCCCGGCGTAGTAGCCGACCTTGATCAGGAGGCGCACGAACACGAACACCTGCTGCGCCAGAATCAGCGGTACCAGCGCGAACCGCGCCTCTCCGCCGGCCGACGGGTCCAGGATCAGCCAGATCAGGTAGAGAGCCGCCGTGCTCACGGCGTAGAAGCCGAGGACGCCGAAGAGGCGGAGCGGCCGCGACAGCGCGCCGCCGATGCCGAAGAAGAACCGCGACACCGGCGGAAGGTCCGGCCGGGCGACCCACACTGCGCGGACGGCGTCGGCCAGCAGCTTGATCACCGCGAGCGCCACCACGAGCGCCGCGAGGCGCAGTCCCGTCACCGCCAGCGCCGTCGGCTCCGCGTGGAGCTGCTGGACCCGCGGCGCGAGCTTCTCGCCGGACTCGACGTAGATCCACTCGTAGGCCGCGAATGCCGCGCCGAACGCGGCGAACGTGAAGAGGAGAAACGCCGGCATGCGACGCATCCCCTCGCGCCCGAAGGTCACCAGCGAGCTCGAGGGCTCGCGCAGCGCGCCGAGCATTCCGCCCAGACCGAACGCATGGACCACGATCGCCAGCAGCGCCAGCGAGAAGGCCGACGCGCCGACCCCGCGCATGTTCGGGAGCTCCGACCAGCGGATTCCCTCCGTGGTCAACAGTCCCGTCGCGATCTCGGGAAAGTTTCCGAGCACGTCGGGATGCTGGCGGCGCACCGTCTCCCACCAGCCGTAGTCCGGGTTGGCCACCATCCTGTCCGCCGCCGGGGAGAGGTCCAGGAGACCGTGGAGCATGTTCGAGATGGGCAGGATGAGCGTCGCTGCCAGCAACAGCTGGATGAGCCAGAGCGCGACGGCGAGATAGGGCTTCGACAGAGAGAGGCGCAGCCCTCGCAGGAAGCACGCCAGGGCGCCCGGACTGCCGCGGCTCACCAGGCCACCGTCATGAAGTCGATCAGGTTCTGCACCCAGAAAACCGCGCGGGACGTCCAGCGCGTGGCGGCGCGCGGATCCCCCTCGGTGCGCCGGCCGTTGTTGGTGCGGTCGCTGTCGAGCAGGACCTGCTCGTCCGGATCCACGACCGCTTCGACCAGGCGCGGTCCGGCGGACACCCGGTAGCGCTTCCAGCGCGACTCGCCGTCCCAGCGCGAGCGGTAGACGCTGCCGTTCTCGAAACGCAGCTGCACGTAGACCGGCATGGCGACGTCGCCGTTGCGCACCACCGTCACCTCGCTGTCGTATCCCTTCGGATTCGCGATGGTCGACGGCGCCCCCTCGGCGAGCTTGCCGTCTTTCTCGAAGAGGCCGCGCGGCGCGCGCGCGGGGCGGCTTTCCGCGTCGGCGACCGCATAGTCCACGATGCCCGAGGAGTAGAACGTGCGGTCGAAGAACCAGTCCCAGTTGCGGCCGGTCGAATCGTTCACCGCCTGGATGAAGTCCTTCGTGGTCGGATGGCGAAACCGCCAACGGTCGGCGTAGAGCCGGAGCGCGCGGTCCATCGCCGCCGTCCCCATCAGGCGCTCCAGCGTCGCCAGGGTCAGGGCGGTCTTCGAGTAGACCTGTCCGCCGTAGGACTTGCGGTCGCGGAACCGCCAGCTCTCCGAAGCGAGGACATCCCAGTCCGCGACCTCGAAGTAGCGGCGGTTGACGTCGAGCGGCTCGTGAATGTCGATCCCGAGCGGAAAATGGAGGCCGAACACCGACAGGTCCACGTGGTTCGGTCCGAAGACGGCCGCGAGCACGCGGTCGGTCATGTAGGTGTTGAAACCCTCGTCCAGCCAGGCTTCCTCGAACTCGTTATTCGCGATGATCCCGTAGAAGAACTGGTGGCCCGTCTCATGGACGGTGACGCCCTCGGGACGCAGGATCTTCGTCGGCGCGCTCCACGAGGTGCCCGCCGTGATCAGCGTCGGGTACTCCATCCCGCCGGCCCCGCGAGCGCCCCAGGGAGGATCCACGATGGTGAGCGTCCGATACGGGTACGGCCCCAGGATGCGTCCGTAGCCGGAGAGGGCCGCCTTGGCGGCGCGGAAGTGCCGTTCCGCCTGCGACGCATGCTCGGACTGGAGCAGCAGGATGAGCTTGGCGTCGCCGATGCCTGCCTCGCGGAAGATGTCCTCGAGGACGATGTAACTCGGGTCCGCCGTCCAGGCGAAGTCGTGCACGCCCTCCTGCTGGAAGCGGTAGAGCATGCGGCCGAACGAGGTCTCGCGCGTCTCGACGAGGCGCCCGGTGGCTCCGACTTTGCCCCGGTAGCGCGCCGGCACGTCGACGGAGACGTCGTAGTTGCCGAAGTCGGCGAAGAACTCGCTCGTGGCGTGGTACTGGTGGCAGTTCCAGCCGCTCTCCTGGAACACGCCGATCTTCGGGAACCACTGCACCACGAAGAAGAAGTCATCCTTGTAGCCCGTCCGGACCGAGACCCTGGGGAGGCGCGAGAGAAAGTCGATCGCGACCGAGATCGTTTCGCCCGGCGCGACCGGTTTGGGCAACAGCACCTCGGCCACGGTGCGGTCGTGGGGGTTTCCGTCATCGGGCGCGATGTACTTCAACGATGGAAGCAGGTCCGCCCCGTCCGCCGCGGTCATGCGCAGGACCTCGATCGAGCCCCACGACTCGAGCAGCTTGCCTCCGCGGTTCTCGCCTCCCGACTCCTTCCAGAAAGTCGAGAGCGTGTTGCGGAATGCGTTCAAGTAGAGGTGGAACCGCAGAGTCGAGGCCGGGCGCGAAGTGGTGTTCTTCCAGGTCAGGACCTCCGTGGCTTCGACGGTCTTCTTCTCGGGATCGAGGCGGCAGGAGATCTGGTATGAGGCGACGGGTGGAGGAGGAAACGCGTCGGCGAAGAGCGCCGGGGATGCGGCTCCGAGGAGTGCGAGGGCCAGGGCTCGCAGCTTTGCCGGAGGCATCGCGGGGACTGTAGCATGACGCGCGTGACGGGACCGGCGGAAGAGAGAGCTTCGGAAGCCGCGCGGCGTGTCGCGGCGGACGCCGCGCAACGCGTCGAAGCGCTGCGCGAGGAAATCCGGCGCCACGAGCGCCTGTACTACGTCGAGAACCGACCCGAGATCACCGACGCCGAGTTCGACCGCCTCATGCACGAGCTTCAGGAGCTCGAGACGAGCCATCCCGAGCTCGGGAGTCCGGACTCACCGACGCACCGCGTCGGCGGCGCGCCCGCCGAAGGGTTCGAGACGGTCACGCACACGCGGCCGATGCTCTCGCTGGAGAACGCATACTCGTGGCCGGAGGCCGAGGCGTGGCTGACCCGCGCGGCGCGGATCCTGGGGCGCGAGCCGAAAGGGTTCGTCGCGGAGCTGAAGATCGACGGCCTGTCGATCTCGCTGCGCTACGAGGGGGGGCGCCTGGTCCGCGGCGCGACCCGCGGCGACGGCGTGCGCGGAGACGACGTCACGACGAACGTGCGCACGATCCGGACCGTGCCGCTCAAGATCGCGGACACGGCGCCGCTCGAAATCCGCGGCGAGGTCTACTACTCGAAGAAGGCGTTCGAGCGCGTCAACGCCGAGCGCGAAGCCGAAGGCGAGCCGCTCTTCGCCAACCCGCGCAACGCGGCGGCTGGCACGCTGCGCCTGCTCGACTCCCGAGTCACGGCCCGACGACGCCTCGACGCCTGGCTCTACGGGATCGTCGACGCCTCGCCGATGCCCCGGACCCAGGAAGAAACGCTCACGAGACTGAAGTCGCTGGGCTTCCCGGTCAGCCCTCACTGGCGGCGGTGCGAGACCTTCGAGGACGTGCGCCGCTTCGTGGAGGAGTGGCAGGAGCAGCGGCACGACCTCGGTTTCGAGACCGACGGCGTCGTCATCAAGGTCGACGACCGCGCGACGCAAGGCGAGCTCGGCTCCACGGCGAAGTCTCCGCGCTGGGCGCTCGCCTACAAGTTTCCCGCGGAGGAGGCGACGACGGTCGTGCGGGACATCGGTGTCAACGTCGGTCGCACCGGGACACTGACGCCGGTGGCGTTCTTCGACCCGGTCCAGCTCGCCGGCACGACGGTCAAGCGCGCGACCCTTCACAACTACGAGGACCTCTCCCGGAAGGACGTGCGGGTCGGAGACACCGTCGTCGTCGAGAAAGCCGGGGAGATCATCCCTAAGGTCGTCCGGGTGATCCTCGAGAAGCGGCCTGCGGACACCGTTCCCTTCGCGATGCCGCGCAACTGCCCCGAGTGCGGCGATCCGGTCGTGCGCGAAGAGGGCGAGGTCGCGACGCGCTGCGTCAACCCCGCGTGCCCGGCCGTCGTGCGCGAAGCGCTGCGGCACTTCTGCGGGCGGCGCGCGATGGACATCGAAGGGCTCGGCGAGAAGCTGATCGACCAGCTCGTCGGGGCGGGCCTGCTCACGGACGTCGCGTCGATCTATGACCTGAAGGCCGAAGACCTCGAGCAGCTGGAACGCTGGGGCGAGAAATCCGCCGGCAACCTTCTCGCCCAGATCGAGAAGAGCAAGACCAACGATTTTTCGAGGCTGCTCTTCGCGCTCGGGATCCGGCACGTCGGCGAGAAGGCGGCCCGCACGCTGGCCCTGCACTTCGGGTCCCTCGACGCGCTCGCGGCAGCGGGAGAGGAGGAGCTGCAGGCGGCCGAGGAAGTCGGGCCCAACACGGCCGCCGCGGTTCACGCCTGGTTCTCGCATCCGCGCCATCGGGAGCTCGTCGAGAAGCTGCGCGCGCACGGCGTCAATTTCGAGGCGGCCCGGCCCGCCCGCGCGGCGTCGGGAATCCTGGCGGGGAAAACGGTGGTCCTGACCGGGACGCTGCGGGGCATCTCGCGCGAGGAGGCGGCGGAGCGGCTGGAGGCGGCCGGAGCGAGGATCGCGAGCTCGGTTTCGAAGAAAACCGACTACGTGGTCGTGGGAGAATCAGCGGGATCGAAGCTCGAAAAAGCGAAGGCTCTCAAGGTCCGGACGGTCTCCTGGGAGGAGATGCTCGAGTTGTTGAAGAAGGAGTGATCCGACGATGCCCGCCAAAGTCATCGTTTTCTGCCCGATGCTCGACTTCAAGAACAAGCCCGCGACGCTGATGACGATCTCGCCGCACGGCTACTACGAGTGCCGCGTGGACATGGCCGCCGGGAATCACACCGTCTATCTGCCGATCTCCGGCACCGCGATCGTATTCACCGAGCCCAACGTCACGAGCCAGGTCCCGCCCGACGTCGAACGCTATGGCTAATCGCCTCGCGATGACCTACCTAAGCTCCCTCTCCCCCCTCGGGGGGAGAGGGTCGGGGTGAAAGGGGCGACTAGGCCGTAGCCGTCGCGAGCGGCAGCGCTCCGAGCTTCTTGACCTTGAAGGCCAGGATGCACAGCAGGATGCCCCAGACGATGGCGAACGCCGCGATCAACCAGAGAACCGAGAGCGCTCCCGCTCCCGGCCGCGCGATCAACAGCACGCCGAGGACCACGGTGAGGATCCCGGTCAGGATCCAGAGCCATTCACCCTGGACCTCCTTGCGCAGGCGGATGGCCGCCGATATCTGCATGATGCCTACGAGGATTGCCCAGAAGGCGATCACCCACACCAGCGCGATCGCGGTGATGCCGGGATAGAAGAACGTGATGAGTCCCGCGGCGATGCCGAGGATCCCGAGGAACACGAGCGCTCCCCACTTGCCTTTGATTCCGGCGATGAGCTCGAAGATCCCGTCGACCAGGGCATAAGCACCCCAGAGCAGGACGACGAACGCAAGCGTCGGGCCGGGCCAGAGATAGGCGCAGATTCCGAAAAGGATCGCGAGAAGGCCCCGCAGGAGGATCACCCACCAGTGCTGCGCGAGAGTTCGGACGGCTGAGAATCCATTCATTGGAGTCCCTCCTTCCTTCGGCCGCGCCGAGCGGCGCGGTGTGAGGCCCTATTTTTTCTTGGCGGCCTTCGTTTTTTCCGCCTTGCTCTTTCTCGCCATGTCGGCGCGGTGCGCGCGCTCGTACGTCTGGATGTCTTTGAATCGGCCGGCCGCGTCCCGAACGGCGTAGAGCTTCTTGCCGGCGACGCTGCGGTGGGTGGTCCGTCTGGCCATCGTGGCCTCCTTCTCAGTCAAAACCGCGAAGGGTGATGCGGTTGACCGGAGTCTATGCGAAGGAAGGAAAGAGGGTGAGTAAAGACTGGAGGTCCGGGACGCGGATCACCGGGCCCGCGGCCGGGCCCTCGCCGATCAGGATCGGGTGAAGTCCGGCGCCCGCGGCGCCGACCACGTCGATCTCGTAGATGTCCCCGACGTAGGCGCAGGCCTCCGCCGGAAGGCCCAGCCGCGACGTCGCGGTCTGGAAGATCCGCGCGTCGGGCTTCTCGAATCCGACTTCCGCCGAATCCACCACGAACTCCAGGTGCGCCGAGAGGCCCGCCGCCTCGAGGAGGCCGCGCACGCGCCCGTCGGCGTTGGACACCACGGCGGTCCGGTATCCGCGGCGCCGCAGCTCCTCCAGGGTCTCGGCCGAGCCGTCCGCCCGCTTCGACCAGAGGTTGTGACGGCCGTGCTCGGCGGCGATGGCGCGCGCGCCTTCGCGACGGCGTTCCGCGTCGTCCACTCCGAGCGCCGAGAGCATCGTGTCGAAATACAGCGGGATCCGCTCGGCGTCCCGCGACTCCGGGTTCGCGAGGACGAGAGCCCGGACTGCCGCGACCGCCGTCGTATCCGCGCCGCGGAAAACGGGCGCGTCGTATCGCACGCCGGCCGCGCGACAGATTCTTTCGCCGTCGACGTGGATCAGCGTCCCGCCCGCGTCGAAGAGGACCGCCCGGATGCCCTTCAAACGGCTGCGAGCTCCGCGCGCACCGCCGCTTCCAGCTCGTCGGCGATGGAGCGGACTTCACCGGCTTCCGGGCCCTCCACCAGGATCCGCAGCAGCGGCTCGGTGCCGGAATACCGGAGGAATACCCGCCCCCGCGCGCTCAGGGCTTCCTCCGCCTGGCGAACGGCTCGCGAAATACCGGCAACCTCGTCGATCGGCACGCGCCGGCCGACCCGGATGTTGCGCAGCGTCTGCGGCATCTTCTCCAGGGTCGCCAGCTCCGAGAGGGGCCGGTCGCTGCGATACACGATGGCCGATAGAAGCAGTGCGGTCAAGATCCCATCGCCGGCCGGAGAGAGCGGAGCGAGAAGGACGTGGCCGGACGTCTCGCCTCCGAGCACCGCGCCGGTCTCGTCCATGCGGCGCGCGACGTTGCGATCCCCGACGGCCGCGCGATGGAAAGCAATTCCTTCGCGCTTGAGCCCCGCCTCGAGCCCGTAGTTGGACATGACAGTTCCGACCACGCCTCCCGGCGTGAGCTTCCCGGCGGCTTTCCATGCGCGCGCCACGATCCAGAGGACGTCGTCGCCGTCGAGGATGCGGCCTCGCTCGTCGGAAAAGATGGATCGGTCGGCGTCGCCGTCGAACGCCACGCCCAGCGCCATGCCCTTGTTGCGCGTGGCCTGCGCCATCGCCTCGGGATGGAGCGCGCCGCAGCCCAGGTTGATGTTGCGGCCGTCGGGAGCGTCGTGGATGGCCGCGACCCGCGCGCCCGCGCGCCGGAGCGCCCTCGGGCCGATCTGGTAGGCGGCGCCGTGGCCCGCGTCCATCAACACCGGAAAGCCGCCGAGGTTTTCGGGCACGCTGGCCTTCAGACGCGAGATGTACGTTGCCGCGAGGCCGGGGTCCGGGTCGGGCGGCGGGGGAGTCGTGACTGACTTTCGGCCGGGGCCCGCCTCGAGGAGCGTTCGCTCGAGGCGCTCTTCCTCCTCGTCCGGCCACTTGCGCCCGTCCCGCCCGAAGATCTTGATGCCGTTGTCTTCGTAGGGATTGTGCGACGCCGATACGGCGATCCCCGCCGCGGCCTCGATTTCCAGGACCAGCTCGGCGATGCCCGGCGTCGTGATGACGCCGGCCGCCGCCACGCCGCACCCGCCTTCCGCGAGGCCGGCCGAGAGGTCCGCGATGATGCGGGGCGTCGATTCGCGCGTGTCGCCGCCGACGACGACGCGGCGTCCCCCGTCGGAGGAGAGTCTCGTCGCAAGCTCGCGGCCCAGCAGCCGCACCGAGGCCGAATCGAGCGGAAACTCGCCCGCCTTACCGCGCAGACCGTCCGTGCCGAAGAGCTTCATGGGTCTCGCTATTTTCGCCTGAGACGGGTCGGAGTCGGAGCCGGCGGCGGAGAGACGGAAGGAACGATCCGGACCCGGACCGTGACCAGCTGTCCTTCACGCACCCGCACGCCCGGCGCCTGCGAGGCCAGAATCGCCGTCGCCGTGAAGGACACGGTTCGGCCCTCCACGGAGATCGGCTCCGTGCTGGCGTTGAGCATGCGGGACACCACCTTTTCCGGGCCGAACACTCTGGCCTGCCGCGGCTCGACGAGGACATCTTCGACCCGGTAGCCGGCCCCCGGGACCCCCGTCAAATCGGCCACGATCGGCAGAATTTTCTCGGCCACCGAGTCGAGGACGATGCGGAGCTCCGCGGGCGCGATCGAGATGACTTCGACCGACGGAGGAACGTTGACGTCCCCCGCCTCCAAGCCGAAGCGCTTCTCGCCGGGAGTCGTTCCCGCCAGGTCCACCACGGCCTCGAGCTTGGACGGTTCGATCTGCCGCAGAGGCGTGAACGGACCGCGCAGCCGTACGTCCACGGCGTCGGGCAGGGGCGAGACGATCATCGTCTTCGCCGGAACGTTCACGATCGACAGCGGGATCCGGTAGCTCCTCTCGGAGATCCTCTCGCGGCGCTCTCCCGACAGCAGGTACCAGGTGACGCAGGCGATCCCGAGCGCCAGAAGCTTGGTGCCGACATTGCGGAAAAGGATTCGGGTGATCTGCATCGTCTAGCCGAAGTTTCTCAACGGGATGTGCACTTGGTCCGCGGCGCCATCGCGGTCGGCACGCGCCGGCTGGCCGCCATGAGTTCTCACCGCCCGGCGCTGAGTCCGTAGGCCCACTCGCCTTCTCGCCGTTCGATCCTCTCGGTGTGGGCCTCCGGACATCACCTCCCGTCGTCGGCGCCGCGGCCCGCCGCGTGCCGAGCGAGGGCGGCGGGCCGCAGGATCGTAAACAACGTGATCAGGAATCACAGTTCGCCTCAGCGCTCCGCCGCGAACTCGCGGAAGAGAAGGTCGCGCAGCGCCTTGCCATCCAGATCTTCCTGCAGCTCGCCGTTCTGCGCGAGCGAGATCGTCCCGCGCTCTTCGGACACCAGAATCGCCAGGGCGTCCGTTTCCTCCGTGATTCCGATCGCCGCGCGGTGGCGCGTGCCGTAGCGCTTCGGGAGACCCTCCTTGAGCGAGAGGGGCAGGAAGCACGCGGCGGCCGCGATGCGGTCTCCGCTGACGATCACGGCGCCGTCGTGGAGGGGCGTACCGGGAGCGAACACCGTGACGAGGAGCTCGTAGGAAATCGCAGCGTCGATCTGCGAGCCGTTCTCGATGTAGGTCTTCAGCCCCTCGCGCCGCTCCAGGACGACGAGCGCGCCCACGCGGCGCGCCGAGAGCGACGTCACGGCCAGGACGATCTCCGAGATCGTCTCCTCCGCGTGGAATCCGGAGAAGAGCGAGAAGAACGGAGTCCGGCCGAATGTGGCCAGGGCGCGGCGCAGCTCGTGCGAGAAAAGGACGATGATCGCGAACGGAACGTAGAAGATCAGGGCTTTCAGCACCGTCGTCAGGGCGGCGAGCTTCAGAAGGACGGCCACCGCGTACACGGCGAAGACCGCGAAGAGACCCAGAACCATCTGGACCGCGCGCGTGCCGCGGATCAGCCGCAGCAGGCCGTACGTGATGACGGCCACGATCAGGATGTCGAGGACGTCGCGCCAGCCGAAGTTCAGGTGCGCGAGCGCGGAGAGTCGATTGGCGAGGGCTTGAAACACCGCGTCACCGCGTCGCGGCCCCGGCGGGCGTGGGAGCCGAAGACGCGGCGCGCGACAGCGCGCGGGCCATCCGCAGATAGCGAGCGGACTCGGCGACGTCATGGACCCGGACGATCACCGCGCCGGCGGCCGCGGCGTGACCGAGGGCGGCGAGGGAGCCCGGCAGCCTCTCCTTCGGGGAGGCATCCTCGCTGACTCCCGAGAACCGGCGGACGAAACCCTTTCGCGAGGCGCCGGCGGCGAGCGGGAAGCCCAGGGATCGGAAAGCCTGCACGTGGCGAAGGAGAAGAAGGCTTCCTTCGGGGCTCTTGCCGAAGCCCAGGCCCGGATCGATGGCGATGGACTCGGCGGCCACGCCGGCCTCGACGGCTCGCGCCGCCGACTCCGCGAGGGCCGACGCGACGTCGGCGATCGGGTGGTCGTAGCGCACGTCGTCCTGCATCGTCCGCGGATCCGTGCCCTTCATGTGCATCAGGATAGCTCCGGCCCCGGTCTCGGCGATCGCGGTCGCCATCGCGGGATCGAATCGGCCGGCGGTGACGTCGTTGACCAGGTCGGCGCCCGCGCGGACGGCCTCGCGGGCCACCGCGGACCTGCGCGTGTCGATCGAAAGGGGAGCGTCGGTCCGCTCGCGGATGCCGGCGATCACCGGAAGGACCCGCGACAGCTCCTCGTCGGCGGAAAGTTCGCGGGCCTCGCCGTAGTTGCTGGGCCGCGTCGACTCTCCGCCGACATCCACGACGCCCGCCCCCGCCTCGAACATCGAGAGCCCGTGCGCGACGGCGGCGTCGCGATCGAAGAAGAGCCCTCCGTCGGAAAAGGAATCGGGAGTCACGTTCAGGATGCCCATCAGGAGCGGTCCCGCCGAGAGATCCAGAGAGCGGCCGCGCGCCAGCCGGAGTTCCGAAAAGCGGCGCTCGGCTCTGGCGAACGCCTCCTCCGCGCGCGTCCGGAGCGAGGCCGGAAGGGCCTTGAGCGTCTCCGGCCGGCGGGCGCGCGAGATGACGACGGGCCGGGACGAGGAGCCCTCGAACCGGACGACGTCCACGGGGAAGTCCGACGCCGCGAACGTGGCCGGCCGAAACGAGTCCCAGGCGCAGATCTCGCGCAGGATCTCCGCGTCGGCAGCCGGGACGACGAGGTCCGCGCGCGGCGTCATTGGGCGGCAGTCTAGCGGATGCCCTGCCGCCGTTGGGCGCTTTGCCCGCCCGGTCGCGCGCCTCCTCCGGCGGTTCGCCGATTCGCCGCCGAGTGCCCCGCCGCGACCGAGTAGAAGCCATGCAGGAGGACGCCATGGCCTTTCTCGCAGCAATGGTCATTGCCGCGGCGGCGCTGATCGCGCCGCCCGCGGCCCCCAACGACGAAGGGCGGCTGGCCGAGCTCGTCGCGGCCATTCGCTCCGCGGACTATCGAGGCGACCGCGCGGAGCTCGCACGGCTCGACCGGGAGCTCGCGAAGCTCCCCGACGGACCCCTTTCGGAATATCGCGACTACTGGCGCGGATTCGCGCTGTGGAGAAGGGTCCTCAACGGCTTCAACACGACGCCCACGCCCGACGACCTGACGGCGGACGCGGAGGGGGCGGTCGCGCGCTTCAAGTCCGCGCTCGCGCGGCATCCGGACTGGATCGAGGCGAAGCTCGCCATGGTGGGCTGCTGGGGGAACCTGATCTACCTGGCCGGAAAGGACGAGGCCCGGCGCAAGGCGATCCTGGACGACGCGAAGGAGACGTACCTCTTCATCATGCAGAACGCCGGCGACAACCCGCGCGCGCTGTGGATCAAGGGTGGAATGCAGATGGCCGCGCCTCCGCCCACCGGCGGCGACTTCGCCAAGGCGGCGGAAACGCTGCGTCACGGCGTGGCGTGCGCGTGGCGGGAAGCGCTCGCGCGCGCCTCCGCGCCCGTCCCCGCGTGGGTGCCGACGTGGGGAGGACCTGAGAACCTCATGAACCTGGCGTTTGTCTACTCGCGGGACCCGAAAAATCCCGACCGCGCAGCGGCGCTCGCTTATGCCGAAGGCGCTCTGACGGCGGTTCCCGAGTGGCACTACGTCCGGGACGTCCTGCTGCCGCAAATCGAGGCCCTGCCGGTCGCTGCCGTGGCTCCGCCGGCGGCGCCCTGACCCGATTGCCGCGCTTGCGCCGGACACGGCCCGCCGCAACAATCGGGGCCGACGACGTCATGCACGCCCGCAGCGATTCGCGCGCCCTCCGTCCGCCGCTCGCGGCGTACGCGGGGGCGTGGACGGCGCTGGCCATCCTCTACGCCGTTCTTTACACCTCCGGCGGCGTGGCTCCGTTCATGGCCGTCCGCGGCGCCGTCGCCGCCGTGCTTCCCAATGCCCTCTTCGGGCTCGTGTCGCTTCGCCTCGCGCGGCGCTGGCCGGTCGGCGGCGGATGGCGTCTCTTCTCCCGTCTCGCGCCGGCCGTCCTCGGGCTCGCGCTCGCGTCCACGGTGGTCTGGCTCGCGCTGATCGAGATCGACGGCCGGGTCGTCAAAGGCGCGTTCCAGTGGCCGAATCCGACGATCGCCGCCTGGCAGACCGTGGTCAACGTTCTCATTCACATGGCTCTTGCGGGAATCGGCTACGCGTGGCACACGGCCGAATCTCTGCGCGAGGCCCGCGACCGCGCCGCGCGGGCGGACGTGCTTCGGGCGCGCGTGGAGCTTTCGCTCCTGCGCTCGCAGCTCCATCCCCATTTCGTGCTCAACGTGCTCCACGCGCTGCTCGGCCTCGTCCGGCGGGACCCGGGTCTGGCCGAGAAGGCCCTCGAGCGCCTGGGCGAGCTTCTCCGCTTCGGACTGTGGGTCCAGCAGACCGGGAGCGACTGGGTTCCTCTCTCGCGCGAATGGGACTTCATGCAGAGCTATCTGGAGCTCGAACGCATGCGCCTGGGCGATCGCCTCCGCGTCGAGATCCACGCCGATGACGGCGCGTTGCAGGTTCCGGTTCCGCCGTTTGCCCTGCAGCCGCTGGTCGAAAATGCGGTCGTGCACGCCGTCGCGCCGCGGGCGTCGGGCGGACGGGTCGCGGTGTCGGCGCACCGCTCGAACGGACGGCTCTGCCTCTCCGTC
This sequence comes from Acidobacteriota bacterium, assembly GCA_046724475.1. Taxonomy (GTDB): domain Bacteria; phylum Acidobacteriota; class Thermoanaerobaculia; order UBA5066; family Gp7-AA6; genus DAHUXD01. The sequence continues at coordinate 31,334 of JBKOVK010000120.1, read as the reverse complement.
TGCGACGACGGGCCGGGGGCCTCGGAGGAGGAGATCGCGGCGAGCCCGCGAACGGGACTCCGGCTTCTGCAGGAGAGGCTCGCGGCGCTCTACGCGGGCAGCGCCCGCCTCGCTTTCGAGTCTCCGGAGGGCGGAGGCTTCCGAGTGCGCCTCGAGCTTCCGGAAGACGGCTCCCCGGAGGTCGCGTGAGCGATTCGCGCGTCCGCGCGCTGATCGCCGAGGACGAGGCTCCGGCGAGGGACACGCTTCGCGACTATCTCGTCGGGGCGCCGTGGATCGAGGTCGTGGGAGAAGCAGTGGACGGCGCGTCGGCGGTGGCTCTGGCCAACGAACGCAAGCCCGACCTGTTGTTTCTGGACGTGCGGCTGCCGGAGCTCTCGGGACTCGAGGTCGCGCGGCGGCTTCGGCATCCCGCCGAAATCATCTTCACGACCGCCTACGACCGATTCGCCGTGGCCGCCTTCGAGATCGGGGCGCTCGACTACCTCGTCAAGCCGTTCGGCAGGGAGAGGTTGGCCGCCGCGCTCGAGCGTGTCCGGGCGCGTCTGGGCCAGGCTCCCGTTTCCGCCGCCGATCGCGCGCGCAGCTCCTTCTCGCCGGAGCCGCTCGGACGTCTCTTCGCCCGCCACGGAGACCGCATCGTGCCGATCGCCGCCGGCGGCATCCGGCGCATCCAGGCCCAGGGCGACTATGCCGAGGTCCATGCTGCCGAGGGCGTCTTTCTGCTCCACCTCACGCTCGGCGAGCTCGCGAGCCGGCTCGACCCGAAGAAATTCCGCCAGGTCCATCGCTCGCACATCGTGAATCTCGACGCGGTCAAGCACCTCCAGCCCTACGACGACCGGCGCCTGGCGATTACGCTCGACGACGGAACGGTCGTGGTCGCGAGCCGCGCCGCCTCGGAGGAGCTGCGCCGGCTCGCGCGCTGAGAGGCCTCGCCGCGGCGCCCTTGAGCCCTTGGTTCCCGGCAAGGGCCGCTGTAGCGTATTCCCTTGTATGACGCGGCGCCCCTACGACATCGTCCTGATCATCGCCGATGCGTATCGCCAGGACAGCGCGCAACGCGCGTCCGCCGAGAGCGCCGGATCGCCCTTCTTCGGGAAGCTGCGACCGTTTTACTGGTTCCCGCGGTGCTTCAGCTCGGCGCCCTGGACTCTGCCTTCCTGCTCGAGCATTCTTTCCGGAGTCGACAGCTCCCGGCACGGATACTTTCTTCACGGGCGGGCCTTTGGACTGCCCACGATCGGACATCATCTGAAGGGTGACTTTCACCGGGCGGCCGTCGTCAACAACGGCAACCTTCGGACGTTCACGGGATTTCAGGAAGACTTCGACGAATACCACTACCTCTCCGGCCACCAGAATCCCTTCGACAAAGCCCGGGACGTACTGAAGGCCGGAGGTTCCGGAAAGCCTCTGTTCCTTTTCTTTCACACGAACATTCCGCACGACTACTACCTGAAGTACAGCCGCGAGTACTACGAAACCTATTTTCCGGGCCGCGAGGACTGGTTCTACATGGCGGCGCGCGTCCTCTCCTGGAACGGGCTGTCTCCGCAACAGCGCGTCACGGTCCGTTCCTTCTACGACGCGTCGACGCGCAACATGGAGGAACGTCTCGGGGCGCTCCTGGAGGTGCTCGACCTCGAGCGCACCATCGTGTGCTTCGTGGCCGACCATGGAGAGGGGTTCGACTACGACCTCGCGCGCGTGCATCACGGCGGACGCCTTCACGACGACCTCCTGCGGGTGCCTCTCTTGATCCGGCTCCCCGAGGGGGCCGATCGGAACGTCCATGATCGGCTCGCGGCCGCCCAGGAATCCGGCTGCAGCAGTACCGACATCGTTCCCACCCTTCTGGAGCTGGCCGGTTACGAGGTCCCGTCCGGAATCGACGGCTCGACCCTTCTCGCGGCCGGGAAGGCCGGGCGAAGACTCGTCTCGGAGGATCGGCGCTATCTCTACAAACCCAACCGCGAGCGTTTGAACGTGAACTCCACCGGGAAAAACACCACCTTCTGGACGCGGCTGAAGAATCGCGTCCTGAAGCGAACGCTGCTGCGCGGATTCAACGTCAAGAGTTACGTTCGATACCCCCACAAGCTCATCGTTACTTCTCTTGCGACGTCGCGACTGGTGCCCCGGCCGGTGATGTCTTTCTTCCTCGACGGTCTGTTCATGTCGAAAGACCAGCTCCAGCACGTCGGCAACGTCGTTCTCTCGCTGGAGCTGTTCGACCTCGAGAAGGATCCGGGAGAAACACACAACCTCCTCCGCGATCTGCCGGGCGACCGGCTTCGCGATCCGATCGGCGACCGCCTCGGCGGCCTGAGCGATCTCGAAATCACCGTCGGAGGGCAGAGAGTCGCCCTCGAGGCTTCTCTCCCGTCGTAGGCGCGGTGGAGAGTCCTACGCTTCCGGAGCCCGCGCGGTCGCGGTGAACAGGCCCCAGAGCCAGTCGATCTTGTAGCGCTCGACGAGAACGTCGACGAATCCGGCGCGCCGGAGCAGGAGGTCGCATTCGCGCTGTGTGAAGGCGCGGAAGTGCGCCCGGCGAAACACCCGCAGGTAGATGCTGCAGAGGCGGCAGGCGAGGTAGTCGTCGCACCAGTCCGTGACGACCACGCGGCCGCCCGGACGCAGGACCCGCCGCATCTCGGAGAGCGCCGCCTCAGGATCGTGGGCGTAGTGGAGCGCACTGCTCGAAACAACGACGTCGAAACACCCCGCGTCGAAGGGGAGATGCTCGGCCCAGCATTCGTGGAGGTCGACGGACGCCGGCAGGCGGCATCGCGCGGCGGTGAGCATCTCGGGGACCGGCTCGAGCCCGGCCAATCGGGCGTCGGGGTACGCCCGCGCCAGTCGTTCGAGGAGGGCGCCGGTGCCGCAACCCACGTCGAGCACCCGGTCTCCGGGCGCGAGCGTCAGGCGAGCCAGCGTCTCCCGGATCGACGCGTCGGTGTAGCGCGCCCAGCGGACGTCGTAGTCGGGCGCGAGTTTCGCGTACTCGGCGAGGACGCGTTCGCGGTGAACGTTAGACGCTTTCGTCGGCGGTTGGTCCGTAGATCGCGGGCAGCGGCACGTCGTTCTGCCGGAGGTAAACGGTCAGCTGCCCGCGGTGGTGGATCGCGTGGTTGAACAGAACGAACCGGAGGATCTCGCGGCGGCGGTGCTGGAAGAAGAGCTCGCCGTTGGGCTTGAGGACCCGGAAGTTCACGTCCATCGCGGCGTCGTCCACGCCGAGAATCGAGGCCCGCGACTCCCGGACGTTCTCGTCAAAGCGGGCGAGGAAGTGGTTCGCGTGCTTCATCTCCGGAGCTTTTTCGCTGCCGACCTGGAAGCTGTCCTTCGCGAAGCGGATTCCCCAGCGGGCGAGCTCCGTCAGATGCGTCGCGAGCTCACCGAGGCTGCGGGATTTCGGATGCGGCTTCCAGGCCAGCCGGTCAGCGGGGACACGCGCGAGCACCTTGCGCGTCGACGCCATCTCGGCGTCGAACTCGGGGAGGAAGGATTCGGCCAGGCTCACGACCGGCCCAGCTTACCGGATTCCCGGCGTGGGCTGCGGCGCGGCGAGCAGAGCGCGGAGTTTCGACTCCGTCGTCGAAGAGGCGTCGGCGCATGGTTCGAGGCCGGCTTTCGAAAGCTCCCCGAGCATTGCTTTGCGGACCCGAGCGACGTCGACGGTTTCCGTCTTCCGAGAGACCTCGGCCCATCGCTCGCCTCCCGGGGCCTGCCAGAGCTCCGCGACCCACTTCCCCTTGGCCGGTCGGTGGGAATCGACGCGGATCGGGCCCAGGGGACGCATTTCCGGAGCGAGCGGCCACGCGCGGCCCGATTGGAGGTAGCGAATCTGCGTGGGGTGCAGGGCGGAGGCCAGACCCACGCTGCCGTCGAGCAGTCCCTGAACCGCCTTCTCGTCGAGGTTCGCCTCCAGCGACACCACGGTCTGCATCTTTTCGCCGTGGACGTCGGCCTCGCACTTTCCGTCAGCGGCGCGGAGAAGCGACGCGTCGACCTGCGCACAGTCCGCGACCCTGGCTTTCACCGTCAGCCGGCGCTCGCCCGCCCCCAGCCGGAGTCGAAAAATGATCCCCTTCGCGTACTCCTCGAGCGCCGGGCTCTCGAAGTACCAGATCTCGCGCCGACGGTCCGGATCGGGCGAGAGCGACAGCCGTCGGATGATCTCTTCCGGAGGCGCGCAGAGGCTGATCTGGACTTCCGCGACCGGAGGCTCTTGCGACGGCGGGGTGGGTGTGAGGCTGGTAAGCAGTAAGCAGTAAGCGGTAAGCAGTAAAGGGATATCGACCTCCGGCTTACTGCTTACCGCCTACCGCTTAGTGATCCCTACGCGGGCTCCGGAACCAGCGGCCCGATCGAGCCTTCGGCCACGTCCGGCGTGGGCCCCGGCATGATCGGGGGCTTGGGCGGACCGGCCTTGCGTAGCTTGGCGATGTCCAGTCCGGACTCCTCGGCCAGGATCTGGAGAACCTCGTCGCCATCGAGCACTTCCTTCTCCAGAAGCGTCCTCGCCAGCCGGTGCATGGCCTTCTCGTTGTCCGTGATGATCTTCTTGGCGCGCTCGTAGGCGGCCGTCACGATGCGCTTGACCTCGGCGTCGATCTGGTTGGCCGTGGCTTCGGAATAGTCCTGGGTGCGTCCGAAGTCGCGGCCGAGGAAGATCTCCTGCTCGGGCCGACCGAACGTGAGCGGACCCATCTCGCTCATGCCCCACTCGCAGACCATCTTGCGGGCCATGTCCGTAGCGCGCTCGATGTCATTGCCGGCGCCCGTCGTCATGTGGCCCAGGAACTTCTCCTCGGCGATGCGGCCGCCCATCATGACGGTGATCGTGGCCTCGAGGTACTCCTTGGTGTGGGAGTACTTGTCCTCGGCCGGCAGCTGCATCGTCACGCCCAGCGCGCGGCCGCGCGGGATGATCGTCACCTTGTGCACCGGATCCGCGTCCGGCAGCATCGCGGCGACCAGAGCGTGTCCGCCCTCGTGGTACGCGGTGTTGCGCTTCTCGTCCTCGGTCATGATCATGGACTTGCGCTCGGGCCCCATCATGACCTTGTCCTTGGCGTACTCGAAGTCGATCATCTCGACTTTCTTCTTGTTGAACCGGGCCGCGTTCAGCGCCGCCTCGTTGACGAGGTTCGCCAGGTCGGCACCGGAGAAGCCCGGGGTGCCGCGGGCCATGATCGTCAGGTCCACGTTCTCCGCGAGCGGCGTATTGCGCGTGTGCACTTTCAGGATCTGTTCGCGTCCGCGCAGGTCCGGCCGGTCCACGACGACCCGCCGGTCGAAACGCCCGGGCCGCAGCAGCGCCGGATCCAGCACGTCCGGCCGGTTGGTCGCGGCCACCAGGATGACGCCCTCGTTGGTGTCGAAGCCGTCCATCTCGACGAGCAAGGCGTTCAACGTCTGCTCGCGCTCGTCGTGGCCGCCGCCGAGTCCCGCGCCGCGGTGACGCCCGACGGCGTCGATCTCATCGATGAAGATGATGCAGGGAGCGTTCTTCTTGCCCTGCTCGAAGAGGTCACGCACCCGCGAGGCGCCGACGCCCACGAACATCTCGACGAAGTCCGAGCCCGAGATCGTGAAGAACGGCACGTTCGCCTCGCCGGCGACCGCCCGCGCGAGGAGAGTCTTGCCCGTGCCCGGAGGGCCGATCAGGAGCACGCCCTTGGGGATCTTCCCGCCGAGCTTCTGAAACTTCTGCGGGTCCTTGAGGAACTCGATGATCTCCTGGAGCTCGACCTTAGCCTCTTCGACGCCCGCGACATCCTTGAACGTGACTTTCTTCTGCGTCGGGGTGAGTAGCTTCGCGCGCGACTTGCCGAAGGAGAGGGCCTTGTTTCCGCCGGCCTGCATCTGACGCATGATCACGAACCAGATCGCTACCAGCAGGATCAGTGGCCCGTACATCACCAGGGCCGAGACGAGCGAGGAGTCCTTCTGGGGCGTGATCTCGATCTCGACACCCTTGGCTCTGAGATCCTTGACGAGGTCCGGGTAGTTGGCGGCGTAAGTCTTGAAGAGCGGCTCACGCTTGCCGGCGGAGGTGCCGTACTGCCCGCGGATCTCCTCTCCGCGGATCTGGACCTTTTGAACGTGACCCTGGTTGACCTGATCGAGGAACTGGGAGAACGAGATTTCCTCGACGGCCGCCGCTCCCGTCTTGAAGACGTTCCAGGCCAGGATGATCAGGACCAGGATGACCATCCAGAGCAGCAGGTTCTTGATCGTGGCGTTCAACGGGTACTCCTTCCGGGGTTCGAGGACACTTCCAGGCGACCAGCATAACGGACTCGGGGTGCCATTTATTGCTCCAGGACCACCTCGTAGATGTCCGGCAAATGGGCGCTGGCGCCGTCGTACTCCATGCCGTAGCCGGCATAGAGTCCGGTCCCCTCGGCGGAGAAGAGGGAAAAGTCCACGGCGACGTTGGTCTTACGGTCCAGCGGCTTGTCGATGATCGCGGCCAGCAGGAGCGAGGCCGCCCCCGCGCCGCGCAGGTAGTCCATCAGGTAGGTCTCGATGACTCCGGTGTGGACGACGTCCTTGAGCAACAGAACGTGGCGCCCCCGGACCTCGAAGCCGGTTGTGAAGTCGATCTGCATCACATCGCGCGGAGCGCCTGCGCGGCGCACGTGCAGGTACTCGCAGGAGAAGGCGCCCTTCAGCTTCCGCGCGAGGTCGGCCATGAAGAAAGCCGATCCCTTGAGGATCGACGCGAGGACGAGCGGCGTCTGTCGGACGTCGCGGTCGATCGCGCCGGCCACGGCTTCGACGCGGTCGGCGATCAGGGCCGATTCGTAGCGGCGCTCGAGCTTCACAGAGCCTGTTGAGCCATTGCTTGTACGAAATGGTACACCTGCGCCGCGTCTTGCGCCTTTCGGAGCCGCACTCGGAGCACTTCGCCGCGGCGTTCGAAGCGGATGCGGCGGCCGGCTTCGAAGTGGAAATCCCGGCCGCCGGCGAGCAGGCGTACGAGCTGTTCGCGTTCGGGTCCGGTCAGCGGCGCCCGCCCGGGCCGCGCGAAAGGAGAGGCCAGACGGTCGAGCGCCGTCCGCCGGAGCTCCTGGTGAGACGCTGTGAGAAGAGCGGCGTCCGCCGTTCGCTCGCCGGGCAGGTCACGGAATGTCGGCACGATTCGGGTCTCCAGCTCCTCGTCGAACCGCCGCCGGAGCTCGCGAAGCTGTTCGACTTCGGCGGCGAGGCCCTCGCGCCAGGCCGCGTCCCAGTGAGAAAGGTCGCGCCGCACGCGGTTGCGCGTCAGCCGCAGGTCGCCGTTGGTCGCGTCCCGGCGGTGCCCGATCCCACGCGCGGCCAGGAATCTCAGGATGTCGCTTCGCCAGACGCGGAGCAGCGGGCGCACGACCCCGTCGCTGCGAGCTTCGCGCGGGCCGGCCAGGCTCGCCAGGCTCCCGCGCCTCTCGCGGGCGATGAGATGAGACTCCAGCGCGTCATCCTGCTGGTGGGCCGTCGCGATCCGATCGGCGTTCTCCTCGCGCGCGGCCTCCAGGAGGGCTTCGTAGCGCACCGACCGCGCGGCCGCCTCGGGAGACAGCCTCAGGCGTTTGGCGGCGCCGCGCGCGTCCCGCCGCTTCGCGACGAACGGCAGACCGAGCCGCCGGGCGTGATCGGCCACGAACGCGAGATCCCGGTCGGCGTCGGCTCCCCGCCAGCCGTGGTGGACGTGCGCGACGAGGAGCTGCCATCCGGTTTCGGAGGCGACCTCGTGCGCTCCGAAGAGCAGGGCCGTCGAGTCGGCGCCTCCCGAGACGCCGAGAAGCAGGCGTGAGCCGCCGGGAATCAGACCCGAAGCGGCGGCACGCCGAAACGCAGCCAAAATGGGCTCCATTTCGTACATGGTAGAGAAGATTTTTGCCGGCGCCAACGTTGAAGGATCCGATACGTGGCCCGGGACTTGCGTCCGAAGTCCGACCTGAGACCAGAGCCCTGAGACGAGGTAGCCGATGAGAGAATCGCGAAGGGAGGAGCCTTTGAGCGCGGACCACAGCGGGCCGAATCCGGCGTTCGATCCGGACGACACCTCGCCGGTCGGCGCCGGCGAGAAGGAGACCGAGCCCCGGCGCCCGCGCCGCTGGCCGATCGTTCTGGTCGTCGTCGTCGCCGTGGTGGTGGCCGCCGTGCTGGTGTCGCGCTCGGGCAAGAAGAGCGCGGCCGCGGCCGCGGCGAGCGCCCGGGCGAGCGGCCCGATCCCCGTGGTCGTGGCCGAGTCGAAGGTCGAGGACGTTCCGGTCTACCTGACGGGCCTGGGCACGGTCACTCCCCTGAACACGGTGACCGTGCGCAGCCGCGTGGACGGACAGCTCCTGCGCGTGGCGTACAAGGAAGGGCAGTTGGTCAAAGAGGGCGATCTCCTCGCGGAGATCGATCCTCGTCCGTTCCAGGTCCAGCTGACGCAGGCCGAGGGACAGCTCGCCAAGGACCAGGCGGCCCTGACCAACGGACGCACGGAGCTCTCGCGCTTCCAGAATCTCTTCGACCAGCAGCTTCTGTCGAAGGAGCAGCTCGACTCGCAGGTCGCGACCGTCGCGCAGCAGGAGGCCGCGATCCGCGCGGACCAGGGCGCGGTGGACGCCGCGAAGCTCAACATCACCTACTCGAGGATCACCTCTCCGATCTCCGGGCGCACGGGTCTGCGACTGGTCGACCCCGGCAACATCGTGCACGCCGCGGACCAAACCGGCATCGTCGTGCTGACGCAGACCGAGCCGATCGCGGTGCTCTTCACGCTTCCGCAGGACGACGTGCCGCAGGTCGCGCAGAGGCTCAAGGCCGGCGCGAAGCTTCCGGCGGAGGCGCGCGACCGGGATCTGACGAAGACGCTCGCTCAGGGTGAGCTCCTCACGATTGACAATCAGATCGACCCTGCGACCGGGACCGTCCGCCTGAAGGCGGTCTTCCCGAACCAGGACTTGGGACTCTTTCCCCAGCAGTTCGTCAACGTCCGCCTCCGCGTGGACACGTTGAGCAAGGCGACCGTGGTTCCTTCGGCGGCCCTGCAGAGGAGCCCCCAGTCCTCTTTCGTGTACGTCGTGGGACCGGATCAGAAGGTCGTGATGCGGCCGGTCGAGGTGCGGCTCGTCGAGGGCGACACGGCCGCGATCAGCAAGGGGCTTTCTCCCGGCGAATCCGTCGTCATCGACGGACTCGACAAGCTGCAGGAGGGGAGTAAGGTCGCACCACGTCCGGCCGGCACGGGGGCGGCGCCGAAGGCCCGGGCGTGAATCCGTCCCGGCCGTTCATCCTCCGGCCGATCGCGACGTCCCTCCTGATGGCGGGCCTGCTTCTGGCAGGCCTCGTTGCGTACAAGCAGCTGCCGGTCTCGGCTCTGCCTCAGGTGGACTATCCGACGATCCAGGTCCTGACGTTCTATCCCGGCGCAGGTCCCGAGGTCATGGCGTCGTCGGTCACCGCTCCGCTCGAGCGCCAGTTCGGCCAGCTCCCGGGTTTGAACCAGATGACTTCGGCGAGCTCGGCGGGAAGCTCGGTGATCACGCTGCAGTTCGGCCTCGAGCTCGACATCGACGTCGCCGAGCAGCAGGTCCAGGCCGCGATCAACGCCGCGGGCACGTTTCTGCCGCGCGATCTTCCCAATCCTCCGATCTACAGCAAGACCAATCCGGCGGACGCTCCGATCCTCACACTCGGGTTGACGTCGAAGACGCTGCCGCTTTCGAAGATCCAGGACGCGGCCGACACGCGCCTGGCCCAGAAGATCTCGCAGCTGCCGGGAGTGGGTCTCGTATCGATCGGCGGCGGACAGAAACCGGCGGTGCGCGTGCAGGTCAATCCCCTCGCTCTTTCGGCGCGCGGACTCACGCTCGAAGACGTGCGCACGGCGATCGGGCAGTCCAACGTCAACCAGGCCAAGGGGAGTCTCGACGGCGAGAGGCAGTCCTTCACGATCGGCGCCAACGACCAGCTGCTGTCGAGCGCGGACTACCGGCCGCTGATCGTCGCGTACAAGGACGGCGCGCCCGTTCACCTCGATGACGTCGCCGACGTCGAGGACGCGGCCGAGAACCTCAAGCAGGCCGCCTGGATGAACACCGCTCCCGCCGTGATCCTGAACATCCAGCGCCAGCCGGGCGCCAACATCATCCAGGTCGTCGACCGGATCAAGGCCCTGTTGCCGCAGCTGAAGGCCTCTCTGCCGGCGTCGGTGGATGTGTCGATCCTGACCGACCGCACGACGACGATCCGCGCCTCGGTGCGCGACGTGCAGTTCGAGCTGATGCTGACCATCGCGCTGGTGGTCATGGTGATCTTCCTCTTCCTGCGGACGCTGGCCGCGACTGTGATTCCCAGCGTCGCCGTGCCGCTGTCGCTGGTGGGGACGTTCGGCGCGATGTACATGCTGGGCTACAGCCTCAACAACCTGACGCTGATGGCCCTGACGATCTCGACCGGCTTCGTCGTGGACGACGCGATCGTGATGATCGAGAACATCGTCCGCTACATCGAGGAAGGGATGCCCGCGAAGGAAGCCGCGCTGAAGGGCTCCGAGCAGATCGGCTTCACGATCCTCTCCCTGACGGTGTCGTTGATCGCGGTCCTGATCCCGCTCCTCTTCATGGGCGACATCGTCGGCCGGCTCTTCCGCGAGTTCGCGATGACCCTTTCCGTGACGATCCTCATATCGGCCGCCGTCTCTCTGACGCTGACGCCGATGATGTGTTCGCGGCTCCTCAAGCATCAGTCTCCCGAAGAGCAGAGCCGCTTTGCGAAGAGGTCCGAGAAGATCCTCGAATCGGTCATCGCCGCCTACGGCAAGTCGCTCCGCTGGGTCCTGAAGCGACAGAGAGCGACTCTCCTCGTCGCCGGCGCGACTCTGGCCGCGACCATCTTGCTCTGGTTCCTGATCCCCAAGGGCTTCTTCCCGGTCCAGGACACGGGCGTTCTCCTCGGCATCTCCGAGGCGCCGCAGAGCGTGTCCTTTCCGGCCATGGCCGAGCGCCAGCAGGCGCTGGCGCGCGAGATCCTGAAGGATCCGGCGGTGGAGAGCCTGTCGTCCTTCATCGGCGTCGACGGCACGAACACGACGTTGAACAGCGGACGCCTCCAGATCAACCTCAAGCCGCATTCGGACCGGGATGCGAGCGCGACCGAGATCAGCCGCCGGCTCCAGAAGGCGGTCGCGGGCGTCACGGGGATCACGCTGTACCTCCAGCCCGTGCAGGACCTGACGGTCGAAGACCGGGTCAGCCGCACGCAGTTTCAGTACAGCCTCGAGTCTCCGGACGCCGCGGAGCTCGCGACCTGGGTTCCGCGGCTCATCGAGCGCCTCCGTGCCCTGCCGGAGCTCGCCGACGTCGCGAGCGACCAGCAGAACCAGGGCCTGCGTGCCGCGGTCACGGTCGACCGCGCCACGGCCTCGCGCCTGGGCATCACGCCCCAGATGGTGGACGACGCTCTCTACGACGCCTTCGGCCAGCGCCAGGTCTCGACGATCTTCACGCAGACCAACCAGTACCGCGTCGTGCTCGAGTGGGATCCCGACTTCCAGAAGAGTCCCGCGGACCTCGACCACGTGTACCTTCGCTCGGCCCAGGGGGGCATGCTGCCGCTCTCGACGCTGGCGAAGATCGAGACCGTCGACGCGCCCCTCGTGATCAACCACCAGGGCCAATTCCCGGTGGTCACGGTGTCGTTCAACCTCGCGCCGGGGAGCTCGCTCGGCGCCGCGACGCGCGCCATCGAGCGCGCCCGCCAGTCGCTGGGGATGCCGGCGAGCATCCAGGTGAGCTTCCAGGGGACCGCCCGCGCGTTCCGGGCGTCGCTGGCGAATCAGCCGCTCCTGATCCTGGCCGCGATCGTGACCGTCTACATCCTGCTCGGCGTTCTCTACGAGAGCTACATCCACCCGATCACGATTCTCTCCACACTTCCCTCGGCGGCGGTCGGAGCTCTCCTCGCCCTGATGATCACGGGCATCGAATTCTCGGTCGTGTCGTTGATCGGAATCATTCTCTTGATCGGCATCGTCGAGAAGAACGCGATCATGATGATCGACTTCGCTCTCGACGCCGAGCGCAAGGAGGGCAAAGCGCCGCTCGACGCCATCTTCCAGGCGTGCCTGCTGCGCTTCCGGCCGATCGTGATGACGACGTTCGCGGCGCTGCTGGCCGGCGTGCCCCTGGCGGTCGGCGGCGGCACGGGATCGGAGCTTCGGCGCCCGCTCGGCGTCGCGATCGTCGGCGGGCTTTTGTTCTCGCAGCTGCTGACGCTCTACACGACGCCGGTGATCTACCTCGCGTTCGACCGCCTCGCGCGGCGGTGGAGCCGCTCGCGGCGTGCCGCGGCCGCGCGGTCCCGGCGCTGGGCGGAAGGGCGATGAGCCTCTCGGCCCCGTTCATCCGCCGGAGGATCGGCACGACCCTTCTGACGGTCGCACTGGCGCTCTCGGGAGGAATCGCCTTTCTGCTCCTTCCCGTCGCGCCCCTGCCTCAGGTCGAGTTCCCGACCATTCAGGTCTCCGCGGGTCTTCCGGGTGCCTCCCCCGAGACCATGGCCTCGGCGGTGGCGACCCCTCTCGAGCGCCAGTTCGGACGCATCGCCGGGGTGACGGAGATGACGTCGACCTCGTCGCTCGGCTCGACGTCGATCGTTTTGCAGTTCGACCTGAACCGCAACATCGACGCCGCGGCGCGCGACGTCCAGGCCGCGATCAACGCCGCGCGCGGCAATCTGCCCGCGAACCTGCCCAACAACCCCTGGTACCGCAAGGTGAACCCCGCCGACGCGCCGATCCTGCTCCTGCCGTTCACCTCGGACGTGCTCGACCGCGCGCGGATGTACGACATCGCGTCGACGATCCTGCAGCAGAAGATCGCGCAGGTCGAAGGCGTCGGTCAGGTCTTCGTCGGCGGGGGAGCGCTGCCGGCGGTCCGCGTCGAGGCCAACCCCACGGCGCTGAACGCGCGGGGAATGTCGCTCGAGGACCTTCGCGGCTTTCTGACCACGGTCAACGTCAATCGTCCCAAGGGCGAGATCGGCTGGGGCGACCGCGCCTGGTCGCTGTGGACCAACGATCAGATGCGCCGAGCCCCGGAGTACGGGCCGCTGGTCGTCTCCTACAAGTCGGGAGCGGCCGTCCGGCTGTCCGACGTGGCGCGGGTCGAGGACTCGGTCGAGGACACGCGCACCGCCGGAAACGCCAACCGCAAGCCGGCCGTCATCGTCGTCATCTTCCGGCAGCCGGGCGCCAACATCATCGAGACGGTCGACCGCATCATGGCGCTGCTGCCGCAGCTCCAGGCGGACATTCCGCCGACGATGAAGCTCGATACTCCGCAGGATCGCACGACGACCATTCGCGCCTCGGTTCGGGAAGTCGAACGGACTCTGATGATCTCGATCGCCCTCGTCATCCTGGTGGTCTTCGCGTTCCTGAGGAGCATCCGGGCGACGCTGATCCCGAGCGTGGTGGTGCCCGTCTCGTTGATCGGGACCTTCGGCGCGATGTACATGCTCGGGTACAGCCTCGACAACCTCTCGCTCATGGCGCTGGCGATCGCCACGGGCTTCGTGGTCGACGACGCGATCGTCGTCATCGAGAACGTCACGCGGCACCTCGAATCCGGGAAACGCCCGATGCAGGCGGCGCTGGACGGCGCGAAACAGATCGGCTTCACCGTCTTCTCAATCTCGCTCTCTCTCGTGGCGGTCTTCATCCCGATTCTGTTGATGGGCGGCATCGTCGGCCGCCTCTTCCGCGAGTTCGCCGTGACGCTCTCCATCGCGATCCTGATCTCGATGGCGATCTCGCTGACGACGACTCCAATGATGTGCGCGGCGCTGTTGAAGGATCCCGGCGAGGAGCGCCACGGGAAGCTCTACCGGGCCAGCGAAAGGATCTTCGAGTGGATCCTGGCGTTCTATCGGCGGTCGCTCGAGTGGGTCCTGCGACACCAGCCGCTGACGCTGGGAATCACGATCGCGACGATGGCGGCGACGGTCTTCCTTTACGTCAAGGTTCCCAAGGGCTTCTTCCCTCAGCAGGACACGGGCCGGATGACGGGATCGCTCCTGGCCGACCAGAGCACGTCGTTCAAGGCACTCGAGCAGAGGCTGAACAAGTTCATCGACATCCTCCTCGACGACCCCGCCGTGGATTACGTCCAGGGCTTCGCGGGCGGAGGCTCCACGCTGAACACGGCGCGTCTCTTCGCGAACCTGAAGCCGCTCGAGGAGCGCAAGATCAGCGCCGATCAGGTTCTGGCGCGCCTACGCCCGAAGCTCGCGACCGTGCCGGGCGCTTCCCTCTACCTGCAGCCGGTTCAGGACCTGCGGGTCGGCGGCCGGGCGAGCGGCGCCCAATTCCAGTACACGCTCCAGGCCGACACGACCGCGGATCTCGAGCTCTGGGGTCCGAGAGTTCTCGAGCGGCTGCGCAAGCTCCGGGAGCTCGCCGACGTCAACAGCGACCAGTCGATCAAGGGCCTGGAGATATCGCTCGACATCGACCGCCTGACCGCGTCGCGTCTCGGCGTCACCGCGAGCGACATCGACAACACTCTCTACGACGCGTACGGACAGCGCCAGGTCTCGACGATCTACCGCTCGCTCAACCAGTACCACGTGGTGATGGAGGTCGATCCGACCTTCGGGAAGACGCCGGACGCGCTCGAGCAGATCCGCGTACGCTCCTCCAGCGGCGACCTCGTTCCGCTGTCGGCGTTCTCGCGCTGGGGCCCGTCGACGGCGCCCTTGCAGATCAATCACCAGGCCCAGTTCCCGTCGGTCACGATCTCGTTCAACCTGCCGCCCGGAGTCGCTCTCGGCGACGCCGTCACCGCGGTCGAGAGTGCGGAGCGCGAGATGGGGCTGCCGGCCTCCGTGCGCGGCAGCTTCTCGGGGACCGCGCAGGCGTTCCAGGATTCGTTGAAAACTCAGCCATTCCTGATCGCCGCGGCGCTCCTGACCGTCTACCTCGTGCTCGGCATCCTCTACGAAAGCCTGATCCATCCGCTGACGATCCTCTCCACACTGCCGTCGGCGGGAGTCGGCGCGCTCCTCGCCCTGCTCCTCTTCAAGACGGAGCTCTCGGTGATCGCGTTGATCGGGATCATCCTGCTGATCGGCATCGTCAAGAAGAACGCGATCCTGATGATCGACTTCGCCATCGAGGCGGAGAGGGGAGAAGGCAAGGCGCCCGACGCGGCGATCTTCGAGGCCTGCCTGCTGCGCTTTCGCCCGATCGTGATGACGACGATGGCGGCGATGCTGGGAGGCTTGCCGCTCGCGCTCGGCGCCGGCGTCGGGGCGGAGCTGCGCCGTCCGCTCGGCATCGCGATCGTCGGCGGACTGATCTTTTCCCAGATGCTGACGCTCTACACGACGCCGGTCGTCTACCTGTATCTGGATCGCCTGAGCCTCTGGTGGCGCCGCGTGCGCCGCCGTGGCGCTCCGGCGCGCGAGCCGGCGAGGGCCTAACTCACCCTCAGGTCGGCCGTGTCGTGGGCGTGGGGCGGAATCGAGATCCGGGCCCGACCGTCGAGTAGGTGGTGTTGCAGCCGCGCGCGCAGATCCACCAGCCCTCGGGATCGACGTCGCGCCGCTCCGGGCTGACCTGCCGTCCACATCGTAGACAGTAAACTCTGATCACCGGCTGGCTGGATGATCGCGGAAGGCGACGAATCGAGGCGAGCTCGTAGCGTGCAAGTTCGGCCGGCGTGAAGTCCCGCGGCCCCGCCATGAGGCTCCGGAATCTATCCTTCGATCTCAGCCGCCCGCGGTGACGGCGGACACACCTGCCGGCGCTTCGCTGCTCGCCGTTAGACTCACGCCGCATGACCATGCGGCGTGATCGCCTTCGGGCGCTCCTTGCCGGGGAGGAGGCGCGTTTCGCCGGCGAGCACCCCCGTTCCCGAGCGCTCTTCGAGAGAGCGCGGGGGAGTCTCCTGTCCGGGGTCCCGATGCACTGGATGGTCCGCTGGGCAGGCGGCTTCCCGCTGTTCGTGGAAAGTGCAGAGGGCTCGCACTTTGTGGACGTGGACGGCCGTCGCTACCTGGACCTCTGCCTCGGCGACACCGGGGCGATGACCGGCCACGCACCCGCCGCCACGGTTGCCGCTCTCGCCGGGCAGGCCCGCCGGGGGGCCACGTTCATGCTGCCGACCGAAGACGCAGTCCGCGTCGGGGAGGAGCTCGCGGGGCGGTTCGGCCTACCGTCATGGCAGATCGCGTTGACGGCCACCGACGCCAACCGCTTCGCGATCCGCCTCGCGCGCCACCGGACGGGAAGGCCCAAGATCCTGGTCTTCCACGGGTGTTACCACGGTACCGTGGACGAGACGTTCGCCGCGCTCCGCGACGGAAGGACCGTGGCCCGCGCCGGCAATCTCGGGCCTCCGGTCGATCCAGCTCTGACCACCCGGGTCGTCGAGTTCAACGACGTGCCGGCGCTCGAAGAAGCGCTATCCCATGGCGACGTGGCGTGCGTGCTGGCCGAGCCCGCGATGACGAACGTCGGCATCGTGCTGCCGGAGCCGGGTTTCCATGAGGCGCTCCGCGATCTTACGCGGCGAGCGGGGACGCTGCTGCTGCTGGACGAGACGCACACGATCTCCGCCGGTCCCGGCGGCTACACGCGCGCGCACGGGCTGGATCCCGACATGATCACGATCGGCAAGCCGCTGGCCGGGGGCGTGCCCGCGGCCGCGTACGGGATGAGCGCCGTTCTCGCGCGAGACTTCGCGGCGTCGATCCGGCGCGACGAGTCGGACACCGGCGGAATCGGGGGCACGCTCGCCGGCAACGCCCTTTCGCTCGCCGCGATGCGCGCGACTCTGGAGAGCGTCCTCACCGAGGAGGCGTATGCGAGGACGATCCCGGTCGCGCGGCGCTTCGTCGAAGGCGTGTCGGCCGTGATCGCCGAACGTGCGCTGCCGTGGCACGTCACGCAGCTCGGCTGCCGCGCGGAGTACGGCTTCCGGGCGACGCCGCCGAAGAACGGATCCGAAGCCTTCGCCGCGATGGATGCGGAGCTCGACCGCTACATGCACCTCGCGGCGCTGAACCGGGGCATCTTGATGACGCCGTTCCACAACATGGCGCTGATCGCCCCGACCACGACCGAAGCCGACGTGGACCTGCACACCCGCGTCTTCCGCGAGAGCGTGGACGCGCTAGTCGCATAGCGCACCCGAGCAACCAGACAGGTCCCTCTCCCCCCGTCGGGGGGAGAGGGTCAGGGAGAGGGAGCGAGCCCGCTCCAGTCGATCACGATCTTGCCGACGTTCTCGTTCCTGCGCATCCGTGCAAACGCGTCGGCGGCGCGCTGCGGCGGATAGGTCGAGTCGATCGCGACCGAGAGACGCCCATCGTCGAACGCCGGCACGATCTCCCTGCGTAACCGCGCGATCAGCTCTGCCTTCTCGGGGCGCGGGCGCGAGCGCAGCGTCGAACCGATCACTCCCGCGCGCTTACCCATCAGAGCCGACAGAGAAAGCTCCGCCGTCGCCCCGGACAAGGTCGCGATGACCACAATCCGGCCACCCACGGCGAGGACCTCGAGATTCCCGGCGAACGTCTGCGCCCCGACCGGATCGAGCACGACGTCGATCGCGTTCCTGCCCCAGGCCTCCTCGATGGACTTTGAGAACGATTCGGAGGACGTGTCGATCGAGAGGTCCGCACCGGCGGCCTCGAGCGCCGACAGCTTCGCGGCGGTGCGCGTGGTCGCCGCGACCCGGGCGCCGAGAAGCTTGGCCATCGAAATCGCCGCGAGGCCGACGCCCGACGCGCCGGCGTGGATCAGAGCGGCTCCTCCGCTCGGGAGGCCTCCTTCGACGACGACGTTCAGGTACGCGGTCAGAAAGGCCTCCGGAATCGCCGCGGCCTCGCCGAGCGCAAGGCGTTTCGGGACCGGCAGGATCTGGCCGCGCGGGACCGCGACGTACTCCGCATGCGCGCCGCCCGCGACCAGAGCCATCACTTCCTCGCCGGTCCCCGCGACGACCCCCGAGAGCTCCATACCCAGGATCTCGGACTCTCCGGGCGGCGGGGGATACCGTCCCGCGATCTGCGAGAGGTCCGCGCGGTTGACGCCCGACGCCGCGACTTTCACGAGGACTTCGTCCGCGGCCGGCACAGGCACCGGCCCTTCCGCGAGCACGACCCGATAGCCGTCTCCGTCGACGCTCGCCTGCAGGTACTTCATGGCCGGCAGGCAGTCTACGACGGCGTCGAAGGCGGCTGAACCTTCGGACGGATCGTTCGTACTGCCACCCAGGTGCACATGAGATTTCCGCGCGTCGTCGCCGCGTAATTCTCGCGGTCACCACGGCTGCCTCGCACGGGAGCGCCGCACCGGCGGATCCACCGGCGGGGGTTCCCGCGGACAAGGTCGAGGAAACGACGATTCCGACGAAGGTCTATCCGAATCCGCGCCGCGTCTGGATCTACACGCCTCCGGGTTACTCCGCGAATGCCGCCGCGGACTACGACCTGCTCGTCGTGTTCGACGGCGAGGAATACCTCGAAGACATCGCGCTGCCGGCGATGCTCGACACGCTGCTCGCGCGCGGTGAGGCCGGACCCTTCGTCGCCGTCCTGATCGACAACAGCCGCGGGGCCGAGCGCCTCGCAGACCTGGGAAACCGAGCGCAGTTCGCCGATTTCGTCGCGGGCGACGTCGTCGAGTGGGCGCGCCGGAACTGGAAGGCCACACGCGATCCACGCCGCACCTACGTCACGGGATCGAGCGCCGGCGGGCTCGCGGCGGTGTATCTGGCCCTTCGGCACCCCGAGGTCTTCGGGAACGCGTTGTCTCAGAGCGGCGCCTTCTGGCGCGGCAACGAAGCGTCCAACGACCCGCCCTACGAGTGGCTCACGAGCCGGGTCCCGGACGAACCGAAACGGGACGTGCGCTTCCTGCTCGAGGTCGGCGCGCTCGAAACCAGGGGAGCCCTCGGCGGCGCGGCGCCCTCGATCCTCGACGCGAATCGCCGCTTTCGCGATGCGCTCCGGGCGAAAGGCTACGCGGTCACCTACGCGGAGGTTCCCGACGCGAGCCACGGTCCCGAGTTCTGGCGCGAGCGCCTTCCCGCGGCGATCGCGACGCTGGCAAAGTCTGCGGCGAGCTGACTACGCACGGGGCGGCGCCTTGTCCTCCACGCCGGCGGGCGCGAGGCGGGACAGGCGAACGTCCAACCACGAGGGCGTCCGGTCGGCGATCTCGGCGCGTTCCTTTCGCGCGACCGCGGCCCGTACGACGTGGGCGCCGATCCAGCGGACGGGCTCGGGCGGGAAACGTCCCGCCGATCGGCCGATCAGCGGATGGCGGCCCCAGTCGTCGTCGCGTTCGAGGACGAGACTCGCAAGGATCTTTCCGCCGAGAAAGCTCGGGCCCACGCCGTTGCCGCTCCAGCCGATGCCGTAAACGATGTGCGGCCGCCCGCCGAGGCGCCCGAGAACCGGCAGGCTGTTCGGTGTCCGGTCGATCGGTCCGCACCAGTCGTGCGTGATCGGCACGTCGGCGAGTATCGGGTAGGTCCGCCGGAAATCGGCGGCGACCGTCCGGGACCGGGCCGCGTTGCGGTCGAACTCCGGGCCGATGCGGCTGCCGTACGCGATGCCCCAGCCGCCCTTGCCGAACGCGACGCGCCCCTCGCGCGTGGCGTGGTAGTAGTCGACCATCATCTGCGAGTCCGTGATGCACTCCCCGCCCGTCCAGCCGATCGCAGCGAGGCGATCCGGCGCGGGCGCCGACATGACCATGTCGCTCGTGATCGCCACGATCGCGCGCGAGAGCTCCCGGATGCCCGCCGCCCAGGCATTGGCTGCGATGACCAGCCTTTGCGCGGTCAGGGTTCCGCGGTCGGCTCGCAGCAGGACGGGCCATCCGCGGGAGAACGAGCGGATCCGCGTGTTCTCGTAGATCCGAACGCCCGAAGCGAGCGCGATGCGTCTCAAGCCGCGCACCAGGCGCGCGGGATGCACCGTCGCGGCTGTCGGATCGAGCACACCGGCGCGGTGGACGGGGGAGCCGGTTCGCCGCGCGATCTCCTCCGGCGGCAGCCGTCGGAATGGTTCGACGCCGAGCTTCCCGCACAGGGCGAGCACGCTCTCCCAGGAACCCATCTGCGACCTCGACGTGGCCGTCCAGAGGGATCCTCCGCGGCGAAAGTGCGCGTCGATGCCGCGGGTCTCGCAAAAGCTCCCGATTTCGCCGATCGCCGCCTCCGCGTCGCGCGCCACGCGCAGCGCGTCCGTCGCTCCGCACAGCGAGACCAGCGACGACAGCTTGGTCCACCAGTTCAGAACGAAGCCGCCGTTTCGCCCCGAGGCCCCGCCGCCGCAGATGTCCTGCTCCAGCACGGCGACGTCGAGCGCGGGCTCCCGCTTCCGTATCTGGAGAGCAGTCCAGAGACCGACGTAGCCGCCGCCGAGGATCGCGACGTCGGCGCGGGCATCGCCCTCGAGCGCCGGCGCGTCGGGAGCGTCGCCCGCGACTTGCTCCAGCCAAAACGAACGATGCGGCACGGCCGCAGACTCTAGCGCGAGCGGCCGCCGCGCCATGTCAGACTGACCCTGGAAATGGCGACAGGAGGACACGCAAGGCTTCCGGCTCTGACGGGCGTGCGGGCGCTCGCCGCGTTCCTGGTCTTCTTTCATCACCACCCGACGGAGCTTCTCGAGGTGGGGCCGCTGCGGCTCTGGTGGGAGCTCCACATCGGCGTGACGCTCTTCTTCGTGTTGAGCGGGTTCATGATCACGTGGCGGTACGATCGCTGCGGTCCCGCAAAGGAATCCTTCCTCCGCGGATACTTCGTCAATCGCTTCGCTCGGATCTACCCGCTCTACTTCTTCCTCGTCGTTCCGACGATGCTCATCTACGGCGCGCGATCGCTGAGCGCCTGGTTCTGGAACCTGACGGTATTCTCCTCGCTCGAAGTCGGAATCCCGCAGGCGTGGTCGCTCCGCGTCGAGGAGTGTTTCTATCTCTGTGCACCGTTGCTCTTCCTGCTGTGGCGGCGCCATACCGTTCTCCCGCTCGTCGCCGCGGCCGCCGTGCTGATTGCGCTTTATCCGATCGCGAAAATACCGTCCACCTCGGGGATCGTCGGCCCGCCGGCCAACATGCTTCTGTACACGTTTCCGGGGCGGTTCTTCGAGTTCTACGTTGGCATCTGGCTCGCGAAGAAGGTGGCGCGCGCGGGCCCGAACATCGATCCACACCGGAGGTTTCCGGTCTTCACCCTTGGCGGCCTGTTGGGCATCGTGGGGGTCGTCGTGGCGCTGGCGGCGATCTACTCCGCGACGGGAGGCAGGTACGTCTACGGGCTCTACCATCCCGCGGGCATCGCGCTGAACAATCTCGTCCTCCCGCTGGCGATCGCGGCTTTCTATTGGGGACTGGTGCGCGAGCGGTCCCCGATTCGGTGGATCCTTTCCACGCGCGTCGCGGACCTGCTCGGGCGCAGCTCCTACGCCTTCTACCTGATCCACCTCGCCCCGGTCCTGAACATCCTGCTCACAGTGCTCGTGGCGGTCGTGCGGCTATTCGGAACAGGAGTCGCAGGTGCCTTCGAGAATCTCCTGCTCCACAACGTGGCGGTCCTCTTCGCCGTCGTCACGCTCCTGTCGATCGCGCTTTACGAGGCCGTCGAGACGCCGGCAAACCGATTCCTGCGGCGGCGCTTCGGCTCGTCGGCGCCGGCCGCGGTTGCGCCGAGCCCGTCCACCGCCTAGCCTTCGCTCATTCTTTGGCTTTCGGAGGGGATTCCGCCGTGAGGTCGGCAGGAGCCGGAGGCGTCGCGGGTCGCGCCGGGCATGCGTAGGCTTCGCCGAGCTGGACCGCGCCGCCGATGTTCGTCACGGTTCGCAGCAGGAGGATCGTGTTCGCCCCCAGAGCGTTGGCCTTGTTCCGCATGTAGGGCGTGGCTCGGCTCTCGGCGACGACCTGGTTCGTGTGGCCGAAGTACGAGTGGTCGTCGTCCTGGATATTGCCCAAGAACTTGCAGTCCTTGACCGCGAGGGCATCTCCGGTGACGTTAACGTCGACAGTGTCTTTGTCGGCTGTGGCACAGCCGGTCGCAAGAGCGAGCGTCGCGATGAGGCGCGGCAGTCGTCGCATCGAAGTGTCTCCGGTTTTGACGGGATTATAGACGAACGCGGATCCGGGTTGGTGGCGGTGCAGGGATTTGAACCCCGGACACAGCGGATATGAGCCGCTTGCTCTGACCAGCTGAGCTACACCGCCAGAGAACGGCGGATCATAGCAGAGGAGGCCCTCGCGTCTATACTTTCTCCATGGCCGGGCTTTCCGACAATTGCGGGGTCTGCGGCCAGGAACACCAGTACGCCCTGCCTCGCTGTCCGATCTGCCACAAATCCGTCTGCGACGACTGCGCGGTGCGCATGGGGGGCAGCACTTTCTGCGGGACGGACTGTTCGCACGCCTTCTTCTTCGGGGGCGAGGACGAGATCGACGAGTCCGAGGTCCAGAAGTACGAAGACGGAGAATGAGCGCGCCTGACGCCCCGACGCGGCCCGCCCGTTTCGGCCGCTTCTTCTGGCGCGACCCCAACACCCAGTTCCTGCTCCTCGCCGCGGCGGCGGGCCTCTCCGGCGGCGCCGGCGCGATTGCCTTCCGGTGGCTCACGCGCAGCCTGACGGCGCTCCTGATGGGAACTCCCGACGTCGTGCGCGGCGGCGAGGGGCTGCCGGTCTGGGCAAGGGTGTTGATGCCGGCGGCCGGAGGGCTCGTCGGCGGGTTGATCGCACGCTTCTTTTTCGGCGAGAAGAGTCTCTCCGGCATTTCGCACATGATCGAGGTCGTCTCGCTGGGCCGCCGGACCGTGAGGACGGGTCCATCGCTGGCGCGCGGCGCCTCCTCGATCGCGGTCATCGCGAGCGGAGGCTCGGAGGGGCGCGAGGGCCCGATCATTCAGATCGGTGCGGCCTTCGCATCGAAACTCGCCCGGTCCCTGAAGCTTTCGCCCGAGCGCGTTCGGATCCTGACCGCCTGCGGCATGGCGGCCGGTGTCGCGGGTGCGTACAACACGCCGATCGCCGCGACGCTCTTCGTCGTCGAGGTCGTGGTGGGCTCCTTCTCGATGGCTCTCTTCGGACCTGCGGTCGTCTCGGCCGTGGTCTCGACACTTCTGGTCCGGGCGGTGCTCGGCGACGAGCCGGTCTACCAGGTCGCGCCGTTCAGCGTCCAGTCGCTGCTGGAATTCGCGCCGTTCATGGTCATCGGAGTTCTCGGAGGTCTCTGCTCGACGCTCTTCGTCCGCGCCCTCGCGCTCGGCAAGAAGCTCTTCTCGGCCTCGAAGCTTCCGGTGTGGGCCGCGATGTGTCTCGGAGGGGCGATCGTCGGCGCGATCGCGATATTCATGCCCGAGGTCTACGGCAACGGATTCGAGGCGACGGATCGGATTCTCCACGGCAATCCGACGGTCCTCTTCCTTCTCGCCCTCGGCGTCGCGAAGACCGCGGCCACGGCGTCGACGATCGGCTCGGGCGGCGTCGGCGGCGTCTTCACGCCCTCGCTGCTGGTGGGCGCGACGCTCGGGGGTCTGATCGCGCAGGCGGTGCACGCGGCGGTGCCGACGCTGTCGGCGCCGGTCGGAGGCTACGCGCTGCTGGGCATGGGCGGGATGATGGCCGGGGTGACGCGCGCTCCGTTCCTGGCCGTCATCATGATCTTCGAGCTGACCCAGAACACGGCGGTGCTGCTGCCGATGATGGTCGTATCGGTCCTCGCGATCGCGACCGCGCAGGTCCTGCAGAAGGACTCGATGTACATCGCGAGCCTGCGCTCGGCGGGCATCGTCTGGGAGAAGACTCCGGAGGCGACGGCGCTCGCTTCGCTGAAGGTCGCGGACGTCATGCGGCGCGACGTGTCACTGATTCCGCGCACGATGCCGATGGCCGACATCATTTCCCAGTTCCTGAAGTCCCGGAGCCTCCTTCTCTACGTCGGCGACGAGGAGGGAAGGCTCCTCGGCGCCATCGACATTCACGACGTGAAGGAGTCGTTCCCGGATCGGGACCTGGCGGGCCTCGTGATCGCGGCGGATCTGGTCCGGGAGATCCCGTTCACGACGCCCGACACGCCGCTGACCTCCGTCAACGAGACGCTCTGGTTCCGCGACCTCGGGCAGCTTCCCGTTGTGGACAACCCGACCAACCGGAAGTTCCTGGGCGTCGTCGCGCAACGCGATCTGCTCGCCGCCTTCGACAGCGAGATCCTCCGCCGCAATCGTCTCGTCACGCCCGTGCGGACGTTCGGAGAGGAGGACGGCGAGGTGGACATGCTCGAGCTACCCGAAGGGCATCGCCTCGTGGAGCTGGAGGCGCCGCTTGGCCTGGTCGGCAAGACGATCGCGGAGGCGGGGCTGCGCTCGCGGTTCGGCATCTCGGTCCTGGCCGTCAAACGCATGGGACGCGACGGTGCGGAGCGTCGCTTCGTTCCGGAGGCGACGGATCGGCTCCAGCACGGCGACATCCTGGTCGCGCTCGGAAGCGAGGCCTCCATCGCGAAGCTGCACGACGAGGCGCGGGCATTGGCCGAGAGCGGCTAGGGAGATCCCGACGGGCTTCGCCGCTTCGCGCGGCAGTGTTATCCTAAGTGCCTCTGGACAAAGCCCGTCAGGTTCCACCCGCGATCAAGAGCAAGCAGAGCGAGCTCGTCGCTCTCCGGGGGAAGTGGTTCAAAGAGCGGTCGCGCCTCTACGACCGCGAGACCGGGCTGCCCACCGTCGCCGTCCTGATGGACGACTTGAAGACGATGCTCGACGACAAGGGCTCGATCTCCGTGCTCGTCTTTCGTCCGAGCTCCGAGGGCCACGTCGAAGAAGTCTGGGGCTGGGAGGCCTATGACGATCTCATGCTCGATTTCGTTCGGCGGTTGAAGGCCTTCCAGACCGACGGGATCGTTCCGGGAGGCACGTTCTCCCTGCCGTACGTTCGCTCGGACGAGATCATCCTCTTCATCGGTTCGGAAGGCGGCGGCATGGCCGAGGGCCCCGTCGCCCTGGGCCAGAAGGCGGCGGAGCTCGACCAGCTGATCCGCGGCTACCTCGCGGAGCGCGCCGACGTCTCGGCGAGGTTCCGCTCGTTCGTCGGCGCGGCGCGGATCATGAAGGATCCCAAACACCGTCTGGAGCGCCTCGTCTATCGCGGAATCCAGGAGGCGCGCGACCAGGTCACGCGCCAGACCGTGCGCCAGGAAATCCGGGGCGGAGAGCTGCTCCAGGACGCGATCTCAAGGCGCGACATCTCGCCGGTCTTCCAGCCGGTGTTCGATCTGGCGACCGGGAACATGATCGGGATGGAGGCTCTCTCGCGGGGCCCGCGGGGCAGCGAGTTCGAGAGCGGTGAGACGCTGTTCTCCCTGGCCGAGCGCACCGAGCTTCTGGTTCCGCTCGAGCGCGTCTGCCGGCAGCGTTCCCTCGAGGCGGCGGCGGAAGGCAACAACCGGCGTCAGATCTTCCTGAATCTCTCGCCGGCGGCGGCGTCGGATCCGGAGTTTCTGGGACCTCTCTTCCGCGACCAGGTCATGGCGCTGGGCCTCGAGCCCGACCGCATCGTCCTGGAGATCACCGAGCGCACGTACGCCGTCTACGAGGGGCTCTTCCGCGAGGTGCTCTCGAAGTTCCGCTCGCAGAACTTCCGCATCGCGGTCGACGACGTCGGCACCGGGTACTCGAACCTGTCCTCGCTCGCGGACATCGAACCGGATTATTTGAAGTTCGACAACGTCTTCGTGAGGGGAATCGACCGCCGACAGGTCAAGCAGGACCTGCTCGAGGCGCTGATGAGCTTCGCGCGGAAGATGCACACCAAGGTCATCGCCGAGGGCATCGAGACGCGCGAGGAGCTTCGCGTCCTGCAGTCTCTAGGCGTCCCCTACGGGCAGGGCTTCCTGCTCGCCCGCCCGATGCCGGTCGGCGAGATCGAGCGCTTCGCGACGATCAACATCTAAATAAATCGTCGCGCCGCGGCGCGCGCATGAAAGCGCGCCCGCGGTATAGCATGGCGCCGGAAACCGTGACTCGATGACCGCCTTCCTCCCGTGGCGTCGCGCCGCCCGATCCGCAATCGCGGCGATCCTCGCCGGAGTTTGCGCGGCCGGTGCGCTGCCGGCCGGCCCGGCGTCATCGAGCGCGGCGCCTCCCGTGGCCGCGGACCCGGGCTGGCCGCGCGTGATCGAGCGCGAAGAAGGCAAGCTCGTCTACTACCAGCCGCAGGTCGACGAGTGGAAGGACTACCAGGAGCTCGCGTTTCGCGTCGCCTTCGCCGTGACTCGCAAGGGCGCCGACAAGTCGGTCCCGGGCATCGCCTCGATCCGCGCGACGACGGTCGTGGACAAGGATGCCCGCACCGTGGTCCTCAAGGACATGCATTTCCAGGACATTCGATTCCCTTCGCTCGACGAGGCCACGGAGAAGCGCGCCGGCGACCGCATCCGGGCTCTCTTCCCGCTGAAAGGCATGACCGTCTCGCTCGATCGACTCCTCGCCGCGCTGCCCGACCAGCGCCCGGCGGCTCCGGCCACGAACCTGAAGAACGAGCCGCCGCGCATCTTCGTCAGCGAGACTCCTGCGATCCTGCTGTTCGTCGACGGCGAGCCGATCCTCGCGCCCATCGAGGGAACGAATCTGAAGTTCGTCGTCAACACGAACTGGGACCTCTTCAAGAACGAAGCGACGGCGCGGTTCTATCTCCTCGACGACCCGATCTGGATGACCGCCGATTCGCTCGACGGCACCTGGACGGCGACGAAGAACCTGCCCCGCGACATGGAGAAACTGCCGGCGGGCCAGAATTTCGACGACGTGAAGAAGTTCGTGCCGGCGCCGGCCACGGACGCGAAACCCCACAAGGTCTTCTTCAGCAGCGCGCCGGCGGAGCTCATCAGCTTCGAAGGGCCGGCGGCCTGGGTCGAGATTCCGGGCACGCAGCTCTCGTACGCGAAGAACACGCGCAGCGACGTGTTCCTGCAGCAGGACGAGAACCAGTTCTACTTCCTGGTCTCGGGGCGATGGTTCCGGGCGAAGTCTTTCGACGGGCCCTGGACCTATGCCAGTGCGGATCTTCCCAAGGACTTCTCGCAGATTCCGCGCAAGGGGCCCAAGGGCAACGTCCTCGCGTCCGTGCCCGGCACGCAGGAGGCGGCGGACGCCGTTCTGCTCGCGCAGGTTCCGACGACGGCCGTCGTCAACAAGGAGGAAGCCGAGAAGGCGGTCTCGGTGAAATACGCCGGCGAGCCGAAGTTCGCGCCGATCGAACCCACCGAGATGTCCTACGCGACCAACACGCAGGACAAGGTCATCAAGGTCGGCGACCTCTACTACCTCTGCTTCCAGGGCGTGTGGTTCATGTCGACGACGCCGTCGGGCCCCTGGAAGACGTGCGATTCGGTGCCCAAGGAGATCTACACGATTCCGTCTTCGTCGCCCGTGTACAACACGACGTACGTCACGGTCTCCAACCCCACGGCGACGACCGTCACGACGAGTTACACGGACGGATACACGGGCTCGTTCGTCGCCGGGATGAGCGTTGGGATGTGCGTGGTGTACGGGACGGGCTGGTACTACCCTCCGTACGTCTGGTGGGGGCCGTATCCATATCCGATCTACTGGTCTTATCCGTACGCCTACGGTTACGGCGCCTGGTACAACTCGGCGACCGGGCGCTACGGATACGCGTCGGCGGTCTACGGCCCCTACGGCATGGCGGGCGGCGCCGGCTGGTACAACCCGTCGACCGGGCGCTACGGGCGCGCCGCGACGGTGCAGACGCCGTGGGGCGGCCGCACCGTGTCGGGCAGCTACAACCCGTATACCGGCGTCGCGACGGGCCGCACCGGCGGATGGAGCCCGTACGGCTCGTGGGGATCGAGCGCGATCCAGCGGGGAAACGACTGGGCCGTTTCGAATCGCGTCTCCAACTCGCAGGGCACCGTCCGCCATACGACGACGTCGGAGGGCGGATCGATGACGAAGGTCCGCACCGATCAGGGAACGGTGCGCGTCGGCCAGGACGCCAACAACAACGTGTATGCGGGCAAGGACGGCAACGTCTACCGCAAGGATTCCAGCGGGAACTGGAGCAAGTACGACAACGGAAGCTGGAATTCGGTGGACAAGCCGCAGGGGTCCGGCCAGGCGCGCGGCGACGGGGGCACGCGGAACCCGGGTTCCTCGTCTTCGGACGTGACGCGGGACCTGAACCGCGACGCCGGCGCGCGGCAGCGCGGTTCGGAGCGAGCCAGCAGCTACAGCAACTCTTCGCGCAGCAGCAGCAACTTTTCGCGCGGCGGCGGCGGCTTCCGGGGTGGGGGCGGCGGGCGCCGGCGATGACCATTCGGAGGAGGTTGGGGATGCGAAAACGTGTCGCGATCGGGCTCCTGGTTCTCCTCGCGGCGTCGCTGTCGGCGGCGGCGGCCGCGGACGATTTGAAGGGCGCCGACGCGATTCTCTGCACCGCCGTCCAGGCGATGGTGTGCACCGAAGACGGAGATTGCGTCGTGGACAATCCCTGGGCCTTCAACATCCCACAGTTTCTCGAGGTCGATCTGAAGGCGAAGAAAGTCTCCACCACGAAGGCCAGCGGCGAGGAGCGCTCGTCTCCACTCCGCACCGTCGAGCGCGATGCCGAGGCCATCTACCTTCAGGGGCTCGAGAACGGCCGCGCCTTCAGCCTCGTGATCAACGAATCGAGCGGCATGCTCTCCGCCGCCGTCGCGCGGGACGGCAAGTCCGTCGGGGTCTTCGGCGCCTGCACGCCGATGCCACCGCCAACCAAGTAAGGGGATAGCCATGAAGAAGATTCTGTCTCTAACAGTGTTTATCGGTCTGGCGGCTCAGGTCGCTACGAACGCGCAGACCGCGACGACGACCGCGCCGGCGCAGCAACAGAAGACGCTTGCCGCGACGATGGGCGTTTACGTTTTTCCGACGGCCGGCCAGTCCTCCAGCACGCAGAATCAGGACGAGGGAACCTGCTACACGTGGGCCGTTCAAAACACGGGGGTCGATCCCTTCCAGCTCTCCAAGCAGGCACAGGCCCAGTCCCAGGCCATCCAATCCCAGAGCGCCGCCGGGGCTCCGGCGGGTTCGGGAGCTCGAGGCGCGGCCAAAGGCGCGGCGGGGGGTGCTCTTTTCGGGGCCATCGGCGGCGATGCCGGCAAGGGCGCGGCGATCGGCGCCGCCGCTGGTTTCGTGGGCGGCCGCATGCGGGGCCGCGCCGCGGAGCAACAGGCCCAGTCCAATGTCCAGCAGGCCACAGCGCAACAGATGGACGCGTTCAAGAAGGCTTTCAGCGCCTGCATGGAGGGCAAGAAGTACACCGTCAAGTTCTGAACTGCTGCGCCGAAACGGTTCGGCGCCGGGTCAGATTGGCGGAGCGAGCTCGGCCAGGATGTCGGCGGTCGTCGCGAGGCCGCCGGCCTCCCGCGCTTTCCGGCGAACCTCGTCCATGCGCTCGACCAACGACGGCTGCCGCACCTCGTAGAGGATCCCGGTGGTGAGCGCGTCGGTCTCGCGCGTGTAGCGCAGGGCCGCCGTGCGGTCGGTCCGGTCGTGGTCGGCCGGCAGAAACGCAAGCTTCGCCTTCAGCATCTTGAACTGCTCGTCGCCGCGCCAGGTCACGCACGGCGACATGACGTTGAGAAACGCGAAGCCGCGGTGCTCGATCGCGGCCACCATCAGGTCGACCAGCGTCTTCGGGTCTCCCGAGAAGCCGCGGCCAACCCAGGTCGCGCCGAAGGAGATCGCCAGCTCGCAAGGATCCACGGCTGGCTCGGGATTGCCCCAGTGCGTGGACTTGGTCTTGTCTCCGGGCGGAGTCGTCGGCGCCGCCTGGCCCTTGGTCAACCCGTAGATCTCGTTGTCCATCATGAAGTACGCGACATCGAGGTTGCGGCGGGCGGCATGGAGGAAGTGGTTCCCGCCGATCGCGATGCCGTCCCCGTCCCCGCCGACGGCGATCACGTGGAGCTCGGGTCGCGCGAGCTTCACACCGCTCGCCAACGTCAGCGCCCGTCCGTGGACGCCGTTGAAACCGAACGTCGAAACGTAGCCGGGAAGTCGCGACGAGCAGCCGATGCCCGAGATGACGACGGTGTCCCACGGGGCCAGCTGCAGCTTCGCCATCGCCCGGTGGAGCGAGGCCAGGGCGCCGAAGTCTCCGCACCCGGCGCACCACACCGGCTTCAGATCCGACTTGTAGTCGGACGGCTCGAAAGTCGGCAGCTCCATCATCGTGCTCATCCGGCCATCACCTCCCGCGCCGTCCCGGCGCGCACTCTCTCGATCTGCTCCGCGACTTCGGCAGCCGTCAGATCCTTCCCACCCGAGCGCTTGAAGACGTGCGTGCGTCCGGCGGGCAGGTCCAGGAACGTCCGCAGGTACTTGTAGAACTGCGCGGTGTAGGAGAGCTCCACGATCAGGATCTGGTCCACGGACGCGACGAACTCCTGGAACGGGCGCTTGGGGAATGGATACAGCATCTGGGGAACGAAGGCGGCCGCGCTCCCACCGTCCACGTTGGCGGCGGCCACCGCTTCCCGGACCGGGCCGGCGGAGGACCCCCAGCAGACCACGCCGACTTCGGCGCGTTCGGCGCCGAAACGGCGGAAGGCCTGATAGCGGTCGCGGATCGGCCACATCTTCCGGTAGCGCTTGGCGTTCATGCTCTCGTGCGTCAGGTAGAGGGAGCTCGGCCTCCCGTCGGCGCCGTGCTCGAGGCCGTTGGTCTGGTACATGCCCTTCCGCATGCCCGGCACGCTCATCGGCGACACGCCGGTTTCGGTGTCGCGGTAGCGCTCGTAGCTCTCCAGCTCCTCTTCGGTGGGTTTGCGGCGATCGCGGACGTCATGGCGCAGCGCTGCGCTCGAAACGGTCTCCTTGCGCTGGCCGACCGACTGGTCGGAGAGGACGAGCGCCGGGATCTGAAACTCCTCCGCGATGTTGAATGCCTCGACGGTGGCGTGGAAGCAGTCCTCGACGTCGGAGCAGGCGAGCACCGCCCGCGGCGCGTCGCCGTGGGTCCCGAACAGGCACTGGAGAAGGTCCGACTGCTCGCTCTTGGTCGGGCTCCCGGTCGAAGGTCCGCCGCGCTGCACGTCCACGATGACCACGGGGACCTCCGCCATCGCGGCCAGGCCCAGCATCTCGATCATGAGCGAGAGACCCGGACCCGAGGTCGCCGTCATGGCCTTGACTCCCGCGAAGGAGGCGCCGATGACCGCGCCGATCGCGGCGAGCTCGTCCTCTGTCTGGAGGAACGATCCGCCGGCGCGCGGCATCCATTCGCCCAGGAAGTGGAGGATTTCCGAG